>NZ_CP041659.1:1300000-1609106 GCF_007998985.1 Sphingomonas xanthus
CGAACAGACCCGGTTCGTTCATCAGCGTTATCCCGGACGGGGCTGCGCCATCGCGCTGGAATTCAAGAAATTCTTCATGGACGAATGGACCGGCGAGCCTGACCAGGCGGAACTGGAGGCGATGCGCCGCTTTATCGCCTTCACCGCCGAGCGGGCCGACGCGCTGCTGCAATGAGCAGCCGGCCCGACCTCCGCTTCGCGCCCCCGCCTTTCGCCGGCAAGTTCGGAAGGACCGGCGCGCTGCGTGAAACCGTCGGAGAGGCGGGCCGGGTCCATATCGATCGCTGGCTTCCTTTCCTGATCCTTCACCGCTCGGATGATCCCGCGACGAGCCTGGCTCGCCGCATCGCGGTCGACAGCTCCTCTTACCTGATCTGGTCGAGCGGCGATGATCATGCCGCGCTTCAAGCGCTCGACATGGTAGCCGCCGCGCTCAGTGCGCACTCTGGCAAGTTGCTGGTCATCATCCTGGAAGATCTGCCGCATGAGCCGGGCGCCGAAGGGAGTGCGGAACTGCCTCCCTTCGTGGCCCGGATTGGGGCGGGAGATAAGGGCCATGTGGGCCGCGCCGCAAAGCTGCTGGGGTGCAAGCTCAGCGACGCCGCGATTGACCTGCGCCGCTGCACCGTCGAGCGCGTCCCGTTTTCACCGCTGCTGCCCCAGGCGTTCGACCAGCTAATGTCCAAGATCGATGGCATTCAGCGATTGTCGCTCCAGGTGCCGCAAATCCACCGCCGCCAGGACGGTGGCGTCTTCCCGGCCATCGCCCACGAGCTGTCGACCCTGGTCGGCGACGCAATTCTCGCCGCGGCCTGCGCGTTCCTCGATGATGGAAAGACCCCGGTCCCTATCCATTATCGCGCGTTGGGGCGAAGCGCCTATCTGGCTGCTGCCCACAAGGCCGACCGCAAGCTGGACCGTATTGCGCGCAGCTTCGACTTCCTCCTTTCCATCTCCCCGATCAACACGGCCAAGGCGTTCGACCGGTTCGTGGCCGGCGGCGAACAGGCAATGCCAAAATTTCACTATCGGCCGCTGACGGTCGATCCCGACCTGGCCAAGCGGGAACTCTACGCCATCGATTTGCGGGCGCTGGAAGATCCCCTGCTCGAAACCTTGCTGGGCGAAAAACGGCGGGAAATCGACGCTCAGCTGACGATGCTGGCGACCCGCAATTCTCCGGCATTCCGGGCTGCCTCGATGTTCCTTTACGGCGCTGTCGATGCACCCTTGCTGGCCGATGCGACCGCGATCCTGGCTTCGACATCGAAAGACCCGCCGCGCGGGGGAACGGTCCGCGCACCGGCCATCGCCAAGGCCGCGCAGGCGCTGTCAGCGCGGTACCAGGAGGGGAATGCCGACTTCGCGCCCGATATTCAGCTGCGCGACGACGTCGCTGGACTTCTGGTGTCAGGCGACAGGCTGATGATCGGATCGGATACGGTCATGCCCGCCCACCGGGTTGAAGCTTTGCTGGCCCATGAAGTGGGTGTCCACTTGCTGACCTATTTCAACGGATCGGCGCAGGGACTGTCGATATTTCGAACGGGCCTTGCCGGCTATGAGGGCGTGCAGGAAGGCTTGGGTGTTTTCGCCGAATGGACGGTGGGCGGGCTTACGCGAACGCGATTGCGGCTGCTCGCCGGCAGGGTCGTTGCGGTCGATGCCATGCTGCACGGAGCGGATTTCGTCGAGGTCTACCGCCTGCTTCACAAGGATCACGGGTTCAGCCGCTCCGGAGCGTTCGGAATCGCCGCGCGAGTCTTTCGATCAGGCGGCCTCGCCAAGGACGCCATCTACTTGCAAGGATTCCGTGCGGTGATGACGATGGTCGCCGAAGGGGCATCGCTTCAGCCCTTCTGGCTAGGCAAGATCGCCGTCGCCCATGCCCCCCTGATCGAGGAATTGCTTCACCGTGGACTGGTACAGGGTCCGCGGTCGCTGCCGCACTTTTTGCAGGCGCGCGGCACGGACGAGCGGATCACGCGTTTGCGGGCTAGCGGTGATGTCACTGCCGCCATGACGGAAGGATAAGCGGTGCACATTGCCTTTTTCATCAATGATCTGGAGCGGGAGCATGCCGGCTACACGACGACCGTGCTCGCCCATCAGGCCCAATTGAGGGGTCATCGGGTCAGTTACCTTACGCCCCACGACTTCATCTTGCGTGCCGACGACAGCCTTTGCGCCCACACGCGATCGCTGCCGAAGAAGAAATATAAGGACAGCGAGGATTTCTTCGCCACCCTCAAGTCCGACAAATGCAAGGTCGAGCCGGTCGATATGGCCACCATCGACGTGCTGATGCTTCGCAACGACCCGTCGATCGACGCCGAGACGCCTTGGGCGATGGAAGCAGGCATTCTGTTCGGGCGCGAAGCCGCCAAGCGCGGGGTCATTGTCCTGAATGATCCCGACAGTCTAGGCCGCGCCATCAACAAGCTCTACTTCCAGAGCTTTCCGACTGAAGCCCGCGCCGAAACCCTGATCAGCCGTCACGCGACCGACATCAAGGCCTTTGCCAAGCAGCATGGCGGCAACATCATTCTTAAACCGCTCCAGGGTTCGGGCGGGTCAGGGGTGTTCAAGGTCGATGCCGAGGCCAAGTCGAACCTCAACCAGATTATCGAGGCGATTGGGCGTGATGGCTATATTATCGCCCAATCCTATGTTCCCGCGGCTAAAAAGGGCGACATCCGCCTCTTCCTGATGAACGGCCGCCCCTTGGAAATTGATGGAAAATATGCCGCGTTGCGCCGGGTCGCTTCGCCTGACGATATTCGGTCAAACATCCATGCCGGCGGCACCGCGGAAGCCGTCGAAATCGGCAAGACCGAATTGGCGGTGGCGGAGATGATCCGGCCCAAGCTGGTGGCCGACGGCATGTTCCTCGTGGGAGTCGATATCGTTGGCGACAAGATCCTTGAGGTGAACGTCTTCTCCCCGGGTAATCTGGGCAGCTGCTCGCGTCTCGCCGGAGTCGATTTTTCGGTGCCGATCATCGAAGCGATCGAACGCAAAGTATCGATCGCCGCCCAATATGCCCGGCGGTTTGACAATCGCCACCTTGCGATTCTCTAGCGGCTGGCGATCCGGTCGGTCGGAACCAGCGGCTTGGCGCCGTCGCCAAGGATGATGAACGCGGCCCAGTAAAAGGGATGCGAAGTGCGGGCGTCGTCCATCAGCTTGGCTTGCGCCTCGCCGAGGGCGCCGGCCAGCGCCTGCCCCGGTCGCGCTTCGACTAGCCCTCCGACCAGCCGCTTGGTAGCGTCATAGTTGTCAGGCACCGGCCAGTGGCTTGCGACGACCGACCGCGCGCCGGCGCCGACGAACGCCCGGACCAGCCCGTCGAGCGCATAGTTGCCGCCCGTGGCAATGCCGGCCTCGCGGCTGATCGCCGCGGTCGCGGTACCGGCGGTGTCGCAGGCGGACAGGATGACCACGTCGGCATCAAGCTTCAGGTCGAAAACCTCGCGGAAGCTCAACAGCCCGTCCGATCCCTGCGGTCCGAAACTGGTGACCAGCGCGGGCCGCGCCGGGCAGTCGGGCCGTGGTGAGGTAACCAGGCCGTGGGTGGCGAAGTGCAAGACCCGATATTGGTCGAGCCTGTCCGACTGGGCGAGGAGCGCCGCGTCGGTAAACTCCGCGCCGGTCAGCAAGCGGCTTTGGTCAGGTCCGAATCGCGCTTCGGCCTGCCTCAATTCGTCCGCGGAGATCGGCGCCTGCCAGATGGCGATCGGCCAATCGCACTCATCGGCTACCGCCGTCACCGGGCGGGTGAAGGCCACCGCATTCTCGCCAACCCCGAGATAGGCCTGGCGCGCCCGGCTCGGGGCGATCGCGCGCATGTCGAGGAAGCTGCGCGCGCTGACCGAGATCGAGGTTTGCAAGTGCCGACCGAGCCAATCGACCCCGGTAAAGTCAAACGCGTCGGCATTGGGGCGTGCTGCCCGAGCCAGGTAGGCGTCGACACCCGGCTGGCTCGCGGGGAGCAGGTAGGGCGGCAGCTGGAGCATCGGTCCGTCGGGTTCGAACACCATGTGCGACCATTGGCGAATTTCGGAATCGGCGTGCCCGAATAACTTGAGGTAGAGAGCGCGCGCGCGTGCGACATCAAAGGGCTCGGTTACGGCCTCACCATTTTCGATCCGGACAATGCTGTTGCGAATAGCCGCGACATCGGCGGCCATCTCGGCCAGGCTCCCCTGCAGCTTCGTCGGTCGCGCCATCCCATTGGCCGCGGTCAGCGCGTAGATCGCGCCGTCGACGACCACCATCTTGTAATAGCCTTCGCCGGGTCGAAGCGCCGCCTGGAGCTCGGCCAGCTCGACGATTTGCGGGCTAAGTACCTTGTACCGTGGGTAATCGCCAAGCCGTGCCTGCAGCCGGACCTGGTCGGCCCGAAGCGCCTCAAGGCTCGCCTTGCCGGCACGGATCGCTGCCTCCTGAGCGGCCGTCCGTTCCGCTAATGCCTCGAGCCGCTTGATCTCGGCATCCTGCCGGACGATTTCGCGGGTTCGGGCAACGGCCAGGCGGAACAGGCCGCTGCCCTCGTCATTGCCCGCGGCATATTGGCGGGCGAGGATCGCCTGGGTTTGCGCAACGCCAGGCCGTTCGAGCAGCTGGGTTGCCCGGAACATCGACGCAGCAGCCGCTGCGCTTCCGTCGGCAGTAAGCAGGTCGAAATAAGGCCCAAGCAGGTTATGCAGCGCCGCGCCGCTTTCGGCGACCGAAGCGCCGCTGGCCACCACTTCCTCGAACAGCGCCCGGGCATTGGCCGCGTCGCCGGACCTCACCAAGTAGCTGGCCTTGCGCGCCTTTGCAGAGAGCAGCGCAGGGCTTTCGGGATAGGTTTCAGCCAACACGGCGATCGCCGCATCGAATGCACCGGCCGCGCCCGAACGATCGCCGCGCGCCTCGGCTATAAGTGCCCGTTCGATTTCAATCTCGCTGAGCAGCCAGCGAGCGGAATGGACCCGTCCGTCTCGAACATTCAATACCTGCGAACGGGCCTTGCCGAAATGGGAGTCCGCCTGCGCCAATTGGCCAAGCTGACGCTGCGCCACCCCTTTCAGTTGCAGTCCCTGGGCGTCGAGCAGTGCCGCCCGCTCCGCCGGGGTCAGGGTGGCGGTAACAGCCGCAACCTGCTGCCCACTTCCGCTTTCGCGGTTGATCGCAAGGCTTAGCGGTGGGGTTATCAGACCGTTGCGGATCTGGTCGGCCTCGCTCTCTTCAGCGACGGCAGCGACAGGAGTCGCCAGCGCTTCGATGGCGTCGAGACCGCGCTTCTGGTTGAGCAGGTTGATGACACGATAGTTGCGGATCAGCCGTTGCAGCACGCCACTGCTGGCCGGGCTGACCGCCGCAGCGCGGCCGAACAGCCGCTCGGCGGCGGCGAAGTTGCCAAGGTTGGACTGTTGCAAGCCCTGATTGGCAAGGGCTTCGGCCAAGGCCGCGGGCTCGTTGTTCTCGCGCTCGACAAGGCTCTCGAAGAACTGGGAGCTTTCGGCAAATCGGCCAGCGTTGTTGCGGATATAGGCCTCGGTGCGTGCGCCGGCCGGATCAAGCGAGCCCGCCTGGACGCGGGCGAAAGCTGCCGGATCGCTGACTTCGGTCGTCGCTACCTGCACCGCGCCGCGTTGAGCCCGATCGGTGACTGCCGACGCCAGCGCAAGTCGAAGCGCCGGATCATAGCCTGCCAGCCCTTCGGCGAAATAATGGGCCTTGCCACGTTGGACCGAATAGCGACGATAATCGATCCCGGCGGTGTCACGGCAGAGAACCGTCTGCACGGTGCCGACCTGGTCGATCGTAACGCTTTCCTCGGACCGGCAGCTCAGCGAGCCATCGTGGATCGCGCTTGGTTCGCTAGCCAGCGCGACCGGGCGTCGCACCGCAAGCAGGCTGCCGACAGGCGCGGCGGCGTCGCGACAAGTGAGAAGATAGCCTCTGTCGAACAGGCCGGTAAGCCGCGCATCGACCGACTGGAGCTGTGCGCTGCACATCACCCCCGCGTCCCCGAGCCGGAAGCTCGACTGGACCGAAAGCGGCGTGTCCAGCGCTATCGCTGGCACCGACAGGAAAGCGGCGCCCGATAGCATCGCCAGGATCAAGGGGCGGGTCATTGTTGTGTCTCCTGTTGGTAAGAGGGCGGCGGTGCGCTCTCCATCAGGGCCGGGTTGCCGGTCCCGGACACCGGGTCGTCGACGTCGCCCTCTCGTTTGATTCCCGGGCTGGACCGCATCGACGTGCCGATCTCCGGCGTGACGGTTCCGTCCGCCGTTTCCATTTCGCTGGTATCGAACAGCGGTGCAGGCGGGACGATTGGACTGGTCTGACTGTCCTCGGTATCCTCGTCATTGTCGTCGATGAAATCTTCATTGCCGAACTCGGGCGGGGGCATCTGGTTATTTTCCACCAGCCGGATCTCGTCCTGGATGCCGGGGGTCGGGAGGAACCCCGGCGGAATCGGTCCGGCCAGTGTGCAAGGCCCGGTGAGCAGGCAGCCGTTGACAGTGCTAGTCGCCGTGAAGGGCGTCAGGTCGCCTTCAGCCTCGACCAGCGCATCCCGGACATCCGCGCCGGTCAACGTCCCGTTGGAAGTCTCGATCTGGCCGTTAATGACGACATCGATCGATCCCGGCGCGAAACCCTGCTCGCTTCCTTCGCTGAACAGCACGGACTCGCTGACCAGGAATCCGGCCGGACGCGCCTGTGTGCCGCTATTCTGGACGTAAAGGGTATAGAGCTCGCCCGGCTCGACATTGCCGAACTCGATTGCGACCGACCCGGCGCGCAACACTCCGTCCGGCCGCTCGACCGCGGCCGGAGCGTTCAGATCGTCGCGGTATCCAGCATATTGCGGGTCGACCGCAAGCTGGTCGAGGATCGCGCCGCTCGCGATGTGGATGTTGCTGGCATAGATTTCCACCGTCCCCGCCAGCGCGTTCCCGGCACCGGTCAGGGCCAGCGTGCCGGTTTCGGCATCCAGTTCGAAGCGGCCGGTGGTGAAATCGATGACATCGAATTCGCCCATGCCGGTAAACAGCATGTCGCCGACGATGCGGATCGATCCTTCGCCAGTTTCCGTCTGGCTGTTCCAGGTCGTGAAGTCATATTCTACGCCCTCGGAGGATCCGGGGATAGCTACATTAAGGTCGCCGATGATCATCGTCGGCGCCGCGCCCAGCGCGCTATCCGCGGTGACGTTGATATCGTCAGCGCTGATCAGATTATATTCGGCGTTGGACAGGTTGTAGCCGCTTAGGCCGGTGCCATCGCCGATAACCGTCCGGGTGCCGTTGGTCGACACCAGCCCGACTTCGGCAGCATTGATCGCCGCGTTGATGGCGATGTCGCCGGAGGTCAGGTAGGCATCCCCAACGTTCCAGACGCCGCCCACCGTGAGCAGTCCTCCGGCAGACACGTCGACGAAGAAGGGGGCGTTGAGGGCCTGCGCGCTGAAACTGGTGCCGGCCGCGGCGGCCAGGGCGCCCGTCGACACCGGCCCTCCGATGCTGATCGACCCGCTGGTCGCGATCGGCGGGCTGTTGAGCACCATCGTTGCATCGAAATTGTCTGGCCCACCCGCGTCGAGGAACATCTGGGCGTCGGCCAGATAGACTTGGCCGTTGGGCGCGGTGGTGATGGACCCGAAGCTCATATTGCCCTGCACCAGCGCCATCACGCCAGTTCCGGCGCTGAGGTTGCCAGTTGTCAGCGTGCCGAAGGTCGCGAAGCCGATCGCCTCGTCGACCGCAACATTCCCGACGCTGACCGAGGTCGCCGAGGCAAACCCGGCGGCAAACCCGTCGTCAGTGATCCCGCCGCTGCGCAAAATGCCGACATTGACGTTGCCGAGCGATACTGCGCCCTGCGCTTCGCCGGTCGCATAAGTGCCGGCGATGATGTCACCGCCGGTGACCGCCCCGCCAGAGTCGAAGTCGAGATAATCGCTGTCGGTGTCACCGAAGCCGATCGCGCCGACGGCTGACAGTTCGATCCCGAACAGGGCGTCGAGGTTGCCGGTGGCGAGTGCCCCGCCGGAATCGAGGAAGATCGACCCGCCAAGTGAACTGGCGTTACCGATGCTGATCGGACCGCCGCTGAAGCCACTGATATCGCCGGCCGCCGAAAGGGCGCCGGTCGAAATGCCGTTCATGGCATCCAGGGTCAGGAAGCTCCCGGACTGGATGGAGCCGGTCGCGATGCTGTCGGCTGCGAACAGGTCGGCATGGCCACCTGCGGTCACTGTCCCGGCAGTGAGCGATCCTCCGAGCGCAGCTAAATCGATCGAGCCTTGCGCATCGGCATCGGCCATGATGATCGACCCCGGCGCGCTGATCGCCAGGCCGCTGCCCGAATCGAGGTTCGCATTGGTGACGAAATCGCCGCCGGTGCTGATGTCGAAACTTCCGGCCGAATAGGTTGCCGCCACGATCGGCGGCGACGGAGCGGGCGGGAAGGCGAGGAAGTTGCCGGCGGACAGCGTGATGCTGTTCGCGTCCATCGTCCCGTTGTTGCCGTCGAGGCCGAGGTCGCCGCTGGTCGTGAAGCTGAAGTCGCCGACTGTGACGAGGCCGTCGCGAACCGACACATAGCTCGGTCCAAGCGTCCCATTATAAAGGTCGCCGGAAACGGTGATGTTGATTGAGCCGATCGTCGCGTCGCCATTGAGCAAGCGGAAATAGCTTCCGCCCGTCGCCGTGCCGGTCCCGTCGGTCGCGCCGATGCCGCCGATTGCCACCGCGCTTCCGTCGATGGTCCCGACATTCAGCGTGCCACGCTGGGTCGGGTGGCCGAACCGATCCTTCGATTCGACCAGGATCACGCCGGTCGTGCCATCGCCTCCATCACCGTCGGTCGAACCAAATCCCCCGTCGCCGCCGGTCGCGTCCGCGATCAACTGGACCGCGTCGGCCGTAACCAGCACGCCGCGGGACAGAAACAGCGACCGGCCGCCGAAAGCGTCTCCGCCATTACCGCCGGCCCCATCGCCGCCGCCGCCGGTTCCGCCGTTGCCGCCGACACCACCGATACCGCTGACGTCCTGCAGGAGGGTGGTGTAGAACGCACCGCCGCCGACACCGGGTGCCTGGTCGGCACTGATCGAGCCAGTCTGGATGAACCCGCCCCGGCCAACGCCGCCGGCTCCGCCGTGGCCGCCGGTCCCGCCATCGCCATCGCCGCCGGCCCCGCCGGCCCCCCCTTCGCCGCGCGCGCTGATCAGGGCCGCGCCGCTGTCGAGCGTGCCGCCAGCGGCGCTGCCGACATAGATGATGTTGCCACCGGTGCCGTTGCCCCCGGCTCCCCCATTGCCGCCGGAATTGCCTCCGCTACCGGCGCCGCCCTCGCCGCCGATGCCGTCGGCGACGATGACCGCGCTCCCGATCGTCAGCGTTCCGCCGATCGCTGCGGCGCCGAAGCCGAAGACTGCATCGACCACACCGCCAAGGGCGTTGCCGCCCGCTCCGCCATTACCGCCGCCGCCGCCAGTTGCATCGACCGCGACGATCAGGTTGCCGACGTCGATGTTACCGACATAGGCGACGACATCGGCCTCGCCGCCGTTGGCGTTCCCGCCGTTGCCGTCGAAGCCATTGCCACCCTGGGCCGACCCGTCGAGCAAGGCGGTGCCGCTCACCGTCAGCGACCCGCCAGCGCCGGTGTAAAGCGCCACGGCGATCGGACTCAGCTCGTCGGTCGGGGGCGACACGCGCGCGGTGGCATTGCCGCCGACCGCGCCCTCGCCACCAGTCGCCGAAGCATCGAGAAGCAGGTCGTTGGAAAATTGGATGGTGCCGCCATCCGTGCCGACGCGGGCGGTGCCGCCGAAGGCATTGCCGCCGGTCGCACCAAATGCGTCTCCGCCGAGCCCTGCGGCAACCACCTCGGCTAAGCCGCCGATATCGATGCTGCCCACGCCGGCGTAGATTTGCGCGAAGCCGCCCTCGCCGGTTCCGCCGGAGCCGCTGAAACCTTCGCCGTAATTCGACGCGCCGATCCCCTCGGCGCCGACCAGCACGTCAGCGGCGATGTCGATCGCTCCGCCATTATAGACGTCGATCCGCGCCGAGCCGCCCCGTCCAAGCCCGCCGTTATTGCCGAAACCGAACCCGCCAAAACCGCCCGCTTCTACGATGGCATCGCCGGTCACCGTCAGCGAGGAATTGTCGCCGGCACTCAGCGCCGCCGTCCCGCCGATTCCCTGCCCGGCCTGCGCATCGCCTGCGCCGCCGTACCCGCTAGCGTTGACGACGACATTGCCGAGCGTCATCTGGTTTCCGCTGCCGACATTGGTGTGGACGCTTGCGTTGCCGCCAGTGCCGTTGCCGCCGACCACATTGCAGACCGAACATTCCCCGGCGGAGCCGCCGTATCCCTGCGCCGACACATAGGTTGAACCGGCAATGTCGACATTGGCATTTCCGGTGATGGACATGACGAGCGCGGTGCCGCCGGTGCCGTTGCCGCCGGACCCGTCGCCATAATATTGCTCACCGCCATAACCGTCGGCAGAAACGCTAACGTTGCCGCCGACCGTCAGGGTCGAGTTGTTGCCAATGTTGATTTGCGCGTTGCCGCCGGTCGCGTTGCCGCCGTTCAGGCCGTTGTCTTGCGCCGGGGCGCCATAGCTGTCGGAATTGAGCCAGACGCTGCCGCCGATGGTCGCCGTCGAGCCGCCAGTTGCCCCCAGCCGCGTGATCAATCCGGTCTCGGAACCGTCGGCATTGCGCCGGAAGGCGCGGGCATAAAGATCGCCGCCGATCGTCAGCGCATTGCCGTTTGCAGCATCGATCAGGATGTTGCCTCCGACCGTCGTCGCCTCGCCGCCGTAGACTGTCAGGTCACGGCCAAAGGAAAGGGCGCCGCCGGCGCTGCTGATCGACACGTTGCCGCTGATCTGGGCATCGACGTCCGATGAGAAGGTGGCGTTGGTTGCACTGAGGTCGACTTGGGACGTTCCCGCCGCCGTCCAGGGCGCGCCGCCTTGAACGTCATATCCCCCCGACAGGACGACACTGTTCCCCTCGACCGTCGCCGACGTCGCCGTTTCGAAGCCGATCGATGCACCGTTGTTGATCAGCATGGTGACGGCATCATTCTTGGCCACGGCGACCAGATACGCGTGGTGATTGCTGCCTTCGACCGCGCTGTTGCGGGCGATCGTCCCGCCGTCGACATGGATACCCGTCGCCGCGTCGGTGCCGGTTGTCACCTCGATGTTGAAAAGCCCGTCGGGCGAAAAGCTTATCGTCGCGGCTTCCGCCGCGACCAGTGCCGCCGCCGTGTCGGTACGGATCGTTCCCTGGTGCACTATCCGCGGCGCGACCAGCGCCACATAGCTGCCAGCGCCGTTAGCGGAAATCTGCGAGCCCGCGAGTGTGGTAATTGATGCGTTGGGATTGGCGGCATTGAATTGCGCGACCGAGCCAATCAGGAATTCGCCATTGCCATCGACGGTCAGCGGCGATGCACTCAGGACCAACGAGCCGACGTTAATGACCGCCGTGCTTCCGACCACGAAACCCGACGGGCTATAGAAAAAGATGGCGCCGCCGACGTCGCCTTGGATCGTGCCGTTGAGGCTAATCACCCGGTTGGCATCGGCGACGTCGATCCGGTTGAGCACCGCAAAGGGACCGAAGCCCGAGAATGTCGCGGTAGTGCCGGCGGGCTGGAAATTGATCGGGCTGGTGCCCGGCGCGTTGTCGGTTGGGGTCCAGTCAATCACCGCCGTCGATGAATTGACCATCACGTCGGTCGTGCCGACACCGGTGGAGACGAAGACGTCGCCGGACGATATGCTCGAACTGCCTTGGAAGCTCTGGGCTGCGGCACCGGCGGTAAGCACGACGGCAATTGCCATGCTCGACACACGGGACAGTTGGGACAGTCTACGCGTCATACGAACCTCCTATGGGAGAATGCGGCCGGTCAGCGTGACCAGCAGCCGGACATCTCCCTTGCGATTGTCGATTCCAGCCTTTTCGAGTGGTACCGCCAGCGTGCTGTCGAGGCGGAACCGGTCGCTCAATTCGGCGCGCACGCCGGCACCGGCCGAAGTCAGTCGGTCGGCGCCCATGCCGTCGTTCTTATTCCACGCCCAGGCGGCGTCACCGAAGACATAAGGTTGCAAGGTCAGGCGTGAACGGGCGATCGGGGCAAGCCGCGGACCGCGCATCTCGACGGTCAGGCCGACGCCGCTGTCGCCGCTCAACGTTCCCGGGTCATAGCCGCGGCCGACCGTATAATTGCCTGCCGTAAACTCCTCGAAGCTCAAAAGCGCGTCGAAGGCATATTGGAGCCGGGGGCTGACCGCGATCGCCATGTCGCGGCCAAGCGCCAGTTCGGCCTGCCCGCCCAGTCGCAGGACGGTGGCGTCGGCCTCGCCGTCGATCCGGCTTGGCGGCACGGCGTCGGCGGCGTCGCTTGCATCGAAAATGTCGAGCCCCTTGCGCAACTCGGCAAAGGCGTTGGCCTTCCAGGCCGGGCGCCGCGAGGTGAGGTCGATCGCGTCCCAATCGGCACGCAGCCACAGTACGCGCAGCTTGTCGCGGGTCAGGGGGCCGAAGAATTCGACCTTTTGGTCGAGGAAGTCGAAGCCGAGGCCAGCCCACAGGTTGGACGACTGGCTGCGAATCAGCGGATAGCGGGCATCGACCGACCAGTAGAGCGTCTTGGCCTTGAGGTCCGGCGTGGCCTCGTTGCCGCCGATGTCGGGCTTGGTCCAAGCATAGGTAAGCTGGCCGCCGATCGTCAGTCCTTCGCTGCCGGGGCGAAAACTATGCGCCGCCTGCAGGATTTTCTGCTCCTTGAGATCGGCGGTCGAATAGAAGGAGAGCGTGGTGACATCGCCAAGCCCGGTTAGACCGTAAAGCTGTCCGCGAACCTGTCCGCCCCAGCGTCCGGTCGAAGATGCGGCGAGGTTCTGGACGGTCGCGTCGAGCGAGAAGGGGCGCCGAAGTACCGCGACCTCGCCGACCAGTTCACCCGGACCGGTTCCCGCAGGCTTGAGCGTCAGCTGGACATTATATCCCGGAATGTCCCGGGCAAGCAGCAAGTAGCGCTCGGCCCGATTGCGGTCGAAATATTCGTCCTCGGTCAGCTTGTTGAGATAAGCCGCGAGTTTGGCTTCGGCGCCATCGGTCTGGCCGCGCGCGCGGACCGCGGTGACCCGGGCATAGAGCGTTTCCATCCGCACCACGCCGTCGTCGATGCGCTGCGTCGGGACCTGGACGGCCGCCAGATAGCCCTTGTTTCGAAGCAGTGTCGCGGCAGCATCACGAATTTCACAAAGGACGGCGACAGGCTGGTTGGGCCCGGCGAACTGCGCCCAGGTCGAGCGCATTTCTTCGGGACTCGCGCCCTTCAGGTTGTTGAACTGGACGTCGTTGATCGCCAGCCGGACGTCCGCGTAGCGCGGGTCAGCCAGCGGGCAGGGCGACCGCTCGACGTCGCCGACCACATTTAGCGAAGGCCGCGGGCCCTCGCGCGGAGTCGTGATTCGGGAAAGCTCTTCGCGGGTCGGTGCGACCGATTGCGCCGTCGCAGGAACGGCGGCCAGCAGCGCCGCACTCCCCAACAGGAAAGTGCCGATATTGTGATTCCGCCAAGTCCAACGCCCCATACCGCCCCCTTTGCGAGCATGAGGGGACCCGATCCGGCAACATACTGGCCGCGCCCCCGCGCGTTAAATTTGGTGTAACCGAAATTGATCTGAGTCAATCTTTTACGGCATGAATCAAGATCAACTGATCCCGATCGAGGACGACTTCCCCTGTCGCGTCAGCCAGAATCTCGCCGTTCAGGGCATTGTTGGTCGCTGTTCGAAGCCAGCGAGGCATTCGGCGACCCAGCGTGCCGCGGTGAGCGCGCTGAGGTCGCTGCTGTCCAGTGGCGGATCCCATTCCGTCAAGTCGATCAGTCTCACCCTTGGCTCCGCCGCAAGCATGCGGACCGCCGTGAAAAAGTCATCGACGGCCAGTCCTGCGGGGCGGGCGCCAGGTGCGCCGGGGAACTGGCTGCGGTCGATGACATCGATGTCGCAGTCGATCATCACTGCTCGGCAGTGAGCGACGTGCTGCAAGGCGGTTGAAATGGCGGAGGCGATCCCGCTCCGCCGCAGCTGATCCATGGTCACGACCAAATGGCCGCCGTCGACGGCGTCGCGGTGCATCTCCAAACTGTTGGCAAAAGGGGCAAGGCCGACTTGGGCGATATTGCGTCCCGGCATGCCGTCGTCCCGCAGCGCACGTACCGGGTTGCCGTTGCCAAGGCCCGCGGACGTGTCCCGCATGTCGAAATGCGCATCAAGCGTGATGAGCCCCACCTGGTCGAGCGGAAGGCCCAGCGCATGGACTCCAGCCCGTGTCACCGCATTATTGCCCCCGACCAGCAACGTCAGCGGATGCTGCATCACGCTGGCTTTGCAGGCTTCAACGATTGCCGGCGTGGCATCCTCGATGCTCAGGCCGGCGACCGGCACGTCTCCATGATCGGCGATCAGGCTGGCCAACTCGTGGCCGGTCTCGACATCGTAGCGCCCTATTCGCCGCAAGGTCGCGCGGAGCAGCGCCGGAGCGAGGTCGCAGCGGCCGGGCGTGACCGATCCCGCGTCTAGCGGCGCGCCGACGAGCCCGACCGGGGCATCGGCATGCCTGTCGACCACGAGGTCAGAAAGATTGGGCCAACCGCTACTCATTGGCTTGACCTAGCAGCTTTGCCCCGCGATTCCAGATTGCATGTGGGACCGACTGATTACCGATTGCCATGTCGCGACCATGGTCGCCCAGCCTGGCAATCCGCTTGGCATCTTTCCCAACGCGGCGATCGGGATCGACGGCGGCCGCATCGTCCGGGTCGGCAAGCGCACCGAGTTGGCCGGGTTCCGCGCCCGGGAGGTCGTCGCCTGCGGCGGCGCGTGGATCACCCCGGGGCTGGTCGATTGTCATACCCACCTGGTGTTTGGCGGAACCCGCGCCAACGAACATGCGATGCGCCGTGCTGGCGCAACCTACGAGGATATCGCCAAAGCCGGTGGCGGAATCGCATCGACCGTCGGCGCGACCCGGGCGGCATCGGCCGACCAGTTGCGCGAATCCGCTCGTCGCCGCCTCCATGCCTTGATGGAGGGCGGTGTCACTACGGTGGAGATCAAGTCCGGCTATGGGCTCGACACGGCGGCGGAAATGCGGCTCCTCAATGTTGCCAAGGCGATCGGCCGGGAGGAGCCGGTGCGGATCGTCGGCACCTTGCTGGCCGCCCATGCCCTCCCGGCCGAGGCGAAGGAAGGCGCCGCTCGCGACGCCTATGTGAAGATGATCGCCGAGGAGATGATCCCTGCGGTCGCGCGGGCCGGGCTCGCAACCAGCGTGGACGCCTTTTGCGAAACCATCGCCTTTACCGCACAGGAAGTGGAAAAGGTGTTCACCGCAGCGCGGGCCAACGGATTGCCGGTGCGCCTTCATGCCGAACAATTGTCCAACCAGAAGGGCGCGGAGCTGGCGGCGCGTTACAAGGCGCTGAGCGCCGATCATCTCGAGCATCTCGGCTCGGCCGGCGCGCGGGCGATGGCCGCCGCGGGGACAGTTGCCGTGCTGTTGCCGGGCGCTTTTTATGCACTCAATGAAAAAAAGAAGCCGCCGGTCGATATGCTGCGCGACGCGGGCGTTCCGATCGCCATCGCCACCGATTGCAATCCCGGGACCTCGCCGCTGCTCAATCCGCAGTTGGTGATGAACATGGCTTGCACGCTGTTCGGATTGACCCCGGAGGAGGCGATTGCCGGGATGACGATCAACGCAGCGCGGGCGCTCGGCCTAGCCCATGAAATCGGATCGATCGAGGCCGGCAAGGCTGCCGACCTGTGCGTCTGGCAGATCGATGAATTGAGCGAGCTTGGCTACTGGATCGGCATGCCGGGTCCAGCGCGGCGCATGTTCGCCGGGCAGGATGCCTAATTCACCCGCGACCAGTTGCCGCTCTTGCAGATGATGGCCAGCACGCAGCCCGAAACCTGCAGCCGGTTGGGCGCAAGCTGCTTGATCCGGCCACTGGCGTTCATGTTCCGGTCCGGCACGAAAACCCGCGCGCTATATGCGCCCGGGCCGGTTGGGCGGATGTCGCGAATAAGCGTCGCGCCAATGAGGTCGGTACCGCTGCCCTTTTCGGCGCGGGCCTGCTGCTTCTTGGAAGCGCGCACAACTGTCCCGCACAGCGCCGAACCGCAAGGTTTGATGTCGATCTGAAGATTGCCCTTCTGCCAGCGCCCCTCGATCGGGCTGCGGGCTTCGGCAGGCACAGCCACGGTCAGTGCAAGAGTCGTGGCGGCGAGTAGATATCTGGCCTTGGTCATGGCTGAAACACTAGCCGGACAATGTGGCGAGGATCGGTCGACAGAATGAGCGCCAGATGAACGAAGCACGATAACTGCAATACGGCTATTGATAATCATTCTCAATTAACCTTGCGGCTCCGACATTGATTGAAGGGGTGATTGATGCGTTCCCTGTTGCGTGCGGCGCCCGCCGCGCTGTTTCTCTCCGTCTCCGTTCCAGCCCTTGCGTCCCCGTCGACCGGACCGGCCGTCGATCCCGCGGCTGAGGTTGGCCCCAAGGGCGAAGATGAGGCGATCATCGCTACCGGAACGCGCACCCGCCTTCCAATCACCGCCCTTCCGCTGACCGTTGACCTCGTCAGTGGCAAGGCCTTCATTGACCAGGTCGCCGTGTCAGGGCTCGGCCTGCTCGGCTCGCTCGCGACGTGGAGCTTCTGGATTCGCAAGGCCAGGCGCAAGCCGGCACAGCCTTCTCGCGGCGCATTGGCGGGCTACCTCGCCTGATCAATCGAGATCGGCGGCGCTGTGCCGTTCGGTGATGAAATCCGGGTGCCGTTCGGTCGGCCGGCGGTTGACGCGTCGGCCGCGCTGGACCGCGGAACGGGCCGCCACCTCCTCGACCCAGCGCATCACGTGACGATATTGGTCGGTGCCCAGAAATGTCGCGGCTTCACCATAGGCTTCGCCCAGCGTGACGGCGCCATACCAGGGCCAGATGGCAATATCGGCGATGCTATAATCGTTGCCGGCGATGAACCGCCGGTCGGCAAGCAGCCGGTCGAGCACATCATACTGTCGCTTCACCTCCATCGCATAACGGTCGATCGCATATTCGATCTTCACCGGGGCATAGGCGTAGAAGTGGCCGAAACCGCCACCGAGAAAGGGGGCGGATCCCATTTGCCAGAACAGCCAGTTGAGCGCCTCGGTTCGCTCCGCCGGATCGGTGGGCAGGAACGCCCCGAACTTTTCGGCAAGGTAAAACAGGATCGAGCCGCTCTCGAATATGCGGCGCGAATCGGCAGCATCGCTCCGGTCGAGCAGCACCGGGATCTTCGAATTCGGGTTGAGTTCGACAAAGCCTGATCCGAACTGGTCACCTTCGCCGATATCGATCATCCAGGCGTCATATTCCGCGCCTTCATGACCCGAAGCCAGCAGCTCCTCCAGCATGATGCTGACCTTCACCCCGTTGGGCGTTCCAAGCGAATAGAGCTGCAGCGGATGTTTGCCGACCGGTAGCTCCCTGTCGTGCGTCGCCCCGGCGATGGGCCGGTTGATATTGGCAAATTGTCCGCCGCTTGGCCGCTCCCATTTCCATTGTTTTGGCACGACATATTCAGGAGGAAGCGATGGGATGGCGGGCGCGTCGGCCATGAACGGTTAGCTCCTTCAAAGCGGTCTGCAGGACATGGGGCCGAAGCCCATTGCCCGCAAGGCGTTAGGCCAGCCTGCTGGCGAGAAGGCCAATGGCGGCGGCGAGGAGCGACAGGACCAAGCTTGCCGCGACATAGAACAGGGCGTGGAGCGGCGAGCCCCGCTCCCACAGCGCCAACGCATCGAGGCTGAAGGCCGAAAAAGTGGTGAAGCCGCCAAGGAAGCCGACGATCAGGAAAAGGCGCAGGTTCTGACCGGCCTCCTGGACCCCGAACAGGCCCGCCAGCAGGCCGATCGCAAAACAGCCCGAGACGTTCACCGCAATCGTCCACCAAGGAAAGCCGGGGCCAAGCAGCGCTAGCCCGGCCCGACCCATCCCATGCCGCGCCATCGCGCCCAGCCCGCCGCCGACGAAGACCAGCAGCCAGTGCATCGCTCAGGCGATCGCCGGCTTGGGCTTGTGGAATTGCTTGACGACCAAGACGACCAGCCCGCCGATGATCGCGCCCGCAATCGAGGCGCCGATGGCGTTGGCGATCCACTCGACCGTCGCGCCGAACCCGCCGCCGCCGACGGCTTCCCCAATCGCATGCGCCGCGCCGTGAATGGCGTGGGGGACGGCTTCCATGATGTGGAGTTCCTCGAGGCCATGGAGCAAGATTCCACCGCCAACCCACAGCATCGCCGCCGTTCCGATCACCGACAATGCCTTCAGCAGCCGAGGCACCATCCGCACCAGGCCGGACCCTAGCGCACGGGAGGCTCCGTTCGGCTGCTCGGCAAGGTGGAGGCCGATATCGTCCAGCTTCACGATCAGCCCGACAGCGCCATAGACCGCGACTGTGATCGCGAGGCCGACTAGTGCCAGCGCCGCCGCCTGCTGGACTAAGCCCATGCCGTTCAATTCGTTGAGCGCGATGGCCATGATCTCCGCCGACAGGATGAAGTCGGTGCGGATCGCGCCGGATGTCTGCCGCTCCTCCAGTTCCTCGGGCGTATCGGCCTGAAGCAGCTCCTCGACGGCATGCTGGTCGTGGGCGATCGCCTCGAGAATCTTCTCGGTCGCCTCGAAGGCGAGATAGGCGCCGCCGGCCATCAGGATCGGAGTGATCAGGAAGGGCGCGAACGCCGATAGGGCCAGGGCTGCCGGAAGCAGGAAGAACAGCTTGTTCTTGATGCTGCCCTTGGCGATTTTCCAGATGATCGGAAGCTCGCGGTCGGGCGACAAGCCGGTGACGTAGCGCGGCGTTACGGCTGTGTCATCGATCACCACGCCCGCCGACTTGGTCCCGGCCTTCATCGTCGCCGCACCGATGTCGTCGATGCTTGTGGCGGCGAGCTTGGCAATCACGGAAACGTCGTCGAGCAAAGCAATCAAGCCGGACGGCATAGACTTCCTCCCAAAGTGGTCGCGAAGCGTTAGCCGTGGTTTCGAGGCCTTGCCAGCGCCTATGTTTTTGCCCCACTGCGCGCCCATGTTAGGAATGGATTTTATCAAGGCTAACCGGCCGACGGTCGAACGGGCGATCCGCGACAAGGGCGTTACGCTCGACCTCGATGCGTTGCTTGCGCTCGACGGCGATGCCCGGGCGCTCAAGACCGAGATCGACAATCTGCGCGCCAGCCGCAACGCGATCAGCGCCAGGTTCAAAGATGCCCGGCCAGAGGAGAAAGCCGCGCTCGGAGCGGAGGCCAAGGCTGCCGGGGCCAAGGCGTCGGAGCTGGAAGCGCAGCTCGGCGCGAAGGAGACCGAACTCAAGCAGCTGATGCTCAAGCTTCCCGGCATTCCCTGGGACGGCGCGCCGGTCGGGCCGGACGAAAGCTTCAACACGGTCATCCGTTCCGAAGGCGCGGTACCGAAGTTCGACTTCGAACCGCTCGATCATGTGGCACTGATCGAAAAGAATGAATGGGCCGACCTCAGCCGCATCGTCCAGGTGTCGGGCAGCCGCACCTACTGCCTCAAGGGGCGGTTGGCGTTGCTCGAAACCAAATTGATGGGCTGGGCGCTCGACCGCATCGCCGCGGCGGGTTTCACCCCCATCACCGTTCCGGCGATCGCCCGCGAACAGGCGTTCCTCAACCAGGGCCAGTTTCCCGGCCATGTCGAGGAAACCTATGCGCTGCCCAACGACGACGCCTTCCTCGCGGGCACCGCGGAGGTGGCGCTGACTTCGCTCCATTCGGGCGAGATCGTCGATGGGGCAAAGCTGCCGATCCTTTATGCCGGCTATTCCCCTTGCTTCCGCCGCGAAGCGGGAAGCGCGGGCAAGGACGTACGCGGCCTGCTACGCGTCCACCAGTTCCTGAAGGTAGAACAATGGGTTATGTGCGAGGCCGATGAGGAAATGTCGGCCGAATGGCATGCGACCCTGCTTCGCCTTGCCGAGGACATGCTTCAGGCGATGGAAATTCCCTACCAGGTGATCGAGACGTCGACCGGTGACATGGGGCTCGGCAAATATCGCATGAACGATATCGAAAGCTGGGTGCCGAGCCTCGACAAATATCGCGAGACGCATAGCTGCTCGACCCTGCACGATTGGCAGGCGCGGCGCGCGAACCTCCGTTACCGCGACGCCGAGGGTAAGGTACGCTTTGCCCATACGCTCAACAACACCGCGCTGGCTTCGCCCCGGATCCTCGTGCCCCTGCTGGAAAACCATCAGACCGCCGATGGGCGGGTGAGGTTGCCGGCGGCGTTGCGTGACCTGATGGGCGGGGACGAATATCTCTAGGTCCGACGAAATCCCGCCGGCTGCCTGGCGGCGATTTTACGAGGCGGCCTGGCTGCTTCCCCGCATGGCGACCGGCTTCGGCCACCTCGGCCCGCGCGGCCCGGAAACGGGGCCCAGGGCGCTGGTCATCCCCGGCTTCCTCGCCACCGACCGGACGACGATGGAGCTGCGCCGGGCGCTGGCCGAAGGCGGCTGGCACACGCATGCCTGGGCCCAGGGCTGGAACCTCGGCGCAAGAGCAGACACGGTCGAAAGGATCACCGCGCGGATTGACGAGGTCGCCGGCGGCGAATCGATCCTGCTGGTCGGCTGGAGCCTCGGCGGCGTATTTGCCCGCGAAGTCGCGCGACGCCATCCCGACAAGGTCCGGGCGGTCGCAAGCCTTGGAAGCCCCTTTTCGGGCGATCCGCATTGGAACAATGTCTGGCGGCTCTACGAATGGGTCGCGGGCCATCCGGTCGACAATCCGCCGATCCCAAGGGTAACCGACAAGCCGCCGGTGCCGACTATCGCCTTCTGGAGCCGCGCCGACGGGATCGTCGCACCGGCCGCCGCGCGGGGACTGGAGGCCGAAAGCGATCGATCTGTCGAAATGCATTGCAGTCATATGGCCTTCGGGGTCAGCCGGGCGACCGCCCGGCAGGTGGTGCGCGAAATCGACAGCTTCCTGAAATCGCTCGGATAATCGGCGCTTGATTCTTGTTCCGGTAACGAATTGATCCCATGTTGAAGAGATGAAGTGGGACCGTTACCCGCTTGCGCCCATCCCGGGCCGCCGCAGCGCCGACGACCTTGCGCCGTCGGCCTGGCATCGCTTGCGCGAAGTCGCTTGGCATTTTCCGCGCATGTTGAGCGGGCTTGGCCCGTTGGGCCCGCGCGGGCCGGAGGATGGGCCGCCGGCGCTGGTAATCCCCGGGTTCCTCGCGACCGACCGCACGACGATGGAGTTGCGTCGAGCATTGGCTCGGGCTGGCTGGCGGTCGCACCCCTGGCTTTTGGGCATCAATACCGGCGCCAAGGCGAATACTATGGAGCTGCTGGCCGACCGACTGCGCGCGCTTCATGAGGAGCATGGGCGCAAGGTACTGCTGGTCGGGTGGAGCCTGGGCGGGATGTTCGCTCGGGAAATCGCCTGCCGCGAGCCGGAACGGGTGCGCGCGGTGGTGACGCTCGGAAGCCCGTTCAGCGGCGATCTCAAGACTAACACCAATGTCCGGGAAATCTATGAATGGATCGCGGGGCATGACGTCGATGCCCCGCCGTTCGAGCATTATCGCTGCAAGCCCCAAGTGCCGACCTTGGCGCTATGGTCGCGCAAGGACGGCATCGTCGCCCCCGCGGCTGCGCGCGGCCGCGCCCATGAAGTCGACAAGGCGGTCGAAATCGACACCCGCCACATGGGGTTTGCCGTCTATCGGCCGGCGCTGAGCGCGGTGGTAAGGGAGATTACGCAGTTTCTCAATGAGCATGAGGCCTGACGCCGGGAAGGGTTGGGCCAGGCGAGCTTCGCGAACGGACGAGACCGGATTCCGGAACCGGCAATCTTCCAACGGCGCTAGCGAGCCGCCGGAACCTTAGCCTTCGTCCCCCATCCTCAGCGCGGCAATAAACGCCTCCTGCGGGATGCTGACGGAGCCATATTCCCGCATCTTCGCCTTCCCCTTTTTCTGCTTGTCGAGCAGTTTGCGCTTCCGGGTCGCGTCACCGCCGTAGCATTTGGCGGTGACGTCCTTGCGCATCGCGCTGATCGTTTCGCGGGCGATGACCTTGCCGCCGATTGCCGCCTGGATTGGAATCTTGAACAGGTGGCGGGGGATGAGGTCTTTCAGCCGCTCGCACATGCCGCGGCCGCGGGCTTCGGCCGTGCCGCGGTGGACGATCATGCTCAGCGCGTCGACCGGCTCCTCGTTGACGAGGATGCTCATCTTGACGAGGTCGCCCTCGCGGTGGCCGACCTGCGCATAGTCGAAACTGGCATAGCCCTTCGAAATGCTCTTCAGCCGGTCATAGAAGTCGAACACCACCTCGTTGAGCGGAAGCTCGTATTTGAGCTGCGCGCGGCCGCCGACATAGGTGAGTTCCTTCTGGATTCCGCGCCGGTCCTGGCACAGCTTGAGGATTCCGCCGAGATATTCGTCTGGGGTATAGATGGTCGCTTCGATCCACGGTTCTTCGATGCTCTCGATACGGTTGGGATCCGGCATGTCGGCCGGGTTGTGCAACTCGATCGTCTTGGCTTCCTCATTCTTCGAATGCGACAGGTGCATCTTGTAGACCACCGAAGGCGCGGTGGTGATGAGGTCGAGGTCATATTCCCGGGTCAGCCGCTCCTGGATGATTTCCAGGTGAAGGAGACCGAGAAAGCCGCAGCGGAAACCAAAGCCCAGCGCCGCGCTGGTTTCCATCTCGAAACTGAAAGAGGCGTCGTTGAGGCGAAGCTTGTAAAGGCTGTCGCGAAGCTTCTCGAACTCCGCCGCGTCGGTCGGGAACAGTCCGCAGAAGACCACCGGCTGGACTTCCTTGAAGCCGGGCAGCGCGGCCGCGGCGGGCCGCTTGGCGTCGGTGATGGTGTCACCGACGCGGGCCTCGCTGATTTCCTTGATCTGCGCGGTGATGAAACCGATCTCGCCCGGGCCCAGGTCGTTCAACTGTTCGATCTTCGGGGTCATGCACCCGACCCGGTCGACGAGGTGGGTGGTGCCGGCCTGCATGAACTTGATTTGCTGGCCCTTTTTCAGCACGCCTTCCATCACCCGGACCAGCACGACGACGCCGAGGTAGGGGTCGTACCAGCTGTCCACCAGCATCGCCTTCAGCGGTGCCGAGGCGTCGCCCTTGGGCGCCGGGACCTTGTCGACGATCGCCTGCAAAATCTCGTCGATGCCGATGCCCGACTTGGCCGAGGCGAGCACCGCGTCGGAGGCATCGAGGCCGATGATGTCCTCGATCTCGTGGCGGACCTTTTCGGGTTCGGCCGCGGGCAGGTCGATCTTGTTGATGACCGGGACAATCTCATGATCATATTCGATCGACTGATAGACGTTGGCGAGCGTCTGCGCCTCGACCCCCTGCGCCGCGTCGACCACCAGCAGCGCCCCTTCGCAGGCGGCGAGGCTGCGGCTCACCTCATAGGCGAAGTCGACATGGCCCGGCGTATCCATCAGGTTGAGCGTGTAGGTCTGGCCGTCCGCGGCCTTCCATTTGAGTCGCACGGTCTGCGCCTTGATGGTGATTCCGCGCTCCTGCTCGATCTCCATATTGTCCAGCATCTGGCCATGGGTCATCTCGCGGTCGGTGAGACCGCCGGTGCGCTGGATCAACCGGTCGGCAAGGGTCGACTTGCCATGGTCGATATGCGCGATGATCGAAAAATTTCGAATGAGATTCAATGGGTTGGGCACGTGATGGGGCTCGGAATAAAGGGATTGAGCGGCGGCCTAGCAGAGCGCGGGGCTTTGGGCCAGTGGCGCGCCCCGGCGTCGACGAACCGGCTCCAGCTTCCGACGGGAGCGCTCGCATCGCGCGACGCAAGCTGTTACGGGGCTGCCACGATTAATTAATGGGGGTAGCCAATGCTTCGTCTATCAATCCTGCTGCTGGCATCGGCGTCGCTCGCTGTTCCGGCCCATGCGCAGACCAGCAACACCAAGCCCAGCCAATCGCGCAACATGCAGAGCAACGCGACTCAGCAAATCCCGCAATGCGCGCGCCCGCTCGGCGTGCTGGCGATCGTCGAGCCCGAAACGCAATGGTGGCGCGAGCTCAGCCTCGGCAGCCCGGAAGCGGTGATCAAGGTGTTTGTCCAGCAGTCGCGCTGCTTCACGATCGTCAACCGCGGCCGGTCGATGCAGAGCCGGGCGATGGAACGCGCGCTGGCGGACCAAGGCGAGCTCCAGAAGGGCTCCAACCTCGGTAAGGGCCAGGTCAAGGCCGCCGATTATTTCCTTGAACCGAACATCGTCACCGCCAACCGCAATTCGGGCGGCGGCGGCGTCGGCGCCGCGGCCGGTGCGCTGGGCGGCTTGTTCGGCGGCGCCGGCCGTTTCGTCGGCGGCATCGCCGGCGGCATCAACGTCAAGAAGGGCGAGGCCAGCGTCACTCTTTCGGTGGTCGACGCCCGCACGACCGAGGAAATGGTCGTCGAAGGCTATGCCCGCAAGAAGGACATCAGCTGGGGCGCCGGTGGGGCCGGCGGCTGGTGGAGCGGGTTCGCCGCGGCCGGCGCGTCGGGATATCAGAATACCGAGATCGGCCAGGTCATCGTGCTGGCTTATCTCGATGCCTATACCAAGCTGGTCAGCCAGCTCGGCGGCCTTCCAGAAAATGCCTCGGCGGCGGCCCCGCAAGCAAGGTGAGCCGGACATGAACAGTGCGCGGCGGACTCTGTTTCCGCCGCGCCGTTCGTCGACCCTAACCCGCCGTTGGCAGAAGGCGATTGCATCGCGTCAGAGTCGCTTTAGGGTTCCCCGCTGATCATTGGGGAGCTTTTTCATGCGTTTAGTAGATCGTCGCTTATCCATTCTGCTTGCCAGCGCGTCCATGCTGGCGGCTTGCGCCACCACGCCGGCGCCCGAAGCCTCGGTTGCGCCGCTTGCGCCCGTCGAGGCCGCCGCGGTGCCGGCCGAGCCGGTGCCAGTCACCTCGCTGGTTCGCCAAGTCAGCATTCCGCACGAAAAGTTCACGCTTGAAAACGGCCTGACCGTCTTGGTCCATGAGGATCGCAAGGCGCCAGTTGTGGGTGTCAGCGTCTGGTACAATGTCGGTTCGAAGGACGAGCCGAAGGGCAAGACCGGCTTTGCCCACCTGTTCGAACATCTGATGTTCAACGGCACCGAAAACCTGCCGGGCGACTATTTCAAATATCTCCAGCAGATCGGCGCAACTGATCTCAACGGCACGACCAATTTCGACCGCACCAATTATTTCCAGACGGTTCCGACCGGCGCGCTGGAACGGGTGTTGTTCATGGAAAGCGATCGCATGGGGCACCTCCTCGGCGCGGTCTCGCAAGGCGTGCTCGATAACCAGCGCGGCGTCGTCCAGAATGAAAAGCGCCAGGGCGACAATCGTCCGGGCGGCCTGGTTTTCTATGAAGTGCTGAAGGCCCTTTTCCCCGAAGGTCACCCCTATCGCCACTCGCCAATCGGCTCGATGGCCGACCTTGATGCCGCCAGTATGGCGGACGTCCGTAACTGGTTCGTCGACAATTATGGTCCGAACAATGCGGTCCTGGTGCTGGCCGGCGACATCAGCGCCGCCCAGGCCCGGCCAATGGTCGAGAAATATTTCGGCAACATCAAGCGCGGCCCGGTCAATGAGCCGGCGCAGGCGACCGTGCCGGTGCTCGGAGCGCCCAAGTCGATGGTGATGAAGGACAATGTCGCAGCCGTTTCGGTCAGCCGCTACTGGCCGGTCCCGGGCCTGCTCGACCCGCAGCTGGTCGCCCTCGACGTCGGGGGTTCGGTGCTCGGCGGCCTCGCCAGCTCGCGGCTCGACCAGAAGCTGGTCCGCGAGGAAAAGATCGCGACCTCGGTGTCGGCAGGCCTGTTCGCTTTCCAGCGCGTCGGCGTGTTCAACGTTTCAGCGACGGTCAAGCCGGGTGTCGATCCAGCGGTGGTCGAACAGCGGCTCGACCAGTTGATGGCCGAATATATTGCCAACGGCCCGACCGAAGATGAAGTTCGCCGCGCGTCGGTAGACGAAGTCGCCGGGCGGATTCGCGGGCTGGAACAGGTCGGCGGGTTTGGCGGCAAGGCCGTCACGCTGGCGGAAGGCCAGACCTATACCGGCGACAGCGACTGGTATGCCAAGAATCTGGCGACCTATGCATCGATCACCCCGGCCGACATTCGCTCGACCATGCAGCAGTGGCTGACCAAGCCGGCCTTCTCGCTGACCCTCGAGCCGGGGCAGCGCGCGCCTTATGAGGAAGCCAAGTCGGTTGCGGCCAAGGGCGGCAAGAAAATCGATCCCAACACCAGGGCCGCTAAGCCAGGCCCGAAGCGCGAGCTTCCGCCGGTCGGCCAGCTTTCCGAGCTCGACTTCCCGGACGTCACCGTCACCCGCCTCTCGAACGGCGTGGAAATGCACTACGCCCAGCGCAGCGCGGTGCCCATTACCCAGATGGCACTGTCGTTCAACGCTGGTGAAGCAGCCGATGCCAATAGCGCGCGCGGCCTCCAGTCGATGGTCATGACCATGCTGGAAGAGGGCACCACCAGCATGAGCTCGCAGCAGCTTGCCGAAGCGCAGGAGCGACTTGGCGCCGAAATCGACACGGGCAGTTCGCTCGACCGCTCGACGGTGACCATGTCGGCGCTGTCGGCGAACCTCGGCCCGTCGCTCGGCCTGCTTGGCGATATCGTCAAGAACCCGGCGTTCGCGGCCGATGAACTGGAACGTGTCCGGACCCAGCGGCTGACTGCGATCAAACAGATCCAGAAGGACCCTAACGGCATTGCCCAGCGGATCCTGCCGTCGCTGCTGTTCGGCACCGACCACCCCTATGCGGTGCTGGCGGGCGGCGACGAAGCGGCGATTGCCCGCTTCAGCCGCGATGACCTGGCGACGTTCAAGGACCGGTGGCTGCGGCCCGACCGGATGAAGATCTTCGTCGTGTCGGATCGCCCGCTGAGCGAAATTCAGCCGCTGATTGACGCACAGTTCGGTCAGTGGGCGGCGCCAGCGGTGCCGGCCGGCGTCAAGAATTTCGGGGCAGCACCGGCCCGACCGGCGTCGCCGCGGATCGTGCTGGTTAACCGTCCGGACTCGCCCCAGTCGGTGATTGTCGGCGGGCAGCTCACCCCGGCCGATCCCCGCGACAACATCGAAGCGGTGCAGGCGGCCAACGACGTGCTCGGCGGAAACTTCCTGTCGCGCATCAACATGGACCTGCGCGAAGCCAAGGGCTGGTCCTATGGCGTTCGCGGCTCGGCCCAGCTTAGCGAAAAGGCTGTGCCCTATGTCATCTCGGCGCCGGTCCAGGCGGACCGCACCGGGGATTCGATCGTCGCCCTGAACGAACAGGTCGGCAGCTTCCTCGGCGGCAAGGGGGTCACCAGCGAGGAACTGGGCCGGACGATCGCCAACCGCGTCAGCGGGCTTCCGGGCCAGTATGAAACGTCGAGCGCGGTCTTGTCGGCGATGATGTCGAATGACCTTTATGGCCGTCCGCTCAACTATCAGGAAACGTTGGCTGCCAAGTATCGCAGCTACACTTCGTCCAGCCTCGACCAAGCTATTCGCGCCACGGTCGATCCCAAGGGCTGGGTGTGGGTCGTGGTCGGCGACGCCGCCAAGGTAAAGCCGCAGCTCGACAAGCTTGGCATGCCGGTTGAGGTGGTCCAGCCTCGATAAGGACGGAAGGATGTGCCGCGATCGCCTAGGCGATCGCGGCACTCACTTTCACTCGTGGACGTGCCGGAACGTCCCGACCCCGCAGCTCAGCGCCGGATTCCATTGGGCGTAAAGGCCGCTGGGATTATTCTCGAACAGCCAAACGTGCAGGTCGTAATGCGGCATGAAACCATGCGCTTCGTCCTGGGCCGTGTTGGGATCGTCGGCCATGTAATTATAGGCCCGGCCACGATACATCGGCGGATGATTGTTGGCCGCATCCCAAGCCGCGGCGAACACCAGCATTTCAATGCCGGCAAGTTGCAAACCGCCTTGCCCGTCGGGCACGTAGAGCAGGATCGCAGGCGGGTTTACGCCCGTGTAGGTCCCCGTTCCGTTGACCCGGCCATTGACCGGCGGTCCAAGGCCCAGAAGATCCGGTCGGACATAATGATGGCCCATCGCGCCAAGCGTGGGATGGGCTTCGCATGGCGAAGCCTGGATGTAGCCGTTGCTCGTCGCATAGGCGACATCGCGATAGGGTTCGAGTTGCCGTGCTAGTTGCTGCAGGGCCTGGTCGGGTTGGGTGCGGGGCACGTCGGCGGTGACCGCTGATCCCGTGACGCACAATATTGCCATCATGGCGTACGCTAGTTTCGACATATCGGACCTCCCTCGGTAAACGTTGGAGCTCAGTCTCAAGCGAAGTGGCGGCGTCTACGCGATAAACGCAAATTTAACAACTAAGTTGGGTTTTGAGCCTTGCACAGGGTTGGCTGGGCCTACGCTCCTCGCGTCACGCGCGTAATGTGTCCCATCTTCCGCCCCGCGCGCGCTTCGCCCTTGTTGTAGAGGTGGAACGCGGCGTTTCCTTCGCCGAGGAAATCGGCCCAGCGTTCGACATCGGTACCGATCAGATTCTCCATCTTCGCCCCGGCCGCGACCAGCGACGCATCGCCGAGCGGCAGGTCGAGGACGCAGCGAAGATGCTGTTCGAACTGCGAGGTGAAGGCGCCCTCGATCGTCCAGTGACCACTGTTGTGGACGCGCGGCGCGATTTCGTTGACCAGCGGGCCGTCGGGAGTCGCGAAAAATTCGACGGTCAGCACGCCGACATGATCGAGCGCATTGGCGATAGCGGTCGCCCAGCCAAGCGCCAGCTCGGCGTGAGCGTCGATGTCCGGTCCTGCCGGGACTGTCGAGAGGCGCAGAATGCCGCCTTCATGATGATTGCGGGCCGGCGGGAAGGCCCGCACCTCGCCGGACCGGCTGCGGGCAATGACCAAGCTAAATTCGCTATCGAAAGCGACTCGGGCCTCGGCGACCGCGGGCTGGTGGCCGATCTCGTCCCAGGCGGCCTCGGCATCGCCCGGTGCATGCACCCAGACCTGCCCCTTGCCGTCATAGCCGAGGCGGCGCGTCTTGATCAGCACCGGCGCCCCAAGCTCGGCGATTGCGGCGACGATATCCCGCGTCCCGTCGATCCCGTGCCAGCGTGCAACCTTGGCGCCGCACTGCTCGATGAACCTCTTTTCGACTGCGCGGTCCTGCGCCACCTCCAGGCTGCGGGTGCCGGGAGTGAGTTTGGCGCCAAGCACCCCCAGCGGGGCAACGGGGACATTCTCGAACTCGTAGGTTACCGCGTCGCAGGCTTCGCCTAGCGCGCGCAGGGCCTCTTCGTCGTCGAAGTCTGCGCGGGTAAAGCGGTCTGAGACTTCGGCGGCGCACGGCGCCTCATGCGGGTCGAGGATATGGCAACGGTAACCCATCCGGGCCGCGGCCTGAGCCATCATCCGGCCCAGCTGGCCGCCGCCGATAATCCCGATGGTGGCGCCGGGCGCGATGGGCATGGGCTTATTCCGGCCGGTCGGGGACGGATTCGGTCTGACGCGCCCGCCAGTCGGCAAGCCGGCCCGCAAGCGCGTCGTCCGCCGTTGCAAGCATTGCCGCGGCAAGCAGCGCGGCGTTCACCGCGCCGGCCTTGCCGATCGCCAGCGTCCCAACGGGGATCCCGGCAGGCATCTGGACGATCGACAGCAGGCTATCCATGCCCTTCAGCGCCTTGCTTTCGACCGGAACGCCAAGCACCGGCAGCTCGGTCATCGACGCGGCCATGCCGGGCAGGTGCGCTGCGCCCCCGGCACCGGCGATAATCGCCTTAAGTCCTCGGCCCTTGGCGCCTTGCGCATAGTCATAGAGCCGTTGCGGCGTGCGGTGAGCGGAGACAACCCGGGTCTCATGCGCGACGCCGAGCGCGCTGAGCGTCTCGGCGGCATGGCGCATGGTTTCCCAGTCGCTATTGCTTCCCATGATGATCCCGACCAGCGGATCGGACATTCGCAGCCCCTTTTCGGCTCGATTGAGCAGGAGCCGGAGGCTTAAAGCGGCGGAGCGGCTGGTGCAATCCGGGACAGGGGCGAAACGAAGGAATCCACATTGTCACAAAAATCAGTTATTGCGGCGTGGGTTAGCGGGGGCTGATCGATGCATGACGTATCGCTTGAACAGCGAGAAGCAGGCCAGTTACTGGAAGAAATAGCGCGGCTTCAGCACGAAGTAACGCGGCTGGAGGGTCGCGTTGCGGAACTGGATCACCTCGCCCATCGCGATGCGCTGGTCCCAATCGCAAATCGGCGCGGCATGATGCGGGAACTCGAACGCATGATCGCCAGGCATGATCGTCACGGAACGCCTGCAGCGGTATTGTTCGTCGATCTCGATGGGCTCAAGATCCTCAACGACAGTTTCGGCCATATGGGCGGCGATGCGGCCTTGGTGAATGTCGCGGAAAAGCTGGTCCAGGGGACCCGTGCCAATGATTGCGTCGCGCGTCTTGGCGGCGACGAATTTTGCGTTTTGCTGGACCATGCCGACGAGCAATGCGCGCTGGAGATCGCCGAGCGGCTGGTTGACCTGATCGCCGGCGAGGACTTCATGTTTGAAGGCCAGGCCATGCCCCTGTCGGTGGCCGTTGGGGTAACGCTGATCGAAAAGGGTGATTCGCCGGTGACTGTTCTCGCCCGCGCGGACAAGGCGATGTACCGGGTGAAGGCCGCGGCCTAGCGCTCGCTGGCGTAGTAGCGGTCGCGAACCGACAGATTGTCGTCCAACTGATAGACGATCGGTTGCCCCGTCGGGATTTCCAGCCCTACGATGTCATCGTCGGCGATGTCTGACAGATGCTTTTCAAGCGCGCGCAGAGAATTACCATGGGCGGAAACGATCACCCGCTCGCCGCGAAGGAGCGCCGGCACGATCTCCGCCTCGTAATAGGGAAGCACCCGGGCAATCGTGTCCTTCAGGCTTTCGCTGTCGGGAACGTCAATCCCGACATAGCGGCGGTCGCCGGCGAGCTGCCAGGGACTGTCGGCGTCGAGCGGCGGCGGCGGGATATCGAATGAACGGCGCCAGATCAGCACCTGCTCGGCGCCGACCTTGTCGATCATCTCCTGCTTGTTGAGCCCGGTCAGCCCGCCATAGTGGCGCTCGTTCAAGTGCCAGTCCTTGGCGACCGGTAGCCACAGCGTGCCGAGTTCATGCAGCACCAGGTGTAGCGTGCGGATCGCCCGGGTCTGCAGTGAAGTGAAGCAGCGGTCGAATTCAAAGCCCTTGGACTTGAGCATTCGCCCGGCCTCGCGGGCCTCGTCGATTCCCTGGTCGCTAAGGTCGACGTCCCACCAACCGGTGAAGCGGTTCTCAAGGTTCCACTGCGACTGGCCGTGCCGCAGTAGTACTAACGTCGGCATCAGGCGTCGACCTTGTCCGCGGCCCTGACCTTGGGCGCGCGGGCCTTCTTGAGGTCGGGCAGGATGGCGTGGAGCGAATCGAGGCAGGCGCCAGCGAGATATTTCGACCGTTCCGGGCTCCAGCCATACAGCTCGTCGGGTAGATCGAAATTATCCTTGAACGGCATCTCCAGCGTCATCGACACGCAGCCGTAACGCTCGGCCAGCTGGGTGGTCGACATCGACATGTTGGCCTCACCCGGCTTGGCCACTTCATAGCCCTTGCTACTCTGGAAGTCGGGCGAGATGCGTTCCAGCGTGTCGCTGAACAGTCGGAACAGGCGGGTCTGGCGCTCGGTGATCGAGGGGATGCCCTCGAAGCCGGCTAGGAAGTTGGCGGGGATCGCCTCGTCGCCATGGACGTCCATCGCGAACTCGGGCGGATTTTCGTCCATTGCGTTGCGGACGCACAGCACCTCGGGGCTCTTTTCCGCGGTCGGCGCATGCCATTCGCGATTGAGGTTGGTGCCCACGGCGTTGGTCCGAAGATGACCGCGGCGCGACCCGTCAGGGTTCATGTTGGGAACGACGTGGAAAGTGCAGTCGCGGCGCAGGACCCGGGCGACGGGATCGTCGGGATCGGTGAGCTTTTCCAGCGCGCCTTCCATCCACCATTCGGCCATCGTTTCGCCAGGATGCTGGCGGGCGTATAGCCAGACGGTAAGGTCGCCTTCGCCGATCGTCAGGCAATCGATGTCCTGCCCGTCGGTGGTCTTGCCGAGGCTGCGGTACTCCACGCCGGGAAGCGCGGCGACGGTCGAAACCAAGTCGTGGTGCCGTTCCATCGAATAGGGGGCGAAATAGGCGATCCAGACGCAATCAGTCTCGGGAACGAAGCGAATGGTCAGCGTGCCGTCGGCGTAGCTGGTGCCGGGAATGCGGGTCCAATCCTCGCGGTCGATCGAGGCGCAGGCCTTATAGTCGGGCCAGCCATCGGGATAGGCGGCACTCCCGCAATTGGTGATCTTCAGCGTCACTTCCCGACCGCCGCCCCCGGCAACGCGGAAGTGAAACCACTGGTGGAAGTCGCTCAAATGATCCTTGACGATCTCGAGCTCGACCGTGTCGCCATGCTGTCCAACGACGCGAATGTTGCCGGCGTCGAACGCACTGGAAATCGTAATGGTCATCGGTGCCCCTAGTGGCTGGTTTGGGAAGACGGCGGCCCTGATAGAGAAGCAAGAGGCGCTCGGCAAACCCGCCGTTGGTCGAAAAGGCCGGCGGCGCCAACTGGCACTTGCCGCACCGCTCGACTAGCAGTCACAGGGATTGGCGGCTTACCGCCCGTTACAGGCCGGAGTGAGCCATGAAGACCTATTTTGCCGCCGCGTTCCTGGCACTGAGTGCGACCGCGGGCGCCCAACAGCTCGTCACCGCCCAGCCGCCGGTCGCCGATCAGTCGTCGGCGCGCCGGATCCAGGCCCATGTCGAATTTCTTGCATCCGACGGGCTGGAAGGCCGCGACACCGGGTCGCGGGGCTATGCCATTGCCGCGGATTATGTCGCCTCCCAATATCGGGCGTTGGGCCTTGAACCGGCCGGCGACAAGGGAAGCTGGTTCCAGCAAGTCCCGTTCCGCCGCGCATCTTATGAAAAGCAGCCGAAGATTTCGCTGACCGTCGATGGGCGGACGGTCCCGCTGGTCGCAGGGAAGGACGCAGCGGTCAGGCCGAGCGTCACCCAGAAGCTGCGGACGCTGAGCGCGAGGATGGTGTACGCCGGTTATGGCCTGACCGATCGGCAGCTCGGCTTCGACGATTATGCAGGGCTCGACCTCAAGGGGAAGGTGGCGGTGGTGTTGACCGGTACGCCTTCCGGTCTGCCAAGCGACATCGAGGCCCACCTTTCGGGCAGCAAGGCAGAATTCGCTGCGGCGGCTGGCGCGATCGGGATCATCGAGATCGGCCGGAACAGCAGCGGCGGGTTCAACCCGGCCGCAAGGGGCGGCCGTCCGTTGATCGACTGGGTGGATTCCAAGGGACAGGCGGGATTGAGTCCGGCGGGCTTGGCCGTCAACGTTAGCCTTTCGCGGGAATGGGCCGCCAAACTGTTTGACGGGGCGCCGCGGTCGCTGGATGCGGTGCGCAAGGAGGCCAAAGATGGGAAGCGAAACGCGCGCCTGCGCGGCTTTCCGCTGCGCCCGCTGATCAATGTCGAGGCACAGACCAAGTGGGAGGATTTCACTAGTCCCGAGGTGGTCGGACTGCTGCGGGGGTCGGACCCCGCGCTGGCAGCCGAGCATGTCGTGCTGACTGCCCATCTCGATCATCTTGGCACGCGGCGTGACGCCAAGCCGGGCGAGGACGCGATCTACAATGGCGCGCTCGACAATGCGGCGGGGATCGCCACGCTGCTTGAGGCCGCGCGGCATTTCACCCAGGCCGGGCAGCGGCCGCGCCGTTCGATCCTGTTCGTTGCCAATACCGGCGAGGAACAAGGTTTGCTCGGCGCCGACTATTACGCTGCTCACCCGACCGTGCCTGCTCAAAGCATCGTTGGCCTTGTCGATCTCGACATGCCGCTGCTTCTATACCCCTTCACCGACGTCATCGCCTTCGGCGCCGACCATTCGACAATCGGCGCGGCGGTCGCGGCGGCAGGCCAGGCGATGGGTATCGCCGTCAGCCCCGATCCCATGCCGGAGGAGGCGATCTTCACCCGGTCCGACCATTATCGGTTTGTTCGCCGCGGGGTTCCGGCGGTGCTGCTGATGACCGGTCACGGCAATGGCGGAAAGGCTCATTGGCAAGCCTATCTGAACAAGGTCTACCATTCGCCGCAGGACGACCTTTCACAGGCGATCGACTGGCAAGCCGGCGCCCGGTACGCGCTGCTCAACTATCGAATCGCCCGGACAATGGCGGACGCCCCGCAGCGGCCACTATGGCTCGCAGGGAATTATTTTGGTGATCGTTTCAATCCGAACGGGCCGCGCGCGCCGGCAAATCCGTCCACTCGACCTTGACTTGCGCGGCTCCTCGCCATAGGTGAGCCGCCGGTTTAACCCACCCGACAACACAAACTTACGAAGGCAGGCGTTCCGGCCATGAAGATTCGCAATTCCCTGAAGTCGCTGAAGTCGCGTCATCGCGATTGCCGGGTGATCCGTCGTCGCGGCCGGACCTACGTCATCAACAAGACGAATCGCCGCTTCAAGGCGCGCCAAGGCTAACGCCCCACCTGCGGTTCAGCGGTTGAAAAGCCTTCGCTCCGAGATGGGGCGGGGGCTTTTTCCATTGCCCGTCAGGAAAAATTCGGGAGATTCGCGCGTTATTGGGTGAATGCACGTTTCAGCGCGGGTTAAGCTCGGCTCGTCCAATGTGCAGGCCAAGGAGTGAGTAAAATGACTCGCACATGGAAGATGATCGCTGGCGTTGGACTGGTTGCGCTTGCCGCGACCGCGGCCTCGGCTGCCTACGCCCAGGCCCAGCCCGCCGACCAGGCGACGCCGAAAAGCTTCAACTGGGAAATCAAGGACGGCAAGCGCGTCCCCAAGGGCCAACGGCAGGTCAATGCCGATGGCAGCTGGCGCGAAGAAATCCGCCAGGGCAAGTGCCTGACGATCAAGGAAAAGTCGGCAGCAGGCGAATATAAAGAAACCCGCAAATGTGATTAGGCGGGACTAGCCCGCCTGATTGCCGGCCAGATTCTCCAGCCCGGTGCCGCCCTCGGTGCCGGGCTGAATTTCGCACGCCGGGAGGCCGACGGCTTCATTGTCTTTGCACAGGCGAACCTGGACGCTGTCATTGCCGCCGATGAACACGGCCCATTGCCGGTCGTCGCTGCAGGTCGCGGTCCACATGTCCATGTCGCGAAAGCGGGTGACATAGCCGGTCGACACCAGCCGGGCGCAGCGCAATCCCTGATCCGAGATCGCCCGCTTGAGTGCGATCGCGCGGTCGAGGTCGTTAAGCTTCATCAGCCGCTTCTGCGCCTCGCTACGCACCATGATGTCGTTTTGCAGTGGCGGTTCCGGCGTCGCGCTATCGCCGCAGGCCGCAAGCCCCAGCGCCGTTCCAACCAGCAAGGCCAGGCGATTCATGCTCTTCTCCTTCATCCCGCCAACGCGTGTGGCGGCGATTAAGCTCCGGCGCGCTTGCGATGCAACAGGTCGACCACGGCGGCATTGTCCGCGCCATCGACCAAGGCAACGAAGATGGTGTCGTCGCCGGCCAGGGTCCCGGCGATCGCGTCGATCCGCGCTGCATCAAGGGCGTTGGCGACCAGGTTGGCCGATCCGGGCGGCGTTTTCAGCACCAGCATGTTTCCGCACGGAATAATCGTATCGACCCACTCGGCGAGCAGCCGGTCCAGCTTTGCCGCTGCATGGTCCGCCTCGATCTGGTCGGGCATCACGTAGCGGATCGACCCATCGCGCTTCAGCTTGAACGCGCCGAGTTCCAGCAGGTCGCGGCTCACTGTAGCCTGGGTCGCGGCGATACCCGCAAGAGACAGGCGGGCAACCAGCTCTTCCTGGCTGCCGACGCGCCCGGAGCGGAGCCAGTCCGCGATCATCAGCTGGCGCTGGGTCTTGCCGACCGGGGTCATTGTAGCTCCGTGCTGATCATGGTGCCGATACCCTCGTCGGTGAACAGTTCGACCAGAATGGCATGTTCCGCACGGCCGTCGATCATGTGGGCGCTGCCGACACCGCCTTCGACCGCCTCGGCGCAGGCGGTCAGCTTGGGAATCATCCCGCCGGTTACCGATTCGTCGGAAATCCTCCGGCGCGCGTCGGCGGCGGTCAGGCGATGGATCAGGCTGCGCGGATCGTTCGGGTCGGCAAGAAGTCCGGGCGTAGCGGTCAGATAGATGAGCTTCTCTGCACCCATCGCCACGGCGATCGCCCGGGCGGCGTCGTCTGCATTGACGTTATAGGGTTGGGCCAACCGATCCGCGCCGACCGTCGAGACGATCGGAATCAGCCCGTCGTCATGAAAATCGTGGAGCAATGCGCCGCGGACCTTGGTGACCCTCCCGACATAGCCGAGCCGCTGATCGATCGGCTCGACCTCGAGCAGGCGACCGTCCTCCCCGGCCACGCCGATCGCCACCGGCTCCAACGCGTTGATCGCGGCCACGAGGTCGCGATTGGTCTTGCCGACCAACACCATGCGCACGATATCGAGCGTGTCGGCATCGGTAACGCGCAGGCCGTCGACCCGCTTCACGTCGATTCCCGCCCTGGCCATTTCGACGTCGATTTGCGGCCCGCCGCCGTGAACCAGTACCGGGCGGATACCGACCGAATGGAGCAGCAGGATGTCCTTCGCCAGGCTCCGCATCCGATCGGGATCGGTCATCGGCAGGCCGCCGACCTTGACGATGATCGTCTTGCCCGTGAAGCGGCGGATGTAGGGCAGCGCCTCGATCAGGATACGCGCGGTGTCGTTGGTGTTGATCATGACGTCGCCGCATTTTCCTTGATGTAGCCGGGACCTAGGTCAACGCTGACAGCGCGTCCCCTGCCCGTACCGAGGCCAAGGTCGACGAGGATATCGATCTCGCTGCCCTTCATATGGGCGAACACCGCCTCGGTGTCGTGCGGAACCTCGACGCCGGCCTTGGCAACGCCAATTCCGCCATAGGCGACGCTCGATGTCTCAGTGGCGAATTCGACGCCGCACGACCCCGCTTCGGCCAGCAGGCGGCCCCAATAGGCATCAGAGCCGTACCAGCTGCACTTGATCAGCTGGTTGTTGCCAATGGAGCGGGCGACCTTGCGCGCTTCGGCGTCGTTGGCAGCGCCGGTGACACGGATCACGACCAGCTTGGTCATGCCTTCCGCATCGCGCGCCATTTGCAGCATCAGTTCTTCGCATACCTGTCGCACGCCGTCTTCGAAGGCGCTGATGTCGGCCGGGCGACCGCGCTTGCCGCTGGCAAACAGCATGACCGTGTCGTTGGTCGACGTCGCGCCGTCGGTGATCAGCGAGTTGAATGTGGCGTCGGCGGCGCGGAACAGGATCGGCTGCAATTCCGCCGGGGACAGCTCGGCATCGGTGGTGAGGAAGGCGAGCATCGTCGCCATGTTGGGCGCCAACATGCCGCAGCCCTTGGCCATGCCGCCGACCGACCAGTGGCCACCCTCGGCCACGGCTTCCTTGGGCCGCGTGTCGGTGGTGAGGATGCCTTTTGCGGCGTCCCGGTGGCCATCGGCCGACAGCGTTTTGCCAAGCGTCGGGATGGCGCCGAGAATCTTGCGCATCGGAAGACGAAAGCCGATCAGACCGGTTGAACAGACCAGCATCGCGTCGCTCGCGCAGCCGATCGCGCTTGCCGCGGCATCGCACATCGCCTCGGCGTCGGTGCGGCCCTTGGCGCCGGTTCCCGCGTTGGCATTGCCCGAATTGACGATCACGCCCGCGGCCATTCCGCCGGTTGCCGTAAGCCGCTCCATGCTCGCTTCGACCGGTGGGGCTCGGAATTTGTTGGTAGTGAAAACCGCGGCGGTCGGGACGGGCTTGCCGTCCGCCGTCGCGAGGAGCGCAACGTCGCGGCGGCCGCCGGTCTTTATCCCGGCATGGTGGCCCGAGGCGACGAACCCTTGGGCGGCAGTCACGCTCATGGATAGATTCCCATCGTCGACAGGCCCGCGGCCTCGTCCAGGTTCAGCATCAAGTTGGCGCACTGGATCATTTGCCCAGCCGCGCCCTTGCCAAGATTGTCGATCGCCGCCAGCGAGATGATGCGGTTGGTACGTTCATCGTAGCGGGCGGTGAGGAAGGCCGCGTTGGAGCCGGCTGCCCATTTCGTTTCCGGCGGCATTTCCCCGACATGGACGAAACGCTCATTGGCATAGGCGTCGCGTAGCACTTGCAGAGGATCGCCGGGCTGCCGGGCCTGCGCATAGCAGGTGGCAAGAATGCCGCGGCTAAGCGATGCCAGGTGGGGAGTGAACAGGATAGAGGCGCCGGTCATCATCTCCATTTCCGCGGTATGGCGATGTCCGAGCAATCCATAGGCGCGGAAGTTCCCGTCGACCGCGCAAAAATGGGTTCCGGCGCCTGCGCCGCGACCGGCGCCGCTGACCCCCGATGCGGCGTCGACGATAATGCCGGTCGGTTCGACCAGTCCCGCTTCAATCAGCGGGCGCAGGGCAAGGCTTGCCGCGGTGGGGTAGCAGCCCGGGGCAGCGACCCGCGCCGCTCCGCGGATTTCCTCCCGGTGAAATTCGGGTAATCCGTAGACGAACGTCGAAAGCAGGTCGGGCCGGGCGTGCGGCTCGCCATACCAACGCTCGAACTGTTCGGCGCTGTCCAGCCGAAAGTCAGCGCCGAGGTCAACGATCGGCAGGTCGGCGGCGACCAGCTGATCCGCCAATCTCTGGGTCTCCCCATGCGGCAGGGCGGCAAGGATCAGGTCGCAGCCGCGCAGCTTCTTGGGATCCCACCGGGCGAAATGTTCGGACGCGTAGGCGAGGGCGAGGTGGGGATGGACGGACGACACCGGCTGGCCCGCGCTCGACGCCCCGAATGCGACCCCGACCTTGATCGCCGGATGGCCGGCGATCAGCCGCATCAACTCGCCGCCGACATAACCGGAAGCCCCCAGGATTGCTGCACGAATCATTGGAGCTATATGCAAATTACTGCATATTTATGCAAGCATCAGCCTTGGTACCGGATCGTTACCTTCGCGGCCGCCGCGATCGCGCGGTCTTTGGCGCCGCGGACATCGGCAGCCCGGGCAAGCGCCACGCCCATGCGGCGGTTGTTGAGCGTCTTGGGCTTGCCAAACAGGCGCAGTTCGACCGGGTGGCCCTCGTCGCCGGTCGCGAGCGCCTCGGCAACGCCGCCAAAGGTGAAATGCCGATGTTCACGGTCGGCGAGGACAACGGCACTGGCCGAAGGGCCGGCGAAGTCGATCGCCGGGATAGGCATCCCCAGGATAGCGCGAAGGTGAAGTTCGAACTGGTTGGGGTTCTGGCTGATCATCGTGACCATGCCCGTGTCATGCGGGCGCGGGGATAGTTCGGAGAAGATCGCCTGGTCGCCGGCAATGAAGAATTCGACGCCGAAAAGACCATGCCCGCCCAGCGCGTTCACGACCTTGGCAGCCTGTTCGCGGGCGGATTGGAGCGCGGTCTCGGGAATGGCCGCGGGCTGCCAGCTTTCGCGATAGTCACCGGCTTCCTGGCGGTGGCCAACCGGTTCACAGAACAGAACCCCGCCCCTTGTCGCCACGGTCAGCAGGGTGATCTCGCTGTCAAATGCGATGAACTGCTCGACAATGACTCGTGGCCGGTCGCCGCGCATATTGGCGACGGCATAATCCCAGGCGCTGCCAAGTTCATCCTCACTTCGGGCCACGCTTTGGCCCTTTCCCGACGAGGACATGACGGGCTTGACCACCGCCGGAAGGCCGACCGTGATTGCGGCGGCGATCGCCTCGTCGCGACTTTCGGCGAAGACATAGGCGGATGTGGTGAGGCCAAGTTCCTGGGCGGCGAAGTCGCGGATGCCGTCGCGGTTCATCGTCAGCTGCGCCGCCTTGGCCGACGGGACGACTGTCCACCCTTCTAGCTCGAGTGCCGCCAGCGCCGCAGTGTCGATTGCTTCGATTTCCGGAACGATATAGTCGGGCCGGTGTCGCTCCACCGCCTCGCGCAGCGCGGCACCATCGAGCATCGAAAACACCTCGCGGGCGTCGGCCATCTGCATTGCGGGGGCATCGTCATAGCGGTCGCACGCGATAACCCGGCAGCCCAGCCGCTTGGCGGCAATGGTGAATTCGCGTCCCAATTCTCCGGAGCCAAGCAGCATCAGGGTGGCGATATACATCGCGGCTCGCTAGCCTGATGTCGTACATTCGTCATCCCCTTTCGCGGGGGATGCACCCGGGGGAACTTCGATGCGTCATTTCGTCCTATTGTCCGCCTACCTGCTGACGGCCTGCCAGACCCGCGATGAAGGCGGGATGGTCGCGTCCAGCCCGCCCCCGCCGGTTGTGCCTTCGGTATCGTTCCCGGCTGGCGCGACCCCGACCAGCATCCTTGCCGCATCGAAGGCGGAGGAATGGGTCGCGATTCCTGCCGACGACCTGATGGTGATCGATCTTGCCGGTAATCGGCGGGTCGTGATCCAGCTCGCGCCCGACTTCGCGCCAGTACATGTCCGCAACATCAAGGCGCTGGCCCGCACCGGCTATTGGCAGGGCGCGGCGGTTTATCGGGTCCATGACAATTATGTCGCGCAATGGGGGAATAACGAAACCGACAAGCCGCTACCCGCCGGCGTCGTCAAGCAGCCGCCCGCCGAATATGAGCGCCCGCTGTCCGGGCTGGATGTCGTGCCGCTGGGGTCGCCTGATCCCTATGCTGCGATGGTCGGCTACGCGAAGGGCTGGCCGGTGGCGGTCGATTCGCGCGCCGCAACCGCTACCCTCGCTCATTGCTATGCCAGCGTCGGCGTCGGCCGGGACCTTTCACCCGATACCGGAATGGGCGGCGAACTATACGCGGTGATCGGTCACGGACCGCGCGCGCTCGACCGGGTTATTGCCAATGTCGGACGGGTGGTAAGCGGCATCGAGCATCTTTCGAGCTTGCCGCGCGGAACCGAGGCGCTCGGTTTCTACAAGGAACGGGCATCCGACGTGCCGATCGTCAACGTACAAATGGCCTCGACGATCGCCGAGGACGAGCGGCCCCGCTTCGAATATCTCGACGAGAAGAGCCAGAGCTTCGCCGCCTGGCTGCACGTCAAGAAAAACCGGCGGGACGATTTTTACATTCGTCCCGCCGGCGGTGTGGATCTTTGCAATGCGACGACGCCGGTAAGGGCTTCGGCTTAGGCGATCAGGCCGCCCATGCGGGCGATGTATCGCGGTTGCGGTGCTGGATAACGATCGGGCCATTATGATGACGCATGCTCGCTTCGGCCAGAGGCAGTGCCGTGGCGCAGAAAGCGCATTCCGCCGACACGCGGCCGATCAGCCATTGCGTCCGGCCGCAACCGGGGCAGTGGTTCACTTCATGTTCGCGATAGACGACATGGTAACCGCGCCCCGCCGGGTCATGTTTCATCTGCAAATCGCCCAGTGTGGGAACTGAAGCCATCGGACATTCCTTTCGGCGAAACAGAACGACCGAAGTTCCAATGGGTTGCATCGATGCACCAACTTACAGCGTTCGCAGTCCCTCGGCGGGACGCGCGTTGAGCGCCGGCATCGCAGCGGCGAGTGCCGCCAGCACCGCGAGAAGGATTGCCCCAAGCGGGATGGTCGCCAGCGCCGCCCAGTCGGGCCGGAACGCAAATTCGAACTGCTCCACCACCACCCAGCGCGCCGCGAGAGTGCCGGCCCCGAACGCCACCGAGGCCACAGCGGTGGCAAGAAGTGCAAATTCGACCAGCTGGCTTCGGGTCACTTCACCGCGGGTCGCGCCGACAAGCCGCAGCAGGACGATTTCGCGGGCGCGCTGGCGGCGGGTCGCAACTACCGATCCGGCAAGCACGATCATTCCCATCAGGATGGCGAAGACCGTTGCGATCCGAACCGCCCCGTCGATCGATTTAAGCAGTGTCTTCGCTTCCTCGACGACTTCGGAAACGCGAATTGCGCTGACCATCGGCAATTCGGCGGTCAGCGTCCCTTCAAGCGCGACGGTCGACCGGCCTTCGACAGGCGCGACGGTCGCCATGAGCGTATAGGGTGCGCCTTGAAGTGCGCCGGGCGAGAAGATGATGGCGAAGTTGAAGCCAAAACTGCGCCAGTCGATTTCCCGCAGCGATGCGATCCGCGCGTCAATAGGCCGGCCAAGGATGGCAATGGTCAGGCTATCGCCGACCTTGAGGTCGAGCGCGCGCGCCGCATCGACATCAAGGCTGATCAGTGGCGGACCGCGATAATCCGCCGGCCACCATTGACCGGCGACCACCCGGTTGGCGGGAGGTAGGCGCTCAGCGAATGTCAGGCCGCGATCACCGCGCAGGATCCAGGCCCCTTCGGGGATGGTCTGCAGGTCGGCGACCCGGGTGCCGTTCACCTTGGTTACCGGACCGCGCAGTGACGGGACCAGCCTCACCTCTGACCCTGGGGCGCGGGCTTCGACCAGCGTGCGAAACCGCTCCCCCTTGGACGGCGGAATGTCGACCAGAAACAGCGCCGGCGCCCGGCGCGGGATATTGGTATCGATTTCGGCCAGCACGCCCTGCGCCGTCGCCGCCAGAGTCACCAGCAGGGTAAGACCAAGACCGAGCGAGACTGCCAAGCGTCCGGTCGCCGCGCCCGGCCGGTCGAGCGCGGCGACGCCGAGCCTGGTGATGGGTCCGCCAAGATGGCGGGCACCGCGTGCGGCAAGACGGATCAGGCTCCCCACCAGCGCGAATAGCAGGCAGAGGCCCGCGATCGCGCCGATGCCGATTGCGGCGAATTGCGGATCGCTTGCCGTGCCGATCGCGAGTGCCGCGGCAAGCGCCAGCGCAAGCCCGGGCAGCAGGAAGCTCCGCCATTTGGGCGGTTCGCCATTGCCGAGGTCACCGCGAAGCAGCCGTGCCGGCCTGGTATCGCCCGCGGTGGAGACCGTTCGCCAGCTGGCGGCAAAGGAGATCAGCAGGCCGAACATCGCGGCCTGCCCAAGCGCTACCCATTGGGGCGAGCTGTCGGGAGCGACTGGCAGAAGGTCGGCGGTGAACCGGGCGACCGTCGCCGGCGCCGCCGCGCCAACCAGCAGGCCGGCAAGGACCGCGAGCCCGGAAATCAGGCCAATCTGGACCAGCAGTATCGCGTTGACGGTGCCGCGACTGGCTCCGACCAGCTTCAAAATTGCAATGGTCGGTCGGCGCGAGGCAGCGAATGCCGCGGCCGCGCTCGACATTCCGAGCCCGCCGATCGCCAGTGCCGACAGGGCGACCAGCAACAGCATCTGCCCCAACCTGTCGATAAAGCGGCGCGTGCCCGATCCGGCCTCATCCCGACTGGTGGCGCGCCAGCCGCCGTCGGGGAAGCGTTGCTGAAAGGCCTTGCCGGCGGCGTCGGCGTCGACCCCGGCCGGTAGGAGCAGGCGATAACTGGTGGCAGTCAGGCTGCCCGGCTGGATCAGTCCGGTCATCGCCAATCCGGACTCGTCCATGATCGCGGGCGGTGCGAGCGCGAACCCGGCGGAGCGCGGCAATTTTTCGACGATGGCGGAGATTCGGAATGCAGCATTGCCGATTCGCAGCGAATCGCCAACACCAAGCTCCAGCCGCTCGGAGACCTCGCGTCCGATGGCGACTTCGGCGCCCTGCGGACGGCTTCCCCCGGCAACCCAGCTTACGCCGCCGGCAAGTGGCCAGCGCGAATCCACGCCGGACAGTTCCGCCAGCAGGCTGCGACCATCGGGCGCCACCAGCATGGCGCGGGTCATGACGCTTCTCGAAGAGGTTCCGAGTCGGTCGATCGCAGCGCGCTCTGCGGGGTTCGCTTCGCGCTGGGCAACGCTGAGGACGAGGTCACCGCCAAGCAGCGAGCGCCCGTTGGCGGCGATAGCGGAATCGATCGAAGAGGCCAGGCTCGTGACCGAGGCAAGGCCGGCGACGGCAACGGCGAGGCAAAGCCACAAAAGGCCAAGTCCCGAAAGTCCGCCCCTAAGGTCCCGCAGCGCGAGCCGCCACACTTCCTTCATGCGGCGTCCGCGACCAGCCGGCCGTCGGACATGCGGACGATCCGCGAGGCACGGGCGGCAACCGCCGGGTCGTGGGTGATGACCAGCAGCCCGGCGCCCGCCTGGCTGGCACGGTCGAACAGCAGGTCGATGATCTGGCCGCCCGTCGCGCTGTCGAGGTTACCGGTCGGCTCGTCGGCCAGCAGCAGTTGGGGCCGCGGCGCGGTCGCGCGGGCAATGGCGACCCGCTGCTGCTCGCCGCCTGACAATTGGGCTGGATAATGCGCCAGGCGATGGCCAAGCCCGACGGACTGAAGTTCCGCCGCCGCGCGCTCGCGCGCATTGGTGATCCCAGCGAGCTCCAGCGGGACCGCGACATTTTCCAGCGCAGTCATCGTCGGCAGCAGGTGGAAGGCCTGGAGGATGATCCCCAGCGACCGTCCCCGCAGCCGGGCCAGCGCGTCTTCACCCAGTTCCCCGATCTGCGTTCCGGCGAGAGACACGCTGCCTCGGTCGGCGCGCTCAAGTCCGGCGATCACCGCCATCAAGGAGCTCTTGCCGGAACCGGAAGGGCCGAGCACCGCGACCGTTTCGCCGGCGTCCAGCGCCAGGCTCACCCCCTTGAGGATATCGGTTCGGACGTCGCCTTCACCGAGGGTGAGGTGAATGTCGTCGATGTCGATTAACGGCTGGCCCATGGTGGGAATAGCTAGGGAGCTTGCGCGGGGGCGACAATGGCCCCACGTTGGACAGATGATCCGCCGGTCGATCGCCGCCGCCATTCTGTCGATCAGCCTGACGGCTGCCGCTCCCGTCAAGGAACGACCACTGGTGCTCGCTTTCGGGGACAGTTTGACCGCCGGTTATGGCCTTGAGCCGGGCCTTGGCTTCGTGCCGCAGCTGCAGGCGACGCTGCGCCGGCATGGGATTGCCGTGGAGGTGGTCGACGCGGGGGTGTCGGGCGATACCAGCGAGGCGGGCAAGGCTCGGCTCGGCTGGACCCTCGATGGCATGGTCAGGAAGCCTGACCTGGTGATCCTCGAACTTGGGGCCAACGATATGCTGCGCGGGCTCGATCCTGCGCTGACCGAAGCCAACCTCGATGAGATGATGGTCGACCTCAATCGGCGAGAGATCCCGGTGCTGGTGTCCGGCATGCGCGCCGCGCCCAACCTTGACCCGGACTATGTCCAGCGGTTTGACGCGATCTACCCGGCGCTTGCGCAACGACATCGGGCGGCGCTCTATCCCTTCCTGCTTGACGGTGTCGCGGCGCAGCCCGGCATGGTTCAGGCTGACGGCTTGCATCCGACTTTCGCCGGCGTGAAGCGGATGGTGACGGGGATTGTACCGGCGGTGAAGCGCGCGCTGGGCCGCTAGGCGGCAAGGCCATCGAGCGAAATCGGCTCGGTGAATTCCGCGCCGATCTTGTTGCCGGCGATCCATTTGACAAGGGCATTGGCCCGCTCACGGCCTGGCAGGATCAGCCAGATGCGCGTCCCGACCTCGAGGTCGCCGTCCGCTTCGGCCATGAAGCCAGTCTCGGAAATGTTGAGAACCCGGGCTTCGAAGCCTTCGCTTCCCAACTCGCGCACGCGCGCGCCAATCTCGACTGACATGCGAGGCGTTCGTCGTCGCTCGTCCCGCGCTTCTTCGATCCGCGCCTTGATCATCCGGAACCCCATCTCCACGCCCGCTACTCCAGCGGTCCGGCGAAAGATATGCCCATCCGTCCGTCGCGCAGCCATCGCACCTGACCTGTCCGGCGCACGCGGTCAAGATGTTGAAGCGTCACGGTTTCGCCGATGTGCGCGTCCCCGGCAAAGGAAATCATCGCGCCGGAGGCAGAGAGGTTGACGATGTTCACTACCCGGGTGCGGCCTCGCAGCGTCAGCGCCCCGGTCCGGGAGGCAAATTCGGTCCGCTCCTCGTTGCGCTGGTCGAACATCCGCTTCACGCTGCGCGGGATCATGTCGCCATGAAGCTGGAAACGCGAGGACATGACCTTCTCCGATCTTATCGTAACGGGCGATTCCGTCATACTTCCCAACTGTTTAATAGTTGGTTCGCAACGTTCCGATCGCGACTGCGTGCCTCTGGATGGGGTGGTTCATCCTGTGTATGTCTGGAACTGGTAGACAGGAGGAGCGGCGCAGCGCCGCAGCACATCAGCAGCAGGGGTAAGGACTAGTGTCGAAGTTGCTTCGGAATCGGGTTTCAGTCTTCGCGATGGTCGCGGCCCTGCCGCTTTATGGCGCGCTGGCCCAGAATGCTGACCCGATCGCCCCGCTTCCCGAAGGAACGGCCGTTTCCGAACCCGCTCCGGCGCTGGTATGGCAGGTTCCGCAGGCCCAGGCGCTGCTCAACTATATCTACAATGTGAGTCGCGAAGGGCTTGCTCCGGCGGATTATGATCCGGACGGGTTGCTCAGGGCGATCGCCGGGGGCGACCCGATGGCGATGTCTGCGGCCGCTACCGATCGGTTCAACCGGCTGTCATCGGACCTTGCGCTGGGCCATGTCCGCGGCGAGGCCCGGATCGATTGGCACATTGTCGACCGCGATCTCGATGAAACGCGTCAGCGCCAGTTGCTGGCCTATGCGCTCGGATCCAATAAGCTGGCGGAGGCGCTGGACGGCCTGCTTCCGACCCACCCGCAATATGGCGCGCTCAAGCATGCGCTGCAGGTCACTCCGCGAAGCGAAATCGACAAGGTCAACAAGATCCGGCTCAACATGGATCGTTGGCGCTGGCTGCCCCGCGACCTTGGCCAGAAATATATCATCGTCAACGTTCCGGCATTCTACGCGACACTGGTCGAAGACGGCACGACGCGGTGGAAGCAGCGCGCAGTCGCCGGCGCAATCAAGACCCCGACCCCGCAGCTGACCGCGATGGCGACAGGCGTGATCCTCAATCCATGGTGGGAAGTTCCCAGGAGTATCGCCCCCGAAGTTGCGGGCAAGCCGGGCTATGTCGCGGTCAAGGGGAAGGACGGCAAGGTCCAGCGCTGGAGGCAGCCCCCGGGGCCGTCGAACGCGCTCGGCCAGATGAAATTCGTCATGCCCAACGAACATGCCATCTACTTGCACGACACCAATGCGCGCAGCCGCTTTAATAGCCAGATTCGGGCATTGTCGCATGGCTGCGTGCGCACGCAGAACATCCACGACCTCGCCGCCGAACTGGGCAGCGACGGCGGTGGCGAATGGACGCGGGCGAGGATCGACGAGGTGCTTGCATCGAAGAAGACGGTCGAGGCTAAGTTCGTAACCCCGGTCCCCGTGCACATCGTCTATTTCAGCGTTGCGGCCCTCAATGACGGAACGATCGTTGCCTATAACGACCTATACAAGCGGGACGCCAAGGTTATCGAGGCGCTGCTCGACAAGAAGGGCCTGGCGCCGGCTACTCCGGCAACCAGGGTCGCCAGTAACTAGGGACGAGTCGCCGGCTCAGCAGGCCGGCGGCGCGCAGCAAGTTCGAAATTTTTGGGTTCAGGCCAGCTTGTCGGCGTAGATCAGGCGGCCGCCGCCCAACCGCTGCATTACGTTCCACTGGTCCTTGCGGCTGAACGCAAAACAGCCCTGCGAGCGCCCGAGCTTGCCGTGAATGTCGACCATTTCGGGCTCGGCATACCAGGCGTTGTGGATGACGATGGCCCGGGACATGGCGTTATTGTTGGTCCAGTCGAGGCCGTTCACCTTCATCGAGAGGCCATATTTGCCGTGATAGGTCTCGGCGGTCGTATAGGCGCCGTTCGACGTTGCCTCAGAGCCGGGCCGGTTCGAGAAATGATCGAGGAAGCCGGTATGGCGCCGATCGGAACCGCTGCCATGGGCCACTCGGAAGCTTTCGACATGACCGCTTGGGAGGTGAACGACGTGGAACCGGGCATCAGCCGAGCCGACTCCGAAATCGACCACGCCGATGAAATCACGATGGTGAATCCAGCTGCGCGAATCGAGCGCAGCCTTGGCCTTTTCGAACAGCAGTGGATTGATGCCGATCGGCGCGGTCGGTGTGGCGAACGCGGCCCGGGGCGGCGTTGGCGGAGCCGCGGGAGCGGCAAAAGTCGACGCAGGGAGAATCTGGGAACTTCCGGCGCTGGAGAGCAGGAGTCCGCCCGCGCCCGCAGCCCCAAGGTGCAACATTTCCCGGCGATTCAACGACATTCATCCCTCCGCTGTTGGAGGGCTCTTATAGCGGTTGGAAGGTTAAGCACCGATAACCAAAGGCAAATCTTTCCCCCGCTGACCCCGCCGCGGCAACGGTTCATCGTGAAGCGGCCGTGCCGGGCCTGCCTTGAAAAGCATTTGAGCCGCTGCTAAGGGGCCGCCTTCCGCACGCGTTCATGGCGCGGGCGCACCATATTCATTGCTCAGCGATCCTGTGACCGGACGATCCGGTTGTCGCCGGGCCTGCCCGGTCGATCTCGGGCGAATTCGAAGGGAGTTGGACGGAAGTTTATGCAGATCATCGTTCGCGACAATAATGTCGACCAGGCGCTGCGCGCGCTCAAGAAGAAGCTGCAGCGCGAAGGCGTCTACCGCGAGATGAAGCTGCGCCGTCACTATGAGAAGCCGAGCGAAAAGCGCGCTCGCGAGCGCGCAGCCGCAATCCGCCGCGCCCGCAAGCTGGAGCGCAAGCGCATGGAGCGTGAAGGCGCCCGCTAAGCCCGGGCCTTTCCCTTCCTTGGATTTACGCCTTTCGCGAGGGCAGACATGTCGGTTTCCCAGGTTCCGCTCCGTCCCATCGCCAAAGGCTCGCTGACGCGGCTATGGCTGGCGATCGCCGTCCTGGTCCTGATCGCCTTCGGTCTCGCCACGCTTGGCGCAGGCAGCTTCAAGATGGTTGAAGTCGAAACCGTCCAGGCCGGTAGCGGCCCGACGGTCGGCCCGCTCGATGGTGTGATCATCGAATATACCGGCAAGACCGAAGACGGCACGGTGTTCGATACGACCGAGGGACGCGGCCCGGCGCCGATGCTGGTCGGCCAGGTCATTCCCGGTTTTTCGCAAGCGCTTCAGCAGATGCAGCAGGGCGGTCGATACCGGATCATCATTCCGGGCCGCCTCGCTTATGGGCCAAACCCGCCTCAGGGCAGCCCGATCCAGCCCAACGCCGACCTTTATTTCGACGTCAACGTCCTTCAGGTCGCGCCCAATGCCGCGCTGATGGCGCAGCAGCAACCGGGCGCCCAGTAAGGCCTAGCCCTTCGCCCGGGCATCCTTGGATTCCCCGGCCTTCCTGCGGCTGACATCTTCCAGGGTGGTCTTGATCGCAGCGACGATCGGATCGGCCAGCAGCAGGCCCATGAAACCGAACAGCGCGCCGAACACGAGCTGCGCCGCCAAGACCAGCGCAGGTGCCAGGTCGACGGTGCGCCGCGCGACATAGGGAACGATGATATAACCATCGACCGTCTGGACGATGAGATAGGTGGCGATTGCCCAGATGCCCGCGTCGGTCCCGGCCGAAAAGCCCACCGCGACCATCAGCAAGCCCGAAACGATCGCGCCGATATTGGGGATGAAGGCGAGCAGGCCGGTCAGCAGCCCGAGCAGCGCCGCCATCGGTACCCCGCCCCACAGCAGCATCAGCCAGGTTCCGACACCCTCGACGACCATGCCCAGGATGCGTCCGGCCATCAGGCGGCGCAGCGTGTAGCCGACATGATCGCTGATCTCGTAGAAGCTGGAGCGCCGCTCCATCGGCAGCATCCAGGCGACACCGCGGTCATAGAGACGTGGCTCGATCGCGATGAAGATGCCGATCACCAGGACGAGGACCGAGGAGGTCAGCACGCCCACGGCAGTGCTGAGCGCGGTTGTCAGCCGGCCAACGCCGCCAAGCAATTGGTTGCCAAGATTGGACAGGCCGCTTTCGCTGATCAGTCCCAGCGTACGGAGATATTCCATCGCCCGCTCGGACTGGGCAGTGACGACGGCGCGCAGCGCGCCCGCCTGTTCGGCCAGCGTGGTCCCGGCGAAGTAGAAGGTCCAGGCGATGAAGCCGAAACCCGCAAGCGTGACGATGGCGAGGCGCCACGGCCGCCCGATCGGCAACACCCGGCCAAGCAGCCGAGTCCCGCCGTCGAGGATGACGGCGAAAACCAGCCCGCCGATGATCAGCAGGATCGGCTGCGCCAACCAGATCATCGCCAGGATGGCGAGGATCATTCCCAGCCAGACCGCGGCGCGACGCGCCTCCTCGCGAACGAGCCGGCCCGACAGGTCCGCGGGGCCGGGGCGTTCGGCGGACGTTTCGTCGGTCGGCTCGGTCATCCGTCTAATCCTTCTGAGGGCGAAGCGAGGTGCCTGCCCGTCCTTCGCGGAAGGCGGGGAGCCAGCTTAGTGGATTGAGGCTGGTGGTGCCGTCGAGGCTGAAGGTGATGAATTCGGCTCGGCCGCCGATATTGGCCCAGGGCACCGGGCCGCCGAGGCCCTGTTCGTCGAGCGAGTAGCGGCTGTCGGCGCTATGGTCGCGGTTGTCGCCCATCAGGAACAGATGACCGGCTGGGATTCGCGTCGCGGGATAGTCGTCGCCAGGGCTGCGGCCGTCGTCGACGGTATCATAGCTTACACCGTTAGGCAGCGTTTCGCGGACGATCGGCAGACGGCAGAACAAACCGTCGGCGGTTTCGACTCGCCGATCCCAGAATTGGTGCATTCCGCAAGGGGAATTGGCGTCGACCGGCACCATCGCCGCGGGGCGAACCTCGGCGCGAACCGGCCGGCCGTTCAGAATGAGGCGGCCATCGCGCATTTCGATGATGTCGCCGGGAAGTCCGACGACCCTTTTGATATAGTCCTGGTTCCCGCCGGGCGGCGTGACGATGACGACGTCGCCCCGTTCGGGCAATGACCCGAGCACTCGGTTTTCGCTGGCCGGCAAGGTTACCGTCCAGGGTTCGGGACTGCCGAGCATCAGGCTGCGCACGATTGCCGCCGGGTTGGGAATGGTCGGGGAAACGAACGACCAGCCATAGGGATATTTGCTGACTACCAGCCGGTCGCCCGTAAGCAGGTTGGGCATCATCGATTCCGACGGGATGTAAAAGGGCTTGGCGATGAAGCTATGGAAGGCGAGTACCGCCAGCAGCACCCAGGCAAGCCCCTTGATCTCGCGCCAGGCGGCCGCCCAGCGGCCTTCCTTTTGCGGGTCGGTCGGCACGCTCGCCTCCGCAGGCGCGGGGACGGTTTCACTACGCTCGGACAATCAGGGCTCCATCTTGCGGGCGTAAAGGATCACGAAAGCCTGTGCCCAAGGGTGGTCGTCGGTCATCGTCAGATGAACCTCGATGGCGTGGCCTGCCGGGGACAAGGCGTCAAGCCGCGCCAGCGCGCCGCCGGTAAGCCGCAGCGTCGGCGCGCCCGACGGCGCATTCGCAACGCCGATATCCTTCATATAGACGCCGCGCTTGAACCCGGTACCGACCGCCTTGGAAAAGGCTTCCTTGGCGGCAAAGCGCTTGGCCAGCGTCCCGGCCATGGTGTGCGGCCGCGAGGCGGCCTTGGCGCGCTCCGTGTCGGTGAAAACCCGGTTGAGGAACCGTTCGCCGAAGCGGTCGACCGAATTCTGGATCCGGTCGATGTTGCAAAGGTCGCTGCCGATTCCGACGATCATCGGGCTTCGTCCATCAGCGCGCGCATTCGGCGAACGCTTGCGTCCAGCCCGGTGAAGATCGCCTCGCCGACCAGAAAATGGCCGATATTGAGCTCGGCAAGCTGGGGAATGGCGGCGACGGGAACGACATTGTCGAAGGTCAGGCCATGGCCGGCGTGGGGTTCGATGCCATTCTTGGCGGCAAGGGCGGCGGAATCGACAATGCGCCTGAGCTCGGCGGCTTGATCGCCGCCCTCGGCATGGGCGTAGCGGCCGGTGTGGAATTCGACCACCGGCGCGCCGAGCCGCAACGCGGCCTCGACCTGTTGCTCGCTCGGCTCGATGAACAGGGAAACGCGGACACCGGCATCAGCAAGCCTCGCGACAAAGGGCAGGAGCGCGGCGAATTGGCCGGCCGCGTCGAGTCCCCCTTCGGTGGTTCGCTCCTCCCGCTTTTCAGGAACGATGCAGGCAGCGTGCGGCCGGTGGGCGAGGGCGATGGACAGCATCTCCTCGGTCGCCGCCATTTCCAGGTTCAACGGCAGGTCGATCTGGCCCATCAGCCGGTCGATATCGGCGTCGGTGATGTGGCGCCGATCTTCGCGCAGGTGCGCGGTGATGCCGTCTGCGCCCGCCGCCGCCGCCAGCCGGGCCGCGCGCACCGGGTCGGGGTGCGGCCCGCCGCGCGCGTTCCTGATCGTCGCGACATGGTCGATATTGACCCCAAGGCGCAGCCGCCGGGTCACGCCGCCGCGCGGCTCCCCGGCTTAACCGCGGGGATTGCCGCAAGTTCTTCGGGCAGATTCTTCGCATCATAAGTGGGGACATCGATGCGGATCAGCGGGACGAAGGGAATTCCCAGATCGGCGGTGCCCCCCGACCGGTCGACCAGCGCAGCCTCGGCAATCACTTCGCCCCCGGCCTCGCGAACGGCCTTGATCGCTTCGCGAGACGACAGGCCGGTGGTGACAACGTCTTCGACCATCAACACGCGCTGGCCAGGTTCGATCGAGAATCCGCGGCGAAGGTGAAAGATTCCGTCCGGCCGTTCGACGAACATCGCCGGCTTGCCGAGCGCGCGGCCCATCTCATGGCCGATGATGACCCCGCCCATCGCCGGCGAGACGACGACGTCGATGGAGTCGCGAAGCTCCGCCGGAAGCTTGGCGGCCAGCGCTTCGGCCAGCCGCCGGGCCCGGCCGGCGTCCATCAGCACCCGGGCGCACTGAAGGTAACGCGGGCTGCGAAGTCCGGAAGAAAGGATGAAATGTCCTTCGAGAAGCGCGTCCGCCGCCCGGAATTCCGCCAAAATCTGCTCTTCGGTCACGCCCGCTCCATCATTGGTTCAGGCGTGGAAATAGGGCCGGCGGGCGCCGCTCGCAACCGCGGCGAAAATCGACGGGAAGCAGCGCTTGAGGCTGGGGAATGTCGCGCCTATAAGGCCGCCAATTTCGGGACCTGCCGGTCGGCGGGCTCCTTATCTTGCAACCGAACGTACCGGGGTGACGATGAAACTGATGGGATGGGCGATCGCCCTGGCGGCAGCAAGCCTTACTCCTCTGGCGGCCAGCGCCCAGACTCCCGAGGCCGCGCAGCCGCAGGCGACAAGCCCGACCGAGACTGCTGCCGCGCCGACCGAAGCCGCTGCGCCGGCCCCGGCAATCGACTATGCCGCCCCAACACCGGGTATCGGCGTTCCCGACGGCCGGAAGGGCCTTCAGGAACAGGTCACCGAAGTCGGCCAGCAGGCCGCGGACTTTCACGATTATTGGCTGTTGACCCTGTGCGTGGTGATGAGCCTGTTCGTGCTCGGATTGCTGGTTTACACGATCATCCGCTATCGCCGCGGCGCCAACCCGACGCCGTCGCGGACCAGCCACAACACTGCGATCGAAGTGATCTGGACGCTGGTCCCGGTGCTCGTGCTGGTGGCCATCGCGGTTCCGTCGATCCGGCTGATCCGCGCGCAATACAGCCCGCCGCCGGCGGACCTCACCATCAAGGTCATCGGCAACCAGTGGTACTGGACCTACCAATATCCGGATAATGGCGGGTTCGAAGTCGTGTCGAACATGCTGAAGGAAAAGGCCGACGTGAAGCCGGGCGAGCGGTTCCGCACCGACGCCGACGGCCCGCCGCTGCTGGCGGTTGACGAGCGGTTGGTGATTCCGGCCGGCAAGGTGGTGAAGTTCATCGTCACCTCGAACGACGTGATTCACGCCTTTGCCGTTCCCGCCTTCTGGTCAAAGATGGACGCCAATCCGGGACGTCTCAACGAGACCTGGGTCAAGGTCGACCGCCCGGGCGTCTATTTCGGCCAGTGCAGCGAACTGTGCGGCGCGCGCCACGGCTATATGCCGATCGCCGTCGAGGTGGTGCCCGAAGCGACCTTCAATGCCTGGCTGGCGTCGAAGGGCGGCCAGCCCAAGGGAGCCGCGCAGGTTTCGGCCGGCGATGCCGCCGAAGCCCCGCCGGGTGCCGGCGCGCCGGCGCCGGCGGGCGACAATGCCGCCGTTGCGCAGCCGACCACCAATCAAGCCGCCGTGGCCCAGAATTAAACAAGCGGAAACGAGAGAAACATGAGCACCATTCCCGCCGACGCGCTTCCGCTGCAGGCCCATGGGCATGACGCCCATCATGACGCGGACCACAAGCCGGGCTTTTTCGCCCGCTGGTTTATGTCGACCAATCACAAGGACATCGGCACGCTCTACCTGATCTTCGCGATCGTCGCGGGGATCATCGGCGGCGCCATTTCGGGCGTGATGCGCGCCGAGCTAGCCGAGCCAGGCATCCAGTATCTGACCCAGGGTTGGCCGATCGGCGCGGGCACCGCCAATTTCGACGAGGCGCTTCACCACTGGAACGTGCTGATCACCGCCCACGGCCTGATCATGGTCTTCTTCATGGTCATGCCGGCGATGATCGGCGGCTTCGGCAACTGGTTCGTGCCGCTGATGATCGGTGCGCCGGACATGGCCTTCCCGCGGATGAACAACATCTCCTTCTGGTTGCTCGTCCCGGCCTTCATCCTTCTGCTGGGTTCGGCTTTCGTCAGCGGCGGCACGGGGCTTGGCGCCGGAACCGGCTGGACCGTCTATGCGCCGCTTTCGACATCGGGGTCCTCAGGCCCCGCGGTCGACATGGCGATCTTCTCGCTTCACCTTGCCGGTGCAAGCTCGATCCTTGGCGCGATCAATTTCATCACCACCATCTTCAACATGCGCGCGCCGGGCATGACCCTGCACAAAATGCCGCTGTTCGTCTGGTCGGTGCTGATCACCGCCTTTTTGCTGCTGCTTGCGCTGCCGGTGCTGGCGGGTGCGATCACCATGCTTCTGACCGACCGCAACTTCGGCACGGCCTTCTTTGATGCCAGCGGCGGCGGTGACCCGGTGCTTTACCAGCACTTGTTCTGGTTCTTCGGCCACCCGGAAGTCTACATCATGATCCTGCCAGGGTTCGGCATGGTCAGCCAGATCATCGCGACCTTCAGCCGCAAGCCCGTCTTCGGTTATCTCGGCATGGCTTATGCCATGGTCGCGATCGGCGTGGTCGGCTTCGTCGTCTGGGCGCACCACATGTTCACCATCGGCATGGACGTGAACACCAAGATGTACTTTACCGCCGCGACGATGATCATTGCGGTTCCGACCGGCGTGAAGATCTTCTCGTGGATCGCCACCATGTGGGGCGGCTCGCTCAGCTTCGAGACGCCGATGCTGTGGGCGATCGGCTTCATCTTCCTCTTCACCGTGGGTGGCGTCACCGGGGTCGTGCTCGCGAACGGCGGTGTCGATAACTACATGCACGATACCTATTATGTCGTCGCGCACTTCCACTATGTGCTGTCGCTCGGCGCGGTGTTCGCGATCTTCGCCGGCTTCTATTACTGGTTCGGCAAAATGACCGGGAAGATGTATAACGAGTTCCTCGGCAAGCTTCACTTTTTCGTGATGTTCGCAGGCGTGAACCTGATCTTCTTCCCGCAGCATTTCCTCGGCCTCGACGGCATGCCGCGCCGCATCCCGGACTATTCGCCGGCCTATGCGGAATGGAACCAGCTTTCGACGATCGGCTATATGGTGATGGCCGCGGGCATGGCGATCTTCTTCGTCAACATGGCCTGGTCGCTGTTGGCCGGTAAGAAGGCCCCGGACAATTATTGGGGCGAAGGGGCGACGACGTTGGAATGGACGCTGACCAGCCCACCGCCTTATCACCAGTTCGAAACCTTGCCGAAGATCGACTAAGCGCGATTGACGGTGACGAAGGGCCTGGGACCGCGGCGGCGGTGCCCGGGCCTTTTCTTGTGTGAGCAGGTTCGAATTTCGTCGGGCATCCGCTAGGGGCAGCGGATGAGTAGTCCGCGCCTCTTCGACGCAATCGTCATCGGCGCGGGAGCGGCGGGCATGTTCTGCGCCGCGCTTGCCGGACAGCGCGGGCGCAACGTCTTGCTAGTCGACCATTCGCCAGAGCCCGGCCGCAAGATTCTCATCTCCGGCGGCGGCCGGTGCAACTTCACCAATATCGGCGCAGGTGCAGCGAACTTCCTGTCAGCCAATCCCCATTTCGCCAAATCCGCGCTGGGTCGCTTCACTCCGGCGGATTTCCTGAGCCTGGTCGAACGTCATGGCATCGCCTGGCACGAGAAAACCCTGGGACAGCTGTTCTGCGACGGTTCGGCAAGGCAGATTGTCGCAATGCTGCTCGACGAATGCGCGGCCGGCGGTGTGGAAACCGCCTTCGGCCTACCAGCTGTCGTCGAGCATCGTGACGGGCAGTTTGAGGTTGGAGTGGGCTCAAGCACGGCGCGGGCACCGGCACTGGTGCTTGCAACCGGCGGCCTGTCGATCCCCAAGCTTGGCGCGACGAGCTTCGCCTACGATGTGGCGCGCCGGTTCAGGTTAAAAATCGTCGAGCCGCGCCCGGCGCTGGTCCCGCTGACCCTCGCCGCCGACCAGGCCCTGTTCAAGACGCTGTCGGGCGTATCGGCCGATGTCATCGCCAGCGCCGGTTCGGAAATGTTCCGCGAGGCCGCTTTGTTTACGCACCGCGGCCTGTCGGGCCCTGCAATCCTTCAGGCGTCGTCCTATTGGCAGCACGGCCAACCGATCAAGATCGACTTTTTGCCTTCGGTCCAAGGCGGCTGGCTGCGCGAGGCGAAGCGGAACGAACCGCGCGCGCCATTGGCCAGGCTTCTGAATCGGCACCTGCCGGAACGGCTTGGCCAGGCGCTCACGGACCAGCTGGGCCTGCGGGGCGAATTGGCCAATATTCCCGACCGCGCGCTGGAAGTGGCCGAGCGGCAATTGGCCGGATGGTGCTTCCATCCCAACGGCACCGAGGGCTTTGCCAAGGCCGAGGTGACAGCGGGCGGGATCAGCACCGCCGAATTGTCGTCGAAGACAATGGAGGCCAAGCGGATGCCGGGCCTCTACGCAATCGGCGAGGCGGTCGACGTTACCGGCTGGCTGGGCGGCTATAATTTCCAATGGGCTTGGGCCAGTGGTCATGCCGCGGCAGAGGCGCTAGCGAACCGTCATCCTTTGTAGGGGTCCACGGGGGCCTTGGCGCATGTGCTACAAGATGGCGGAGTCTGGCTAGACGGATCGGCCTAGGGCTTGAGCCGCGTGGCCTTGCTGATGGTGATAACGGGTTCCAGCATCTGCCCCTTCATCGAACCCTCACCCTTGGTTGGCGAAACCGGCGCTGCGAGAATTTTCTCGACGATTTCCATTCCCTCAACGACGCGGCCGAATGCAGCGAAGCCCGGCTCGGCAGCAGTGGCGTCGAAGCCGGGGATATCGGTAGTGAGAATGAAGAAGTCAGACTTGGCGGTACCAGGTCCAAGGCTGGCCATTGAGATGGTGCCGCGCAGATGCTTGAGGCCGGTGGTCGCGGTGGATTCATGTCCAATCGGCGCGGCGAGCTTGCGCGCGTCGCTGCGAATCCCGCCTTGTACGATGCCGCCGTCGCCATAGCGCATCGCCCGATAGAAACTTTCGCCGTCGAACTTCCCGCCATCGACATAGGCGAGGAAGTTGGCCGTGGTGAGGGGCGCGCGGCCGCGATCGAGCGCCAGCACAATCCTGCCCGCCGAGGTGTCCAGCGCAACCTTGACCAGGTCATCCTTGGCCGGCTCGGCGATCGTCGGGCTGGCAGACTGAGCGGCTAGCGGCGCGGCAAGGGCCATCAGCAGTGGAAGAGCGATTCGGATCATCATGGCCACATGCTAGCCTAGTGATGCTGAACGCCAAGTGCCTGGCTGCACGGCCCTTTCCTCAATCCGCCCGACACCCTATAGGGCGCGCCGTGACCAGCGTTCCGATGGATCAGACCCAACCACTTCCCGCCGATTGGCGCGACCTGTTCGCGCTGACGAAGCCGCGCGTCATGAGCCTGGTGGTATTCACCGGCTTGTGCGGCCTGCTCGCGGCTCCGGGATCGGTCCATCCGGTGCTCGGCTTCACCGCAGTGCTGTGCATCGCGCTAGGCGCGGGCGCAGCGGGAGCGCTCAATCAATGGTATGAGCATGACCTCGACGCCAAGATGAAGCGCACCGCCGGGCGACCGCTTCCGTCCGGACGGCTGAGTCGTCAGACCGCGCTGCACTTTGGGGTCGGCCTGTCGGTCTTTTCGGTTATCCTGATGGACCTTGCGGCCAATCACCTGGCGGCAGGGATCCTGGCCCTGTCTATCCTCTTCTATGTGCTGGTCTATACTGTCTGGCTGAAGCGTCGGACCGCGCAGAATATTGTCATCGGCGGCGCCGCGGGAGCGTTCCCGCCGCTGATTGGCTGGGCGGCGGTGACCGGCGATGTCACCACCCTGCCGATCCTTCTGTTCGCGATCATCTTCCTGTGGACCCCGCCCCATTTCTGGGCGCTTTCGCTGTTCGTCCGCACCGATTATGCCAATGCGGGGGTGCCGATGCTGCCCGTTGTCGCCGGAATCACATCCACCCGCCGGCAGATCGCGCTATACACCTTCCCGATGATCGCTGCCGCGATCGCGCCATGGCCGCTGGGCCTGACCGGATGGGTTTATGGCGCGGCTTCGGTCGTGCTCAATGCGGTCTTCCTGCTGCTGTCGTCGGCGGTCCTCGCCAACAGGGCAGCCGAACCCGCTGGGATGGGCCCGGAAAAACGGCTGTTCGCCTATTCCATCCTCTACCTGTTCGCGCTGTTCGGCGCGCTGGTCGTCGACCGCTGGGTGCTGGCATGATCAACAATAGTGATGAAGACCTCGTACGGAAGCGGCAGCGGGAGCGCTCCCGCCTGCTCGCGATCCTGCTCGGCGCGTTCGTCGTCCTGATGTTCGCGATCACAATCGCCAAGATGGGACTGAACCAATGACCAGCCTGGCGCAAAAAAACCGGCTGGTGGCAATCCGAGCCGCGCTGTTCGGACTGGCGATGCTCGGCCTCGCCTTCGCCTCGGTGCCGCTTTACCGGATCTTCTGCCAGGTCACCGGATTCGGGGGGACGACGATGAAGGCCGAAGCCGCGCCAGGGGCGGTTGCCGGCCAGGTCGGCGTACGGTTCGACGCCAATATCGACCCACGCCTGCCATGGAAGTTCGAACCGGAGCAGACGACCATCCGCGTCAAGCCGGGAGCGAGGACCCAGATCCATTATCTGGCGACCAACTATACTGCCCGGACCACCATGGGCACGGCGACCTTCAACGTAACGCCCAGTCAGGCCGGGCAATATTTCAGCAAGATTGAATGTTTTTGCTTCAGCGAGCAGGTCCTGAAACCTGGTGAAAGCGTCCGCATGCCTGTGATCTTCTTCGTCGACCCCAAGCTTCGAGAAGACCCCGACACCGCCCATATCGACGAGATCACGCTCAGCTATACATTTTATCCGGTGGAAAATCCGACAAGCGCTCGCTAGAGCCGCTGGCAATCAACGGGAACGAGACTCATGGCCGCGACCAAGAATCACGATTATCACATTCTTCCGCCTGACCAGTGGCCGCTCATCGGCTCCTTCTCCGCGCTCGCCCTCACCGGCGGTGCGGTGATGTGGATGCATGACAACGCCTATGGCAAATTCATCTTCTTCGCCGGCCTGCTCGGCGTACTGATCACCATGTTCAGCTGGTGGGCGAATGTCATTCGCGAAGGCAAGGCGGGCGACCATACGCCCGTGGTCCAGCTTCACCTGCGATACGGTATGATCCTGTTCATCGCTTCGGAGGTGATGTTCTTCGTCGCATGGTTCTGGGCCTTCTTCTCGGCCGCCCTGTTCCCGCCGCCGATCGAGGTGATCGAAGGTGCGACGCAGGTCATGACCGATCCGGCTGCGGCGCAATGGCCGCCCAAGGGCGTCCATGTGCTCGATCCCTTCGGTTACCCGCTGCTCAACACCTTCATCCTGCTTTGCTCGGGCACCACGATCACCTGGGCCCACCATGCGATGATCCACGGGCATCGCGGGGGCGAGCTGAAGGGATTGTGGGGCGCGCTGGGCGTCGGCGAGAATGACGGCCTGAAGAAGGGCCTGTGGCTGACCATCGCGCTTGGCCTGATCTTCACCGCGGTCCAGGCCTATGAATACGTCCACGCCCCGTTCGACTTTAAGGGCAACATCTACGGCGCGACCTTCTTCATGGCGACCGGGTTCCACGGCGCCCATGTCATCATCGGCACCATCTTCCTGATCGTCTGCCTCGTCAGGTCCTACAAGGGCGACTTTACGCCCAAGGCCCACTTCGGTTTCGAAGCGGCGGCCTGGTACTGGCATTTCGTCGACGTGGTGTGGCTGTTCCTGTTCGTTTCCATCTACGTGTGGGGCGGCTGGGGCGCGCCGATGCATTGATGACGACGGCGCCGACCACCGGCGCCGCGCCGTCGCTGGCGGCGGCGAGTCTGCAGGGGCTTTGTCCCCAGTGCGGGGCGAGGACGCTGTTCGCGGGCCTCGCCCGCTTCGCGTCGAACTGCCGGCGCTGCGACCTGGATTTTCAGTCCTGCAATGTCGGCGACGGGCCGGCGGCTTTCCTGATCCTGATCGTTGGCGCAATCCTGGCGGTAGCGGCAATCATGCTCGACCTTTCCGCCAGTCCGTCTTGGTGGGTCCATCTCATCTGGGTCCCCGCGGGCGCGGCGTTGACCCTCGCAGGCTTGCGGATCGGCAAGGCGGCATTGATCTATCAGGAACATAATCATCGGGCGCGGGAAGGACGGAGAGTGAAATGATCCGCAAGCTGCCCCTCATCCCAACCATCCTGGTGGCCGGTGCGATTGCCGTCATGATCGCGCTCGGTTTCTGGCAATTGCAGCGCAAGACCGAAAAGGATGCGCTGGTCGCCGCCTATGCCGCCGCCGCGGACAAAGCGCCGATCGGCTGGCCCAGCATGCCGCTCAAGGAACCCTTGCCGCTGTTCCGCTATGCGACGGGCAATTGCCTCGCCGTCACAGCTTTCCGCACCGCGGCCGGGCAAAACCGGCGGGGGGAGCCCGGCTATCTGGTGATCGCCGACTGCCGCACCGGCGCCGAAGGTCCCGGGATGGCTGTCGAGCTTGGCTGGTCGAAAAATCCCAACGCCGGGCGGGAGTTCAAGGGAGGACTAGTGAGCGGACTGATCGCACCCGATCGCGTCAGTCGGATGCGCATCGTCGCGGCCAGCCCTGGCCCGGGACTGGAAGCAAGCGCGCTGCCCTCACCCGAAACGATCCCGAACAATCATCTGAGCTACGCCATTCAATGGTTCCTGTTCGCGGGGATAGCCGGAATCATTTATGCGCTTGCCCTCCGGCAACGCTGGCGCAAGGAAGCCGGCAATGGTTGAACTTACGCGTCTGGCCAATGGCGTCACGGTGGCGATCGACCCGATGGCGGGGGCCCAGTCGGCGGCGATCGGCCTTTACGCCGCCGTGGGCTCGCGCTCCGAGGCCGACGGCAAGGGTGGACTCGCGCATCTCGTCGAACATATGGTCTTCAAGGGCGCCCGCGGCCGCGACGCCCGCGCAATCGCCGAAGCGATCGAAGACGTCGGCGGTTCGCTTAATGCCTGGACTGCCCGCGACCAGACCGTGTTCCATGCCCGCACGCTTGCGCCCGACGTCGGCCTTGCACTCGAACTGATCGCCGACCTGGTCCGCGCGCCGCGGCTCGACGAGAACGAGCTGGAGCGGGAGAAGCTGGTGATCCTGTCCGAACTCGGCGAATGCTTGGATGCCCCCGATGACGTAATCCACGACCGGTTGTTCGAGGCTGCCTTCGGCGATCAGCCCCTGGCTCGGCCGATCCTGGGCACCGAAGCCAGCATCCGCGCCTTGTCGCGCAGCGACTGCACCGGCTGGCTCGACCAGCAGTATCGGCCAGAACGGCTGGTGATTTCGGCGGCTGGCAAAGTCAATCCAAGCCATATCCTCCTGCTCGCCGAGGCGCTATTCGGCGATCTTGAAGCCATGGCGCCGCCGGAGATTGCGCCCGCGCTATTTTCCGGCGGCATTCGTGCCGACCGGCGGCCAAGCGAACAAACCCATGTCGGCCTGGCCTTTCCCGGAGTCGCGGCCTCACATCCCGACGCCCCGGCGCTGGCCCTGTTCGCACAGGCGGTCGGCGGAGGCATGTCGTCCCGCCTGTTCCAGGAATTGCGCGAGGACCGCGGTCTTGCCTATTCCATCTACAGCTGGACTCAGGGATTTGCCGAAACCGGCGTGTTCGCGATCAACCTGTCGGCGGACAAGGCGCGGGCGCTGGAGGCGCTGAACCTGGCCCGGGATACGGTCGAACGGGCGGCAGCGGATTTGACGGATGCCGAACTGGCGCGCGCCCGGGCGCAGGTCGAAGCGGGCATCTTGATGGCGCTGGAAACGCCTCAGGGCCGGGCCGACGCCATGGCCCGGTCGCTGGAGATATTTGGCCGGGTGATGACGATCGAGGAAATGTTGGTCGAGGTTCGCGCGGTGGACGCCGCAGCAGCGCGGGCGGCGGGCGTGGCGATGCTGTCCGGGCCGCGTGCCATCGCCTCGGTCGGCGGAAAGCTCGCGCTTGCGGCATGAGCCTCACTGACCTCAAGACTATCGTTGCCGAACCTTGGAGCGACTGGGCCCTCATCGATTGCGGCGATGGCCGCAAGTATGAGCGCTACGGCCCGATCACCGTGGTTCGTCCCGAACCGCAGGCGATGTGGGCCCCGGCGCGCGACGACTGGTCGCCGCACGCAACCTTCATGCCCGGCAGCGACGAGGAGGGCGGCGGGCGGTGGGTCCGGCATCGCGACGTGCCGCGGGATTGGCCCTTGGGCCGCGACGGCGTGTGCTTCCATGCCAGCCTGACGCCGTTCCGCCATCTGGGATTCTTCCCCGATATGGCGCCGCAATGGGACTGGATGCGCGGCAAGATTGCGCAGACCGGCGAGGATGATGCCGAGGTGATGAACCTTTTCGGCTATACCGGGGTCGGAACGCTGCTGATGAGCGAGGCGGGCGCCAGAATGGTGCATGTCGACGCGTCGAAGAAATCGGTCGAGGGCGGCCGCTCCAATGCCCAATTGTCGGGCCTGGCCGAACGGCCGATCCGCTGGATAGTCGACGATGCAGCCAAGTTCGCCGCTCGCGAAGTCCGGCGCGGACGACGCTACGACGGTATCCTTCTCGACCCGCCTAAGTTCGGCCGCGGACCCGAAGGCGAGGTCTGGAGGCTGGAGGAACATCTTGCGCCGCTGCTTGCCGATTGCAGAAAGCTGCTCGACGCCGATAGCCGTTTCCTGGTCCTGACCGTCTATGCGGTGCGCATGTCGGCGCTGAGCATCGGGGAGTTGCTCCGCCAGCTAACCGCCGAGCTAGGAGGGACGGTGGAATGCGGAGAAATGGCGATCCGCGAAGAAGCCCGCGGACTGCTACTTCCGACCGCCATTTTTGCGCGCTGGTCGAACAGCTAGTTTCGCGCGGCGCGGATCGCGGCCCCGGTCACGAACGGGGCGCCCGCGACCAGCAATAACGCCGCCGCAGCCTCCAGCTTGAGTGCAGCGGCGCCATCCTCGCCGGTGGCTGCGGCGCCGAAGATCACCAGCGGCACGGCCAATGGCATCAGCAGCAGCCCGGCCAGCGCCCCGGCGCGGGGAAGGCCCGCGGTCAGCGCTGCTACGCTTACCGCCAGCGCAGCGAGAGCCGGCGTCCCGATCGCCAGGGCGACCAAGGTCCTTGCCAGGGTCGGACTGTCGAGCCCGACCAACACGCTGCCCGGGACTGCGGCGATCAGCAGCATCGGACCGAAAGTCAGCCAATGGCCGATGATCTTCGCGGCCCCGACGGCTTCCTCGGTCGTCCCGGTCATCGCCAGTTGGTCGAGTACGCCCTCGGCACGGTCGGGCTCGACCAGCCGCTCGATAGGCAGCAACGCGGCCGTCAGCGCGGCGATCCATAATGCCCCGCCGCCAATCCGGGCGAGCAGCTTGGCATCGGGCCCCACCGCGAAAGGCACAATGGTGGCGACCAGCAGGAAGAAGGCGGTCGGAAGCCAGGCCGCGCCGGACAGGCCGCGCCGGACTTCGCGCAGGATGAGCCGCCCGGTCATCGGCCAAGCTCGAGCATTGACCAGTCACCGGACAGCGGCACATGGCTCGCGGCGAGGACGGCGCCGCCGGATGCGCGGTGATCGGCGACAGCCCTGTCGAGTTCGTCCCGGCCGGTACGATCGAGGCCGTTCAGCGGTTCGTCGAGCAGCCAGAGCGGCGCGCCGCTGGCCATCACTCGTGCCAGCCGCGCCCGCCGTGCCTGGCCGGTGGACAGCAGGCGGACCGGGACCTCCGCCAGATCGTTCAGCGCGAATGCCGCCATCGCTTCGGAGAGCCGCGGCATTCCCCAGAATGCCAGCGCCCGGATCAACGGTAGTTCCCGATCGAGGGCGAGCCCTTCATCGGCCAGGGTCGCCGCTGCGCGCTCAAGGCGTCCCGCAGTCGGGCGCAGCAGTCCGGCGACCAGCCGGATCAGGCTCGACTTGCCGCAGCCGTTGGGCCCCGCCACCTGCAACGCGCCGCCCGGCTGCAAGGACAGGCTGAGCTGCTCGAACAGCAGCCGTCCGCCCCGCACCAGCGCGATATCTTCGCAGGTCAGGAGAGCGCTCACGGCCGCTCCTCCAAGGCGTGCATGTCCTCGTCGCTAAGTCCGAAATGATGACCGACTTCATGAATCAATATGTGGCGGACGAGATGTTCGAAATCCTCGCCCTCCTCACACCATTCGGCCAGGATCGGTTGGCGGAACAGCCGGACCCGGTCGGGAAGCGAGCCGCTGGTGTCGACGCTGCGTTCGCTGATCGGGATGCCTTCGTAGACCCCGGTCAGCTCGAGCGGGTGCTCGATCCCCATTTCGGCGAGCAATTCCTCCTCGGCATAGTCGTCGACCTGAAGCACGACATGCGCCAGGTACGACGCGAAGGGTTCGGGCAGGCGCAGCATCGCCGCGCGCGCGATGGACTCGATTTCCTCGGCTGTAGGGGGGTGATTGAAGCTCCGTGCCATGGACTTGCGGCATAGAGGTGCGAGAGGGGGCGCGGCAAGCTTGCCCGAACGCGCATCCCCCTCTACATGGCCGCCTTCCAGCGAATGCGGAGCGGTGGCCGAGTGGTCGAAGGCGCTCGCCTGGAAAGTGAGTATACGGCAAAACCGTATCGAGGGTTCGAATCCCTCCCGCTCCGCCACCCTGTCACCCGCCTGTGAAACTTCCGGCCGCCTGCTGCCGTTTAGGGGATGAAGCGGAGCGCTGCGTAACGGGCCGGTCAAGCGGAAGCGAGATAGGCCCGCCTGCTTATGTGCCGGCATTGGGAGGATCGATGATATTGGAGGAGCCGCCGATTGGCCTGTTGGAAAAAGCGAGCTTGTTTCTCGACTTCGACGGCACACTGGTTGATTTTGCCGACCGGCCCGACGCCGTCCACTTGGACCCCGCGATGATCGTCATCCTCGAACGGCTCCAGCAGCAGCTCGAAGGGCGGTTGGCGGTGCTTAGCGGCCGGGCGCTCGATGATATCCGCGCCTTTCTCGATCCGCTTCGGATGCCGGTCGCGGGAAGCCATGGGCTGGAACGCGCCGATTCCGAGGAGCAGGCGCCGGATCCAATACTTTCGGACGAACTCGTTGAGGCGATCGATCAGCTGCGCGCGTTCGCGGCCACCCTGCCCGGCCTGTTGGTCGAAACGAAACCGATGAGCGTCGCGCTCCACTTCCGGACCAACCCGCAAGCCGAGCGGGCCTGCCTGGAAGCGGTGGAGGCCGTCGCACGCTCAACCGGCTTGGTGATCCAGCCGGGTAACAAGGTATTCGAACTGAAGCCGGTAGAGGGAGACAAGGGGAGCGCGCTCGAGCAATTCATGGCCGAGCCGCCCTTCGCCGGGTCGCGACCAATTTTCCTTGGTGACGACCTCACCGACGAACATGGCTTCCTTGCCGCACGCCGCTTTGGCGGCAGCGGCGTACTAGTCGGCGACCCGCGCGATACGGCCGCAAGCTATCGGCTCGCCAATGTCGCCGCGGTTCACGCCTGGCTGCGCGCGGCGAGCGAGGCGCTGGCATGAGCAGCCTCGACCTATGGCCGATCGGCAATTGCCAGGTCAGCGCGCTGATCGATCGCGAAGGGGATATGGTCTGGGCTTGCGTCCCCCGCGTCTCGAGCGATCCGCTCTTTTCCGGCCTGCTCGGTGGCGAGCAGCCTGAGCAGGGAATCTGGGCGATTGACCTGGAAGACTGCGTCCATATCGAGCAGCACTATCTTCGCAACACGCCGGTCCTGGTGACGCGCAAGACCGACAACGCCGGCAACGCGATCGACATCATCGATTTCTGCCCGCGCTTCCGGCGCCTTGGCCGTGCCTATCGCCCGGTCGCCTTTGCGCGCATTGTCCGGCCCTCGCACGGAAGCCCGCGGATCGCCGTTCGCTTGCGCCCGACCGAGCGTTGGGGCGAGCCCTTGGCACCGGTGCCGGGCGGATCGAACCATCTTCGCTATCCCGCATTTACCATGCCGATGCGGCTGACCACCGACGCCCCGGTCGGCCTGGTGCGCAGCGAGCGTTTGTTTCGGCTGGAACAACCGCTGACATTCTTCCTGGGCCCGGACGAAAGCTTCGGCGAGGAACTGTCCCGAACGGTCGATCAGATGCTCGCCAAGACCATCGACGAGTGGCGTGAATGGGTTCGCGGGCTGGCGACCCCGCTCGAATGGCAGGAAGCGGTGATCCGCGCTGCGATCACCTTGAAGCTGTGCCAGCATGAAGAAACCGGCGCGATCGTCGCGGCGATGACCACCTCGATTCCCGAACATGCCGGATCCGAGCGAAATTGGGATTATCGCTACTGCTGGATCCGTGATGCCTATTATACCGTCCAGGCTCTCAACCGGCTGGGTGCGCTCGACGTGCTTGAGGGCTATCTGTCCTACCTGCGCAATATTGTCGACATGGCGAGGGGCGGCCATATCCAGCCGCTTTATGGCGTCTATGGCGAGACGATCCTCGATGAACGGGTCGCCGACGGGCTGCCCGGCTATCGCGGTATGGGGCCGGTGCGCGTCGGCAACCAGGCTTTCGAACAAGTCCAGCACGACGCCTATGGCCAGATCATCCTGTCGAACGTCCAAGCCTTTTTCGACCAGCGGCTATTCCGGATGGCGACGATCGAGGATTTTCATTCGCTGGAGCGTATCGGCGAGCGCGCCTGGCAGCTTCACGACCAGCCTGACGCCGGCCTTTGGGAATTGCGCACCCGCAAGCATGTCCACACTTATAGCGCCGCCATGTCCTGGGCAGCCTGCGATCGCCTGGCCCATGCCGCCGAGGCGCTTGGCCTTTCCGACCGCGCCGATTTCTGGGCCGAACGGGCGGTCCAAATAAGGCGTCGGATCGAGGATGCTGCCTGGCGTGAGGACAGCAACCGCATCTCCGCTACCTTTGAAGGTGACAATCTCGACGCCAGCCTGATCCAATTGCTCGACTTGCGCTTTTTCACGCCGGACGATCCGCGTTTCCAGGGCACGCTGAAGGCCGTCGAAGAGGGGCTCCGGCGCGGCGCCTATATGCTGCGCTACGATACGGAGGACGATTTCGGCTTGCCGAAAACCGCCTTCAACGTCTGCACCTTCTGGCTGATTGAGGCGCTCCAGGCGACCGGACGCGAGGCTGATGCGCGAAACCTGTTCGAACAGATGCTCTCGACCCGGACCGCCGCCGGACTTTTGTCGGAGGACATCGATCCCGAAACCGGCGAACTATGGGGCAATTACCCGCAAACCTATTCGCTGGTCGGCATTATCAACTGTGCCGTGCTATTGAGCCGTCCATGGAACTCGGTCCGATGAACCGGCTGATCGTCGTCTCCAACCGCGTCGCAGCAGTACAGCTTGGAGCCAAGGGCGCACAGGGCGGCCTGGCGGTTGCGCTGGGTGCGGCGCTGCGGGAATCGCGCGGGCTGTGGTTCGGATGGTCGGGGGACTTCACCGACAAGTTCACCGGGCAGATCCATTTCGAGCGGGGCGATGGGGTGACCACCGCAACGGTCGATCTCGAAGAACAGGATATCGAGGAATATTACGACGGCTACGCCAACCGGACGCTGTGGCCGCTGTTTCATTACCGCATTGACCTGGCCGAATATGAGCGGGATTTCGCCGGCGGCTACCACCGGGTCAACAAGCGGTTCGCCGACACGCTGTTCCCGCTGATCGAGCCCGACGATGCGGTGTGGGTCCAGGATTATCACATGATTCCGCTCGGCGCGGAGCTGCGCAAGCGCGGGTGCAAGAACCGCATCGGCTTCTTCCTCCATACGCCATGGCCGCCCCGCCGGCTGCTGCTAACCCTTCCCGAAGCCAACGAGCTGGTCGAATCGATGTTCGCCTATGACGTCATCGGTTTTCACACCGACGAATGGCTGCATTCGTTCGCCGAGTTCGTGGTTCTGGAAAATGGGGGGACATTCAAGGACGGTCACCTTCATTTGAAGGGGAAGTCGATTCGCCTGATCGCCTGTCCGATCGGCATTGACGGCAGGGAATATGCCGACCTCGCCTGCGGAGAGCAGGCCAAGAGCGTTCATGGTGAGATGCAGCGAAGCGCCAACGGCCGGGCGATGATCGTTGGTGTCGACCGGCTCGATTATTCGAAGGGTCTTGAGGAGCGCTTCCTCGGGTATGAGCGGTTCCTCCAGGAAAATCCCGACGAGCGGAAGGAGGTGTTCCTTCTGCAGATCGCACCGCCGTCGCGGGCGACGGTGAAAGCTTATCAGCGCATCCGTGAAACGCTTGAAGGGATCGCGGGCCGGGTCAACGGCGCTTATGCCGATCTGCACTGGGTGCCGATACGTTATGTCAATCAGGGCTATCCGCGCGACGTGCTGGCGGGCGTTTATCGGGCGGCGCGAATCGGACTGGTCACGCCGCTGCGCGATGGGATGAACCTCGTCGCCAAGGAGTTCGTCGCGGCGCAGGATCCTGACGATCCGGGGGTGCTGATCTTGTCGCGTTTCGCGGGAGCGGCCGAGCAGTTGAAGGACGCGCTGCTCGTCAATCCTTACAGTGCGGAGGAAATGGCGGACGCCATTCGCACGGCCTTGGCCATGCCCCGCGAGGAGCGGGTCCGGCGGTGGCAGGCGATGTTCGACAATATCTGCAGCGAGGATGTAGTGTGGTGGCGCAAGCGCTTCACCGCAGCGCTGATGGAAGTTCCGGCAAGCGTTGAAGCCTAGGCCGGGCTTCCCAATCTTGACTCTCGAACCGGGCAAGCGCACCTGAGAACAAATCAGGAACAACTATGCGCGAGTCGGACGATCTTCAGGCCATGCTTCGGCGTCGGCTTGCCCATTTGGCCGGGAACACCCGACGGATTGAGGCAGGACGAATCCCGAGCGGCCATGCCCGGCTGGACGGAGCGCTTGGCGGCGGATTTGCGCGGGGATGCGTGCATGAACTGTTCGCGGCCGAGTCCGACGACGGGACCAGCGCCGCGGGACTCGCGGCGATGCTGGCGCTGCTGATCAGCGCCGGTGGGCCGATCCTATGGCTTCGCACCGATGAGTCGGCGCGCCGCGGCGGGACCTTGCATGCGCCGGGTTTTGCCGGGCTCGGCGGCGATCCGGCCACGTTGCTGATCGCCCAGGCTCCCGATGTGGCAACCCTGCTGCGTGGGGCGGCCGATGCTGCGCGGACCAGCGGACTGGATGCGCTAATCGTCGAATGTCGGGGCCGTTGTCCCGCGCTCGATCTCACCGCCAGCCGGCGCTTGGCGCTGGCCGCTGAACGGTCCGGCGCGACCCTGTTCCTGCTGCGGGCCGATGCCGATCCGGTGCCCTCGGCGGCCGAAACGCGTTGGGCGGTCGCCGCTGCGCCGAGCCGCGCGTTGGAAGCCGGTGCACCCGGGTTGCCGGCGCTGGATATCGAATTGTTGCGCCGCCGCGCCGGACCTGCCGGGATGCGGTGGCGGCTGGAGTGGGACCGTGACCGACAAAGTTTCCTCGACCCGGCGCTACCTGGCGCTGTGGTTTCCCTATCTTCCCGCCGACCGGTTGCGCCGGATGCCGAACGATGGCGCCGCCGGGCCTGAAGCGGGCCAGCCGTTTGTCCTTACCGCCAAGGTCAAGGGCGCGCTGCGGCTGGCGGCGGTCGATCGTGGGGCTGGGGCGTTGGGCCTCGTCCCTGGCATGACCCTGTCCGACGCGCGGGCACGCGTGCCGGGGCTCGCCTCCTTCACCCATGATCCTGCCGCCGACCTTGGCTGGCTGGAACGGCTGGCGGACGGTTGCCTGCGCTATTCGCCGATGGTCGCCGCCGACCCACCCGACGGGCTGCTGCTGGATATCGCCGGCTGTGCCCATCTGTTTGGCGGGGAAGCGGGGCTGGTGGCTGACCTCGACGACCGGCTCGACCGATTGGGACTGCATCGTCGGATGGCCTTTGCAGGAACGCAGGGCGCGGCTCGGGCGCTGGCCCGCTACCAGGCGCTGCCCGCGGCAGACGAGGCGGCGGCAGTCCGCCGTTTGCCGGTAACGGCGCTGGAATTGGGCGATGATGCGACATTGGCCCTGACCCGAGCCGGATTGAACAGGGTCGGCGAGTTGGCGGTACGGCCCATGGCCTCGGTTGCCGCCCGTTTCGGGGCGGAGACGGTCGCCGCGTTGCGCCATGTGCTGGGCGAGGAGGAACGGCCGATCGTTCCGCGTCAGCCGGCGGTGCCGGTCGCCGCCGAACGCCGCTTCGCGGAACCCATTGCCCGCACCGACGATGCGCTGACGGTGCTTGGCGAGCTGGTCGGGGAGGCGGCCGAGCAGATGGAGCGACGTCGGCTTGGCGGGCGCCGGTTCGAAGGGTTGTTGTTCCGCAGCGACGGGATAATGCGGACGCTGGTGGTCGAGACCAGCCGGCCGAGCCGCGATCCGGCGCTGGTGGTGCGGCTAATGGCCGAGCGGATCGAGGCGCTGGCCGATCCCATCGACCCCGGTTTCGGTTTTGACCTCATTCGCCTGCGGGTGCCGGTCACCGAGCCGCTGGCCGCAGCGCAGCTTGCAATGGAAGGCGGCGCGGCGGCAGATGTCGAGGTCGACTCGCTGGTCGACCGGCTGAGCATCCGGCTGGGCCGTGAACGGGTGCGCAGGCTGGTTCCGCTCGATACCCATATTCCCGAGCAGATGCAGTTGGAATTGCCGGCGGTCGGGACCTCTCCGTCAAAAGCCGAATGGCCGCGACCCGAACCTGGCGAGCCGCCACTGCGGCCGCTTCATCTGTTCGACCCGCCGCAGCGGATCGAGGTGGTGGCCGAGGTGCCCGACGGGCCGCCGCACCGTTTTCGCTGGCGTCGCAAGCTGCATGAGGTGCGGCGCTTCGAAGGCCCCGAGCGGATCGCCAGCGAATGGTGGAAGCGCCGCGACGGAGAAGTCGACCGGCCTGGCCTGACCCGTGATTATTACCGGGTGGAGGATGCGCACGGACGGCGCTTCTGGCTATTCCGTCACGGGCTTTACGCGGAGAAGGCCGATCCCGGCTGGTACGTCCACGGCCTGTTCGCATGACCACGCTGCCCTTCGCCGAACTGGTCGCAGCGACCAATTTCAGCTTTCTGCGCGGCGCGTCGCATCCCGCCGACATGGTCGGTCGTGCGCTGGAACTGGGCATGGCCGGGATTGGCATCGCCGACCGCAACACGGTGGCGGGGGTAGTGCGCGCCTGGGTCGCACTGCGCGATGGCCCGCAGCGGGCGATGGATGAAGCGATTGCTGATCGCGAACGGCGCGGCCGCCCGTCGTTGCTGACGCCCGAGGAACGGCAATTGTTCGAAACCGATTTGAAGCTGGTGGTCGGTGCGCGTCTGGTATTCGCCGACGGCACTCCCGACATTGTCGCCTATCCGGCCAATCGTGGCGGCTGGGGCCGGCTGACCCGCCTGCTGACGGTCGGCAACCTGCGCGCGGTCAAGGGCGACTGTATTCTGCGTTTCGACGACCTTGCCGGCCATGCCGAAGACCTGCTGCTGATCGTCCTACCGGTGTCGACCGGCGGCGGGGAGGAGGCCCATCGCCAGCCGGTGCCCTATGCGCGAGCGGATGCGGGGCTGCGATTGGCCGAGGAGACTCCGCAGTCGCTTGCTGCCACGCTCGACCGGCTCGCCGCGCTGACGCCGGACCGGGTGTGGCTGGGCCTTACCATGCCCCGGCGCGGCGACGATGCGCGGCGCGCGGTGCGGCTAGCGGAGCTGGCGCGCAACTTCGGGGTTCCGCTGCTGGCGACCAATGACGCGCTTTATGCCGGGGCGGAGCAGAGGCCGCTTCACGACCTGCTGACCTGCGTGCGTGAAGGCACGACCATCCATGCCGCGGGACGGCGGCTGGAAATGAACGGGGAACGGCATCTGAAGTCCCCAGCGGAAATGGCGCGGCTGTTCGCCGCCTGGCCCGACGCGGTTGCGGAGACCATCCGGCTGCTCGACCGGATCGACTTCCGGCTCGACGAGTTGCGCTACGAATATCCGCACGAGCCGGTGCCCCACGGCTGGGATGCCGATAGCTGGCTTGCGCACCTCGCCTGGCAGGCCGCGCATAAGCGGCATGGACCAGAACTGCCCGACCGGCTGGTCAGGCTGGTCGAAGAGGAGTTGGAGCTGATCCGGGCGCGGCGTTACGCTCCCTATTTTCTCACGGTCCACGACATGGTCCGTTTCGCCCGGACGCAGCAGCCGCCGATCCTTTGCCAGGGGCGCGGCTCGGCGGCGAACAGTGCGGTCTGCTTCCTGCTCGGCATCACCTCGGTCGACCCGATGAAGCATGACCTGCTTTTTTCCCGCTTTATTTCCGAAGAGCGCAACGAGCCCCCCGACATCGATGTCGATTTCGAGCATGAACGGCGCGAAGAGGTGATGCAGTATATCTATCGCCGCTATGGCCGGCACCGCGCGGGCATTGCCGCGACAGTGATCCATTATCGTTCGCGCAGCACGGTCCGTGAGGTCGCAAAGGCTCTGGGGATGACCGAGGACGTGTCGGCGCGGATCGCGTCGACCGTATGGGGCAGCTGGTCGGGCGATTTGGGGAATGAACGGATTAGCGAGGCGGGTTTTGACCTCGCCAACCCCGAAATCGTCCGCTTGCGCGCGTTTTGCGGGCAATTGTTGCGCAACCCCTTCCCGCGCCATTTGTCACAGCATGTCGGCGGCTATGTGCTGACCCAGGACCGGCTCGACGAAACGGTGCCGATTCACAATGGCGCGATGGCTGACCGCACCTTCATCGAATGGGACAAGGACGACATCGACGCGCTTGGCTTGATGAAGGTCGATGTGCTGGCGCTGGGAATGCTGACCTGCATCCGGAAAAGCTTCGATCTGATGCGAGCCCACGGGCTTGGCGATCATACGCTGGAAGTCGATATCGATGCCGACGACCCGGCGGTGTTCGACATGCTGTGCAAAGGCGACAGCATCGGCGTGTTCCAGGTCGAAAGCCGGGCGCAGATCAACATGCTCCCCCGGCTTCGGCCACGCAATCTCTACGACCTTACGGTGCAGGTGGCGATCGTTCGCCCCGGCCCGATCGAGGGCGACATGGTCCATCCCTATCTGCGCCGCCGCGCGGGGATTGATCCGGTCGAATATCCTTCGCCCGCGCCGCCCCACGACCCGGACGAATTGAAGAAATTGCTGGGCGGGACTTTCGGCGTTCCGCTGTTCCAGGAACAGGCGATGAAGCTGGCCATCGTGGCGGCGGAATTCACCCCGAACGAAGCCAACCGGCTGCGTCGGGCCATGGCCACCTTCCGTCATGCCGGGGGGATGGACGCGTTCCGCGACAAGCTCATCAACGGCATGACCGCGCGGGGCTATGACCGGGACTTTGCCGAACGCTGCTACAGGCAGATCGAGGGGTTCGGCAGCTATGGCTTTCCCGAAAGCCATGCCTTGTCCTTCGCCCGGCTGGTCTATGTCTCGTCGTGGATCAAATGCCATCATCCCGCGGTGTTTGCGGCAGCATTGCTCAATTCGCAGCCGATGGGATTCTATGCGCCGGCGCAGCTCGTCCGCGATGCGGCCGAACATGGGGTCGAGGTGCGCGATGTCGACATCAACGCCAGCTCTTGGGACTGCACGCTGGAGCCGTGCGCCCAAGGCGGGCATGCGCTGCGGCTGGGCTTCCGGCTAATCGACGGGTTTCGCGCCACCTGGGCGGCGGCGATCACCCAAGCGCGGGCGCGGGGAAATTTTGCAAGCCTGGAGGATCTTGCCCGCCGCGCCGCGCTTGGCCGGCCGGCGATCCGCGCGCTCGCTTCGGCCGATGCTTGCCGGTCGATCGGCCTCGACCGCCGCGCCGCGCTGTGGGATGCCCGGCGAATGCCGGAGGGGCAGTTGCCGCTGTTCGCTGCGGCCGATGCCGAGGAACTGGCCAGCGAGCCCGATGCCCATTTGCCGCCGATGCCAACGAGCGAGCAGGTGGTTGCCGATTACCAGACGTTGCGGCTTTCGCTGAAAGGCCATCCGATGTCCTTCCTGCGCGACATGTTCGCGGACGAAGGCGTGCTGAGCTGCGCCGAGACCAGCGCCGCCAAGAACGGGCAGCGGGTCCGGACCGCGGGGGTGGTGCTGGTTCGCCAGCGGCCGGGCGGGGGCAATGCAATCTTCATGACCATCGAGGATGAAAGCGGGGTGACCAATATCCTGTTGTGGGCGCGCGATTTCGAACGGCAGCGGCGCGAAGTGATGGGGGCGCGGCTGATGGTCGTCGACGGGGTGGTCCAACGCAGCAAGGAAGGGATCGTCCACCTTATGGCCAGGCGGATCACTGACCGGACGGCGGAACTCGACCGGTTATCGAGGGCCCATCGGGCGACCATCCAGCTTTCGCGCGCGGACGAATTCGAACGGCCGCAACATCCGCGCGGCAAGTCGGCGCAGAGCCACCACGGCCAGCACCAGCCGCACCCGCGCAACGTCCGGATCCTGCCCAAGTCGCGCGATTTTCATTAAGGCTTCAAAGCGCCTCGATGATGGTCACATTGGCGATGCCGCCACCCTCGCACATGGTCTGCAGGCCGAACCGCTTGCCCCGGGCGCGTAACGCGTGGACCAGCGTCGCCATCAACTTGGTCCCGCTCGCGCCGAGCGGATGACCGAGTGCGATCGCCCCTCCGTTGACGTTGAGCCGATTGGGGTCGGCGCCGATTTCCCTGAGCCAGGCCAGCGGTACCGGAGCGAACGCCTCGTTGACCTCATAAAGATCGATCTCGGCAAGCGACCGTCCCGACCGGTCCAGCGCGCGACGGGTCGCGGGGATCGGCTCTTCGAGCATGATCACCGGGTCGCCGCCGGTCACCGCCAGATGGTCGATCCGAGCCAGCGGGGTCAGGCCATGCTCCTTCAGGGCGCGTTCTGAGACGACCAGTACTCCCGACGCGCCGTCGCACATCTGACTGGCGTTGCCGGCGGTGATGACGCCGCCCGGAGCAATGGTTTTGAGCGCCGCCAGCCCATCGCGACCGGCGTCGGCGCGAATGCCTTCGTCACGGTCGTGACGAACCGCATTGCCTTCCCGGTCGAGCCCGTCGAGCACGAGCAACTCGCGCGCGAACGCCCGGGCATCGGCGGCGGCGGCAGCCTTCCGATGGCTGTCGAGCGCGAAATCATCGAGCATGTCGCGGCCGAACCCATATTTGCGAGCCATCATTTCCGCACCGGTGAACTGGCTGAACTCATTGACGCGATAGCGCTGCTTGATCGAGTCCGGCCATGGCCCGTCGCCAATCCCCGCCTGCATCGGCAGGATGACCGGAGTTCCCATCGGCACGCGGGTCATGCTTTCGACGCCGCAGGCAATGACTATGTCCTGGGTGCCGCTCATCACCGCCTGGGCTGCGAAATGAAGCGCTTGCTGCGAACTGCCGCATTGCCGGTCGATGCTGACGGCGGGCACGCTGTCGGGAAGCGACGATGCCAGCACCATGTTGCGGCCGATATGGAAACTCTGTTCGCCCACCTGGCTGACGCAGCCGGCGATGACGTCGTCGATCGCCGACGGATCGGTCCCGCTGCGCGACACCAGCGCGTCGAGGACCGCCGCGCCAAGGTCGGCCGGATGCCAGTCGCGCAGGGCTCCCCCGCGTTTTCCGCCAGCGGTCCGCAGGGCTTCGACGATATAGGCCTCGGGCATCAAGTTTCCTCCTGGACGTGCGACCATGCCAACACGAAGTTGCCGCCGCTGGCCAGCGAGCCCACTTCCAATTCGTCGACTAGGCCGCATTCGCCGGGCCTCAGTCCGGCGACTTCCGCGTCGATGGGCAGCAATTGGATATCGCGCATCGCCGGAAGCGGCGGCGGGACGCCGACGCACCACGCGACGCCGAAATGCGGTCCGTCGACAAGGATCCTGCTGGCATCACCAACCTGTCCGTCAACCGGGTGGTGATGCGGTTCGGCGCGCGCGACATCGGCCGACTCCTGGAGATGCAAGTCACGCTCGCGGCCGTAATCGTAGAGGCGGTAGGTAAGGTCGGCCGCTTGCTGGATCTCCAGCACGGTCAGTCCAGCCCCCAGCGAATGGATGGTCCCGGCCGGGTTGTAGATTACATCGCCCCGACGCGGCTTTCGCCATTCGACCAGGTCGGCGATCGCCCCGCTTCGCGCCGCTTCGACCAGTTCGGCGCGCCCAAGAGGGCGGCAGGTCCCGATCCCGATCTCGGCATCGTCGGTCGCTTCCAGCACGATCCAGCATTCGTCCTTGCCATAGGCATGGCCGGCGGCCCTTGCGGCCTCATCGTCGGGATGGACCTGGACCGATAGGCGCTCAGTCGTGAAAAGATATTTGGCCATGACGTCGAACGGCCGTCCCGCCGGCGACTCGAACCAGATTTCGCCGACTTTTTGCTTTGGCGCAGCGCCGAAGCACGGATCCAGCCCGCACCGCCCCCAGGGCTTTTCAACGATCCTGGTTGCCAGCCTTTGCACAGCTTCTCCTTTGCCCCGCGCACAATGCACAAGGTCGTGCCGTCCACTAGCCATAAGGCATCGCTTTGCCATTGCCGAGCCGCATTGCGGCGGGTCAGAAATCACTGTCCCTCGCGGTTCCCGGGCGTTAGTGGAGGCGGGTCACAAGGTTGGAGAAACGTCATGGCTACCGCCACTTCCGTCGAGCTCGGCCCGCTGGGCCTTGAGAACCCGATGGGAACCGACGGCTTCGAGTTCGTCGAATATGCCGCGCCAGATCCGGAACTGCTGCGCTCGCTGTTCACCAAGATGGGCTTTCCGGCGGTCGCCAGGCACAAGCGCAAGGATGTCACGCTGCACCGCCAGGGTGACATCAACTTCATCATCAATGCCGAAGCCGACAGTTTTGCCTCGCATTTCGCCGCCGAACATGGGCCGTCGGCCTGCGCCATGGCGTTTCGCGTCAAGGACGCCAAGGCAGCTCACGACCGGGCGATGAGCATGGGCGCGACCGACGTCCATAACGATGTGGCGGAAGGCGAAGTCGACATTCCCGGGATCGAAGGGATTGGCGGCTCGATCCTGTATTTTGTTGACCGTTACGGCGGGACTCCGGGCGACGGCAGCACCATCTATGACGTCGATTTCGACTTTTTTCCCGACGCCGAAGCGAAGGTCGCGCAAGCCAATTCGCACCTCACCTACCTCGATCACCTGACCCACAATGTGCATCGCGGTCGGATGAGCCATTGGGCCGAGTTCTACGAGCAGCTCTTCAATTTCCGCGAGATCCGCTACTTCGACATCGAGGGCAAGGTGACCGGCCTGTTCTCCAAGGCGATGACGAGTCCATGCGGCAAAATCCGCATTCCTCTGAATGAAAGCCAGGACGATAAGAGCCAGATCGAGGAATTCCTGCGCGAATATAAGGGCGAGGGCATCCAGCATATCGCGCTCGGATCCGACGATATTTACGCCACCGTCGACATCCTCTCGGCCCGCGGCATTCCCTTCCAGGACACGCCCGACACCTATTATGAGCTCGTCGATGAGCGGGTGAAGGACCATGGCGAGCCGACCGCGGAACTGGAAAAGCGCCGTATCCTCGTCGACGGAGCGCCCACCGAGGGCCAGGGGCTGCTGCTGCAGATCTTCACCCAGAATGTGATCGGCCCGATCTTCTTCGAGATCATCCAGCGCAAAGGGAATGAGGGCTTCGGCGAAGGCAATTTCAAGGCGCTGTTCGAATCGATTGAGCTCGACCAGATTCGCCGCGGGGTGATCGACGCCTGACATGGCGGTCGATGACGACCGGCTGGCCCGCCGCGTCGCCGACGCAATGCTGTCGCGCGAAGGCACGGGGCCGGCGTGGAAGGTCGAAATCGAGGAAGCGCGATCAGGTTATGCGCGGGTCCGCATGACGATCCGCCCCGACATGGCCAACGGACATGGGATCGCCCATGGCGGGATGATATTCGCATTGGCCGACACGGCCTTCGCTTACGCCTGCAACAGCCGCAACGCGATCACCGTCGCGCAGCATGGTTCGATCAGTTTCCTCTCGCCGGTACAGGTGGGCGAAACACTGGTGGCGGAAGCCGTGGAGCGCGCCCGCGAGGGCCGGAGCGGTGTCTATGCGGTGCAGGTACGTGCCGGCGAGGGGCGGATCGTTGCCGAATTCCAGGGACTTTCGCGCGAAACTGGCGGGATGGTGATCGAGCCCTGACCCTTGCCGCTGAACGGTGCCGCGCCTAGGTGGACGGCATGACCGACGCCTTCATCTGCGATGCTGTCCGCACACCCATCGGGCGCTATGCCGGCGCCCTTAAGGACGTGCGGCCCGACGACCTTGCCGCAATTCCCCTCCGCGCACTGAAAGAGCGCAACCCGGGGCTCGATTGGGACTCGGTCGATGACCTCATTCTCGGTTGCGCAAACCAAGCCGGCGAGGACAATCGGAATGTCGCGCGCATGGCGGCCCTGCTCGCCGGGTTGGGGACCAGCGTTCCCGGGACCACGGTCAATCGGCTGTGCGGCTCCGGCCTCGACGCGGTGGCCATCGCCGCCCGCGCGATCAAGGCCGGCGAGGCCGACCTGATCGTCGCTGGCGGCGTCGAGAGCATGACCCGCGCCCCGTTCGTGATGCCCAAGGCCGAAACGGCCTTCGGGCGGGCCAATGGTGTGTTCGACACGACCATCGGCTGGCGCTTCGTCAACCGGAAGCTGAAGGCGGAATTCGGCATCGATTCGATGCCCGAAACGGCCGAAAATGTAGCCGAGGAGTTTCAGGTCAGCCGGCAGGACCAGGACAAGTTTGCGGCAGAAAGCCAGCGCCGCGCCGCTGCCGCCCAGGCCAACGGCCGGCTGGCCGCCGAAATCGTTCCGGTGACCGTCCCCCAGCGCAAGGGCGATCCGATCGTCGTCGATCGTGACGAACATCCGCGCGAAACCAGCGTTGACAAGCTCGCCGCGCTCAAGTCGATCGTGCGCGAGGGTGGTACTGTCACTGCCGGCAATGCGTCCGGGGTCAATGACGGGGCAGCGGCGCTCATTATCGCCTCGGCCTCCGCGGTCGAAAAATATCGGCTCACCCCGCGGGCCAAGGTGCTCGGGGCGGCGGTCGCGGGCGTCCCGCCGCGGATCATGGGAATCGGCCCAGCCCCGGCGACCAACCGGCTGCTCGACCGGCTGGGGCTGACGGTCAGCCAGATCGACATTGTCGAACTAAACGAGGCATTCGCCGCGCAGGGGCTGGCGGTGCTCCGCCAACTAGGCCTGCCCGACGATGCGGACCATGTGAACCCCAACGGCGGGGCGATCGCGCTCGGTCATCCGCTCGGAATGTCCGGCGCCCGCCTAGCGCTGACCGCGACCGAGGAACTGCAGCGCAGCAGCGGCCGCTACGCGCTTGCGACCATGTGCATCGGTGTCGGCCAGGGAATTGCATTGGCGCTTGAGCGGGTTTGATGGGCGTCCAGGCCATCTGGGCTGTCCTCAAGGACGTTCCCGACCCTGAAATCCCGGTCGTATCGGTGCTCGACCTGGGGATCGTCCGGTCGGTCGATGAGCAAAAGGTCGTGATCACCCCGACCTATTCGGGGTGCCCGGCAACTCAGGTCATCGAACAGAGTATTCGCGAGGCGCTCGACGCTGCCGGCTATCGGTCGGTAGCAATCGAAACCTCGCTCAGTCCCGCCTGGACCACCGACTGGATCAGCGCGGAAGGACGCGAGAAGCTTCGCGCTTACGGCATTGCCCCGCCCGAGCTGGCCAAGGTCGCGACCTGCCCGCAATGCGGATCGACCGATACGGAGGAAGTCAGCCGGTTCGGCTCAACCCCGTGCAAGGCGCAATGGCGCTGCCGCGAGTGCCTGGAGCCGTTCGACCGCTTCAAATGCCATTGATCGGCGGTGCTTAGGGGAACTGACTGGGCGCCCCCAGCAGCTTGCGCGCTCCATCGTGAAAACCGTCGGATTCGGGCTGCTTCAGGCGAAATTCCCGGAGCTGTTGAACGCCCGGTTCGGGGTCGACCAGGAAGTTGCCGCTCTCCAGCAAATCGGCGATCCAGCCGAGGAAGGTGCCAAGCGATGGCGCGAGGACCGCCTTCACCTCCTCGTTGCGGCCGAACAGGATGACCTGGCCGACGCGTCCGCGGGGCCAAGGGTCGAAGTCAATTCCGATATGGTCACTCGACCCGTCGGCGGTCAGCGGGATCCAGCGCGGATTGACGTAGGCCGGATCGATCGCGCCTTCCGGCCAGCTGCTGCCGGGGATGAGGTAGCGATTGCCGCCGAGTTCGGCGAGCGTCCGATTCCATTGAGTCCAATGCTCGGCGACCTGCTTCAGCGGCAGGATCGGTAGTCCGTAGATATGCCCCCAGCGGTCGTTGTTCTCGCCGTCGTGCCAGCGGTAAAGCTGGCGGTAGGCAGACGGCAGCTGTACCCCCACAAGCCGTTCGAGCGCGTCAATCTGCGCATCGGTCGCCGGCGGGTTGAAGCGATATTTGTCGGGTCGGAGGTTGGCCGCATACCAAGCGTCGAGCCGCGCAAGTACCGGCGCAATGTCCTCGTCGATCATCGGCTTGGACTTCCCTTGCGGGCGCTGCGGTGCAGCGCCACTCGGGAGAGGCGAACCTCGATCCATGCGTACTTTGGCACACATCGCCGGTCCGAACAGGCCCAGCACCGCGGCCCCAACCGCCGCGCCGCCGATCATTACGCCGCGCCGGCTGGTCGGCGTATCAGTCACCCGCACTGTCCCCGGTGCAGCAGCTTATGATCGGCCAGCACCAGCGCGATCATCGCTTCGACCACTGGCGCGCCGCGGATTCCGACGCATGGGTCGTGCCGGCCGCCGATGCCGATGCTGGAGGTCGGCTTGAACGCGGCGCGAAGCACGACGGGCTGGCCAGTCGAAATGCCACCGTCGATGCCGCTGGTTAGCTTGGCATCCATGCTCTCTCGCCCCCGCGCCCGGCCCGCCGCGAACCCTTCGCCGATCTCGACTCCCTTGACGGCGTTGATGCCCATGCAGGCCGCGGCCAAGTCGGCGTCCAGCTTGGCGTAGATCGGGGCGCCCCAACCCGCCGGAACGCCGGTCGCGACGCATTCGATGATGGCGCCCAGGCTGTCCTGCCCGGCTCGGGCTTCGTCGAGCAGCGCGTCCCAGCGGCCCTGGTCCGTCTCGCCGCCGATCTCGAGCACGCGGGCAGCAATTTCGACCTCAGGGATCACTAGTCGCGCCACGGAACCGCCGGCGACCCGCATCGCCGTTTCCCGCGCCGAAGCCCGGCCACCGCCCCGCGGATCGCGCAGGCCGTATTTCGCATCATAGGTCGCGTCGGCGTGGCCGGGCCTTGGCGGCAGATCGGCATAATCGGCTGATCGGGCGTCGACATTGTCAATCATCATCGCGATCGGCGTGCCGGTGGTCCGACCTTCGTAGACCCCGGACAGAATCCGTACGCGGTCCGGCTCCTGCCGCGGCGAAACATTTCGCGATGTGCCCGGCCGGCGAGCGTCTAGGAAGTGCTGGACCCATGGTTCGGCCAGCTCGAGCCCCGGCGGGCAGCCGTCGATCACGCAGCCGATCGCGGGGCCATGGCTCTCGCCCCAACTGGTAAAGCGCAGCAAGCGGCCGAAACTGTTGAAACTCATCCGATATTCGCTCCAAGCCGCTGCATCGTGTCGACAAACCCCGGAAAGCTGGTGCCGATCATCTCGGCTTCGTCAACCTCGACCGGCCCTTGGGCTGCCAGCCCAAGAACTAGGAAGGCCATGGCAATGCGATGATCGCCCCGGGTGAGGATGCTGGCATTGCCGCGGACCGATGCCCGACCGAAAATGCGTAGCGAATCTCCGTCGACGGCCGCCACGACGCCGCACGCCGTCAGCCCGGCGATGATCGCGCCCAGCCGATCGCTTTCCTTGACTCGCAGTTCGGCTAGTCCCTCGATCAGGCTTTCGCCGTCGGCAAAGGCGCAGGCCACGGCCAGCGCCGGGATTTCGTCGACCATTGCGGGGATTCGGGCGGCGCCGACCTGGCATGCACGAAGCGCTTGGTGCCGAATGCGCACGTCGGCGAGGATCTCGCCGCCGACGATCCGCTCGTTCGTCAGCTCGATGTCGGCGCCCATCTCCTCAAGCACTTCGTAAAAGCCGGTGCGCAGCGGATTGACCAGCATACCGCGTACCAGGACATCCGATCCGGGCACGATTGCCGCGGCAAGTAGGGGGAAAGCCGCCGACGAAGGATCGGCACCGATGGCTAGTTCGCACCCTTGCAGCTTACGCGATCGGCCGAGAGTGATCGTCCGCCCTGCCTTACCCTCATCGACCATGATGTCGCATCCAAGCTCGCCCAGCATGATCTCGCTATGGTCGCGGCTGGCGACTGGTTCGATGACGCTCACCGGCGCAGATGTCCCCAACCCGGCGATAAGGATCGCCGACTTGACCTGAGCCGAGGGTGGTTCGTTACGATGGGCGATCCCTCCAAGCCGTGCGCCTTCGACCGTCAACGGCAGCCGGTCCGATCCGATGAACCGCGCCCCCATACGTTCCAGCGGCAGGGTCACGCGCCCCATCGGCCGGGACCGAAGCGAGGAATCGCCGGTCACGGTGGCGCGTCTTCCTTCCATCCCGGCAATCGCCCCGATCAGCAGGCGGGCAGCCGTGCCGCTGTTGCCGCAGTCGACCGGGCCGGGCGGCGAACCCCACGGACCGCCGCGCAAGGTCCAGGCCCTATCGCCGTCGCGGTCGATGGCGATACCGAAGCTGGCGATCGCCCGTGCGGTCGCCAACACATCCTCGCTTTCCAAAAGGCCGGTGATTCGCGTTGCCCCGTCGGCCATCGCGCCCAGGATCAGCGCTCGGTGGGAACAGCTTTTATCGCCCGGGACGGCCGCTTCCCCGCGGACCGCGCCGTCGGCCTCGGCAGCGAGCTTCACCGGATAAGCGCCGCGACATGGGCGGCAAGATCAATCGCCTGCGTGCGATTGAGGCGCGGGTCGCAGGCCGTCAGCCAGTTACGGTCGAGCTCGTCGATCGATGCCGGACCGCGCCCGCCGATACATTCGGTGACATCGAGTGCACTCATCTCGAGATGGACCCCGGCCGGATGGACCCCTTCGCTCGCGCAGATTGAGAAAAAGGCGTCAATCTCCTCCAATATGTCAGGCAGGCGGCGGACCTTGCGCTTGCCGGCCATCGAGGTGTTGCCGTGCATCGGATCGACGATCCACACGACCGGCCGGCCCCGCACCGCGCGCAGCAGCGGGGGCAGCAGCTCTTCGATCCGGCGCGCCCCGAACCGCGCGATAAGTACCAGCTTGCCGGACTGACCAAGCGGATCGAGCCGGTCGACCAGAAGCTTCAGGTCGTCGGCCTTGAGCGACGGGCCGCATTTCACGCCGACGACATTCTCGATTCCGCGCAGATATTCGACATGCGCCCCGTCGACATGACGGGTGCGATCGCCCAGCCACAGCATATGCCCCGAAGTCGCCCACCAGCGGCCGTTGCAATCCCGCCGTGTCAGCGGTTCTTCGTAGGGCAGAAGCAGTGCTTCATGGCTTGTGAAAATGGGCTGGCCGGCTCGTACCGCGGCAAGACTCGCGGCAGTACCGACCGACTGCATGTGCGCCCGGATCATGCGCTGGGGATCGGCCTGGCGCGATCGGGCGTCGAAGCCGATGCCGTTGACGATGTCGCCGCGATAGGCAGGCAGGGACAGGCCGTCATGCTCTTCATGCTGCGCACTGCGCGGCTTGGCGAACTGGCCGGCAATGCGAGCAACCTCAATCAGCCCACCATTCACGACCGGAGACAGCCGTGCTGCCATCGCATCGAACAGGTCGACGATTCCGGCGACCTGCTCGGCGACGGGATCATCGAAACTTTCGGCGCAGTCGCCGCCTTGCAGAAGGAAACCGCGTCCTTCCGCGAGGGCCGCAAGGGCGCCGCGCAGGCTTGCCGCATCGTCGATGGCAACGACCGGAGGGGCGCTTCCAAGCCGGGTCTCGACCTGGGCGACCGCCGCCGGATCCCCATAGGACGGCATCTGCCGGGCGGGTCGGCTGCGCCAGCTACTCGGGAACCAGCCATCGGCGGAAACAAGCGTCGCGTTCATCGTCCGCGCCTCCTAGCGCATGGCGCGGGCCATGCCAAAGGGCGCAATGGACCGGCTGCGCCGCCGCGCCTATGCCTGGTCCATGGATATTCCAGAAGGATGGACCCTCAGCGAGGATGGCAAGGCCTTGACCCGGACGCTTCGGCTTGCCGATTTCTCCGAAGCTTTCGCGCTGCTGTCGCGCGTCGCCCTCCATGCGGAGAAGGTCGATCATCATCCAGAATTCACCTCGGTCTGGAACCGGATCGATTTCCGTTTGACCAGCCATGACGCCGGTGGAGTGACCCGGCGCGACATCGCGCTGGCCGAAGCGATAAACCAGCTGGCCAGCTAGCGTTCAGGGGAGTGATCGGATAATGCGCTTCCCATGATAATCGTAACCGCCATTGCCGCTACTTCGCCTGCCATGCGGCCGGCCGCGGTTCCCTATTATGCCGATGCGGTGGAGACCGGCTGAGGCAGCGCGCCCCCAGCACCGGACCATCGCCCCGCCAAGCCTCGCTTCGGCGGGGCTTTTTTATCCTCCGCCATCAAGGACCTTCCGATGTTTCAACCCGATTTCCAAGAATTGGCCGACCCGCAAGGGCCGCGCTGGACGCGCCATTTGCTTGCCCAACGTTGGGAGCGTTTCACCGCCGGAGAGCATGAGGTGTGGGATCGGCTGTTCGCGCGCCAGCTAAGCCATCTCGGCGGCCGGATCGTCGGCCCGTTCTTCGACGGCATCGACCGGCTTGGTCTCGACCGGCCCGGCATCCCGGAACTCGCTCGGCTCAACACTGACCTGGAACCGTTGACGGGGTGGCAGCTGGTTTCAGTCGCGGGGCTTGTGCCTGACGACATTTTCTTCGCCATGCTCGCGGACCGGACGTTTCCGATCGGCAATTTCATCCGCGGGGCCGACTGTCTCGATTACCTCGAGCAGCCCGACTGTTTTCATGATATTTTCGGTCATGTGCCAATGCTCGCCGACCCGGCGATGGCGCGGCTGATGGAGGCGCTCGGCCGGTTGGGGGTCGAGGCGATTGCCGCCGGGCTGGGCGACACGATTGCCCGGATCTACTGGCATAGCGTCGAGTTTGGCCTCGCCCACGAAGGCGGCGAGGTGAAGATTCTCGGCGCCGGCCTAGCCTCCAGTTTCGGGGAATCACATTTCGCGCTGGAAGCGGGGGTAGCGCGTCCCCGGTTCACGCTGCGCGATGCCGCGGCGACCAGTTACCGCAGCGACGCTTTCCAACCGCTATACTTCGTGTCGGATTCGCTGGAATCCGTTGCGGACCAGCTGGAAGTGCTCAACCTCGACGGACTTCGCCGTCTCGCGGGGTGACAGCGGGACGCGGTGGCCGCTATGGCGGCGCCGATGACCGACGCGCTTCTCCCTCGTGAATATCGTAGCGGTTCCGACCCGCGCACGCTTCGCGACGCGCTGGGCTGCTTTGCGACCGGGGTCACGGTGGTCACCTGCATCGATGCCGACGGCGAGCCTGTCGGGCTGACCGCCAACAGCTTCACGTCCGTCAGTCTTGATCCGCCGCTGCTGCTGGTCTGCGTTGCCCGGCATGCGGCTAGTGCGCTGCCCCTCAGCACGGCCTCGCATTTCGCGGTAAACGTCCTGCAAACCGGGCAGCAACCGGCATCGATCACCTTTTCGACCCGGGTTGAGGACCGGTTCGGCTGCACCGCGTGGGCATTGGGTGAACATGGCGTCCCCGTGCTGATGGATTCGTTGTCGGTATTCGAATGCGCGCGCCACGCCGTTCATGACGGTGGCGATCATTTTATCCTGGTCGGGGAGGTGCAGAAGGCGACCTTCGAGCCTGGCCTCGACCCGCTGCTCTATTTTCGCGGAAGCTATCGCCGGCTGCATTTCGACTGAGTCGCTTTCCGACTTATCCACAGATGTCGTGACTCATGCGTCAATTCGAGTCAGCATCGGCGGATGGCGGACAGGGGGACCACCGAGTCGCCTGATGGCGGCGGTAAAGAGTTGGGAAGTGGCGACAGCCGGTCGGCCGACCTGAAGGCGGTCGCCGCCGGTCTCGCCGCATTGCCCCAGCCGGTGGGCTTTCCGGGAATTATCGAGATCGCCGATACCTTGCCGGTGATGATCGCATATCTCGATCGGGACCTTCGCTACCTGTATCTCAACAAGACACTGGCCGAATGGCTGGAGATGCCTCGCAAGGAGGTGCTTAGGAAAACATTTCGCGAAATCCTCGGGGATGCGGCGTTTGAACATCGGCGACCCTTCATCGAAAGGGCGTTCGGAGGCGATAAGCAATGGTTCGTCGGCGATCTGGACCATCGGACTCGGGGCAAGCTTACGGTCCAGTCCGAATATGTCCCTCACCGCGGACCCGACGGCGACGTGATCGGGCTGATCGTGGTCCTCCAGGATGTGACGGAGCAGCGGGCAACGGAACTGGCATTGCGCGAAAGCGAGGCGCGGTTCCGGCGCATTTCGGACAGTTCGCCGGTACCGATGTGGGTGACCCGCGTCGATGGTAGCCGCGATTTCGTCAACGAGGCCTTCACCGAGTTCTTCGGGTTCCCGCCGGAAAAGCGCGGCTTTCACGATTGGGTAGAGGCTATCCATCCCGACGACCGTGACGCGTTCGTGTCGGCTCAGCTTGCCGCGTCCCGCGATCTCCTGCCGTACGACCTCGTCGCCCGCTTCCGGCGGCATGATGGCCAATGGCGCTGGCTACGGGCGGTCGCGAAACTGCGCAGCGACCCCGAGGGGCAGGTCATTGGCATGGTGGGCGCCGCGAGCGACATTACCGAAGCCAAGGAAGCCGAGATCGACCTCCAGAGACAGGTCGAGGATCGGACGGTCGAGCTAGTCCAAGCACAAGACCAGCTGCGCCAGGCCCAGAAGATGGAGGCGCTCGGCCAGCTGACCGGCGGAATCGCTCACGACTTCAACAATTTGCTGACGGTCGTCGTCGGTGGGCTCGATATCATCACCAAGCAGGAAAGTGACGAGCGCCTATTGCAGTATGCCACCTATGCGCTCGCCGCAGCCGAGCGCGGCGCCCGTCTGACTGCCCAGCTGCTCGCGTTCAGCAGGGTCCAGCGGCTTGAGGTGCGGCCGACCTTTGTCGCGACTTTGATCGATGACATGAGGCCCCTGCTTCGCAACGTGCTTGGCCCGGGGATCGAGAAGGAGTTCAAGCTCGATCCTGACCCAATTCCTGTCTTGGCCGACCCCACGCAGCTAGAGGTGGCGGTCTTGAACCTTGCGATCAACGCCCGCGATGCCATGCCCGAAGGGGGCAAGCTGACCTTTTGCAGCAAGCGGGTGGAGGTCAGTGACGATCCGGAACTTGAACCGGGCACCTATGTCGAACTGGCCATCGGAGATACGGGTTCAGGAATGCCGCCGGAAGTTGCGGCCCGCGCCTTTGAGCCGTTTTTTACAACCAAGGAAGTCGGCAAGGGCACGGGACTGGGCCTGTCCATGGTCTATGGAATGGCGCGCCAGTCAGGAGGCACTGCGCGCATCCGGAGTGAGCCCGGCGAAGGCACGACCGTCTGCCTCTACTTCCGCCGAGCCCCGCTCGACAGCGAGGTGATCCCGGGCGAGGGAGAGCGGGACGGCGGGGTAGCCCATCGCCCCGGGCCGGTGCGAATCCTGGTGATCGATGACGATGACGAAGTCCGACGCTTCATTAGTGCGGGGCTTGAGGAATTCGGTCATGAAGTCACCGAGGCGGCAGATGGCGTGGAAGGGGTTCGGCGTTTCGACGATATCCTCCCGGACCTGGTGATCCTGGATTATATCATGCCCGGAAAGTCCGGCGCCGAAGTCGCCGCGGACCTGCTGGCGCGAAAACCCGACCAGCCGATCCTGTTCGTATCGGGATATAGTGAGACCGATGAGATCCGGCGCGTCGCGCCCCATGCGCAGATCCTGGCCAAACCGTTTCGAGCGACCGCACTGGAAGAGGCAGTGCGCGCCGTGCTCGCTGCCGACTAGCCGGCCATCCGCTTGGCGCCCAGGCCGAGCACCATCTGGTTGGCGCGGTCGTAGCTCAGCGGGCGACCGAACAGATAGCCCTGGATGATGTCGCACCCCAGGTCGCGCATCCGCTCGAAATCCTCGGCGGTTTCCACCCCCTCGGCGGTGATCGACATGCGGAACGACTTGGCCAGCTGAACGATCGACTGAATGATCGCGACATTTTCCGGGCGCGATCCGGCTTCACGGACGAAGCTGCCGTCTATCTTCAGCTTATGGAACACCGCCTTGTTCAGATAGCCGATCGACGAATAGCCGGTGCCGAAGTCGTCGAGTGCAATGCCGACACCGAGCGAACGCAGGCGCTTGAGTACGTCGAGAGTCGCGCCATTGTCGCCCAGGAACACACCCTCGGTGACCTCCAGTTCGATGCGATTGGCGGCGACCTTGTTGCGGCCCAAGGCTTGGCTGACGATGTTGGGCAACGCCGGAAGGACGATCTGCTTGGGACTGATGTTCAGCGCGACGCTGATCTGTTCCGGCCAGGTCGCTGCGGCGCGGCAGGCTTCTTCGATAACCCATTCACCGATCGCCGGCATAAGCCCGCTTTCCTCGGCAACCGGGATAAAGACGTTGGGCGGGACGAAACCGCGCTGCGGATGGTTCCAGCGGATCAACGCCTCGAACCCCGTGAGCTTCTGGTCCTTAGCGTTGACAAGCGGCTGGTAGACGAGGTGGAATTGCTTTGACGCGATCGCACCGCGCAGGTCGGTTTCAAGGCGGATCCGATCATCCTGCTCTGTCTGAAGTTCGGACGAGAAATATTTGGCCACGCCGCGACCGGCTCCCTTGGCTTCGTACAGCGCAAGATCAGCTTTGAGGATCAAGTCGTCGACGGTCGCGCCGTCGATCGGTCCGAAGGCGCAGCCAATCGACACGCCGATCCGGATTTCGGTCTGGTCGATCATGTAGGGCTCGGCGATCGCATGGATGATACTGCTGGCGAGCTGCTCGACCTTGTGGCGCGATTGCGCGTCAGTGACGACGATGGCGAACTCGTCACCGCCCATCCGGCCGACATGGCCATCCGCGCCGACCTGGTCACACAGCCGCTTGGCAACCGCCTGCAGCACCGCGTCGCCTTTCGGATGCCCGAAGGTGTCGTTTACCGGTTTGAACCCGTCGAGGTCGAGGAACATGATCGCGCAGGGTACATTGCCCGCCGTCGCATTGCGCAGCGCTTCGCCGAGAAGCTGGCGGACACGGCCGCGATTGGGCAGGCCCGACAGTACATCGACATTGGCAAGGTGGGTCAGCCGCTCCTGCGTGTGGCGAATTTCGGTGATGTCGCTACCGACACCGCGAAAGCCTTCGAAGCGGCCGGCGGTATCGATGATCGGATCGCCGGCAATTGAAATCCAGCGCGGCCCGCGTGCGGTCTTCAATTCCATTTCCAGCGCGTTGAAGGGCTGCTTTTCGAGGAGCACCCGGCCAAGCTCGGCATGGCCGCCGAGCAGCGAGGGAAGCGAGTGGCCGACCAGCTGGCTGGCCGGGCGCCCAAGCAAGGCGACCATGCGGCTGGAGATATAGGTCACGCGATTTTCGCTATCCACCTGCCACAGCCAACCCACGCCGCGCTGTTCATACTCCTGAAGCAACAGGCTTGCGCTTGCCGACTGGGAACCGAAATCGGCGTTGGTCTTGAGCTGGCCGAACGCCCAGCGTGCGACGGTGAGGACGCCGACGATCGCCATGCCCAGGGTGAACAGGATGGCGACGATATTGTCGAATGGCACGGCGCTGCGGCTCACCAGCAGGGCGTAGCTGAGGCCGGCGGTGAAGATGGCCATCCATGCGGTGACGCAGGTCGGAAAGACAACAAGGCCGAGCGCGGCGATTCCGAGGCCGGCGATCAGCGTCGCTGCGACCGCCTGGCTATCCGGGGTGATCGACGCAAAGGACACAACCGGCAGCGACAGCCAGATGACGGCGCGCAGGACTATGTCGCCGACCAGCAGCAACTTAGGGACTTTGCGGCCTGATCGGCCGACATGGGTCACCGCCTGATTGCGGGCCATCTGCATTGCACCGAGGTTCGCGGCAATGACGGCAGCGGCCCAGCCGACCAGGTAGGCGGTTGGGACATGACCATGCAGGATCATCGCCATGAACAGCGCCGCGACGCTGTTGGCGGCGGCAAAAAAAGGCGCAAATCCGCCGCGCGCGATAAGCTGCGCATCGCGCAGCGGACTGCTGCCCTCATCGACTTCGCGCGAGGTCACGCCCAACGATTCGCCGTCGGGAAGGCGTGCCGAAATCATGCGCTTGTAACGGTCAGGTGCCTCGTACATCCGGTCTTCCGCTAGGGTGTTCGACCGGGGATAGGCGCAATTCAGTTACTTCGCGGTTAAAGATAGTCGGATTTGGCCGTGTTCCTATAGCTTCAGTTCATCGAGATCGCGCGTCGTCACTGGGTGGTAAAGCGGCCTTGCCCGGGCATAAACGCGCTTCGCGATCGGCCGACCCCAGCCCGCATCCTCGGCGAGGCTGGTGATCAGCGGCCGCACGAACTTGCGGCGTCCCTGCATGGTTAAGAACTCCTCTAGCGCTGGCACCGCCGGATCGAAGCGATTCGCTACCGCCATCGTCAGAAATGCGAAACGAAGCTCGTTGTTGCCGGAGCGCGACAGACCGAAGGCGCCATCAAGGGCGGCCAGCTGCTTCGCCGACTGCTTGCGATCAACGCGGTTCAGAAAGCGCAGCCGCTCATCGGTGTTCCACCGGGCCCAGGCGGCGCGATCCGGTAGCTTGCCGCCCGCGAAAGCCGTCACCGCCGCGTCGACCTCGGCGAAGGCCTGCGGGTCGGCACCGGCCAGGTTGGAAGGCACGCCCGGTTCATTGACCCATTGGTCAAGCATCAGCTTGGCCTCGAGCGCCTTGTCGCCCTTGACCAGATGCTCGCGGATATCGGCGAGGAAGATGTTGGTGGTCACCGGCTCGAACTGGTGCCGGTCGAACCAGCCCCGCATCCAGGCATCGAATCGCTCGCGGCCGACGGTCTGCTCGATCGTCAGCAGGAAGGCGGCGCCCTTTTCATAGGCGATGTCTGTCAGTCCCTCGTCCGGATGACGGCCCTCGAGGTCGATATGCAGGCGGGTGTCGGCGCCTTGCGGCCCGCCATTTTCGATGATCCCTTTCTGCATCGCATCAAGGCCAAGCGCGACCTGCTGCGCGGCGACCTTGGGGCCATAGACCTTCTCGATGATCCGCCGCTCGGCGTAGCTGGTAAATCCTTCGTTGAGCCAGAAATCGGCCCAGGTGGCATTGGTGGCAAGGTTGCCCGACCAGCTGTGAGCCAATTCATGGGCGATGAGGCTGGTGAGGCTCTTGTCCCCGGCGATGAAGGTCGGCGTCAGGAAGGTAAGGGTTGGATTTTCCATGCCGCCGAACGGGAAGCTGGGAGGCAGCACCAGCATGTCGTAACGGCCCCACTGATAAGGCCCGTAAAGCGCCTCGGCGGCTTCGACCATTTTCTCGGTGTCGGCCAGTTCGGCAGCGGCCTTGTCGAGCATCGCCGGTTCGGTCCAGACGCCAGTGCGCGGGCCAAGCTCACGGTAGGCGAGGTCGCCGACCGCTATTGCAATCAGGTACGGCGCGACGGGCTTGTCCATTGCAAAGCTGAACTGGCGCGTCCGGCCGAGTTCTTGCGGCTCGCCTTGGCGCGGTGCGCTCATCACCGCGGTCAGCGGCTGGGGGACGGTGATCCTGGCTTCCCAGCTTTGCCGAATTCCAGGCGAATCCTGGGTCGGAATCCAAGTGCGGTTCTCGATCGATTGGCCCTGGCTCAGCAGATAAGGATGTTGCTTGCCTGCGGTCTGCTCAGGCGTCAGCCACTGCAGCGCGCCGGCATCGGGCGCGGACTTGTAGAGGATCTTGATTTTGCGCTTGTCGCCCATGGTAATGGTGAGCGGCGCGCCCAGATTCTCGTCGGCTTCTCCCACCTTGAACGGCAGGGGCTTGCCGGACTCGTCGCTGACCGCCTCGATCTCCAGCCCCTTGTCGTCGAGGACGATCTCCTTGGCCTCGGGCTTAGCCTCGATGTCGAGAGTCGCCGTGCCGCCGATGCGCTTGGCTTCGAAATCGACCGCGAGGTCGAGCGCGAGGTGGGTCACCCGGGCTTCCAGTGGCTTTGCATAGCTGTGGATGTCAGCCGCGTCGGGCGAGTCCAGTACCGGCGCAACCTTCGCGGCTTCGGCGGCTTGGGGCGGCGCGTCTGCGGCCCGGCAGGCGCCAAGGAGGACAAGGCCGATCAGGGCAAGGAGGCGCATCGATTACTCCATCATTCGCTGGCCGCGGGCAATCAGGGGTAACTGACCGTCGTCGGCGCTTCGGGCAAGGGGATGAATTCTTCTTCGTCGCCCCGGACTAAAGGGAATCGGCCGGATTTCCAGTCCTGCTTTGCCTGGTTGATCCGGTCGCGCGATGAAGAGACGAAATTCCACCATACGTGGCGTGGGGTCCCAAAGGCCTCGCCGCCGAGCAGCATGAGCCGCGACGCGGTCGCGGCGCGCAGCGTCATGCGCTGTCCGGGGGCGAGCAGATAAAGGGTGAAAGGTTGCAGCCGATGGCCGTCAAGGCTGGCGTCGCCCTCGATCGGCAGTATCGCCCGTTCGTCGGCATCGAGGTCGATCGGCAGGTTCGCGCCCGCACTTAGCTGGATGTCGGCATAGATCGTCTGGCAGTGCTGGGTGACCGAAGCCGACTGGCCCCACAGCCTTCCCATCAGCACCCGGGCTGCGATGCCCTCCCCCTCGACGATCGGCAGTCCGGGTGGCCCGACATGCTCGAACGCCGGATCGATCTCTTCCTTGTCGTCCGGCAGGGCGAGCCAGGTCTGCATTCCGTAAAGACTGGGTCCTTGGGCGCGGGATGCCGCGGGCGAACGTTCGGAGTGCACGATCCCCCGTCCCGCTGTCATCAGGTTTACCGCTCCGGGCTCTATCACCTTGCGCGTTCCAAGGCTGTCGCGATGTTCGATCGCACCTTCGAACAGATAGGTCACGGTCGCCAGGTTGATGTGCGGATGCGGGCGAACGTCCATGCCCTTGCCGATTGGGAGGCGCGCCGGACCGAACTGGTCGACGAAAATGAAGGGGCCGACCATCGTCCGCTCCTTCGCCGGAAGGGTCCGGCGGACTTTGAAGTCGCCAAGGTCGTGGGTCGAGGGGGTGATCGTCTCCATCACCCCGGCACGCTCGCCTTGATCGTCAGCGCATGAACGCGCTCATCCATCAGTTCGCCAAGCGCGGAATAGACCGCCCGCTGGCGCTGCACCCGGTTCATCCCGGCAAAGGCAGGGCTTTCGATCACCAGCCCGAAATGGCTTTCCCCACGCGGGTCATGGCCGGCATGGCCGACATGGTGGCGGCTCTGATCCTCCAGTTCCAGACGTGTCGGGCGCAGTGCCGCAGTGAGGCGCGCGATCATTTCGCGGGCAACGGGACCATGGTCCCGGGGATCGGTGGAAGCTGCGTTCATGGTCCCTATATAGGCGGGTTGAACCGGAGAGGAATGCGTGACGGCTCGGCAGACGAAGTGGCATGGACGGATCGAAGGTGCGGCGGGGCGGTGCTCGGTCGCGGGATGTCGGAAAGCGGGCGAGTTTCGCGCGCCGCTGACGCCTGGAGGGTTTGACGGCCCCGGCAGCTGGCGGCTGCTGTGCCTCGACCATGTCCGTGAACATAATAGCCGCTATAATTACTTCGCCGGCATGTCGCCCGAGGAGATCGAGGCGGCGCAGGCGCCGATCGCGGGGTGGGAACGGGAAACGCGCGCTTTTGCCGCGGGAGCCGGGCGCGGGCCGGCATGGCGCGATTTCACCGATCCGCTGGATGCAATTGCCGTGCGTTTCCGGCCGATGGACGCGGGTCAGGACCTCCAACGTTTCTCAGCGCGGGAGCGGGATGCGCTGCGCGTGCTTGGCCTGAAGGACAATGCCGACCTGCATGCCGTGCGCAAACGTTATTCGGAACTGGTGCGCCTCTATCATCCCGACCGTAACGGCGGCGACCGGGGGCATGAGAAAAAGTTGGGCGAGGTCCTAGCGGCCTGGCAGTTGCTGAGGGGCGCAGCCGCCTTTTCCTGACGCCCGCCGGCGGGGGCGGGCTAGGGAGTCCATCGAAGGTTTAGCACCGATGTGCCGCAGGCCCGGTCCTACCGTCCCGCGGTGTCGAGAATCGGGCGGAATCCTCCCCAGAACATGCGCTTGCCGTCGAAGGGCATTTCCTTCCCTTCCATTGACGTGTCGGCCATCATCTTGGCCCAAGCCGCGTCGCGGGTCTCCTTGTCGGGCCATTCGACATAGGAATAGACGACGCTTTCTCCATCTTCTGCCTTAACAGCGCGCTTGAAATCGGTGACCTTGCCGTCAGGCACATCATCGCTCCACGCCTCGACGACGCGAACCGCCCCCAGTTCCTTGAACTTGCCAGCCATTTCCCGCGCCATTTCGCAATAGGCATCCTTCTTCACAGTCGGAACCGGAACGACATAGCCGTCGGTATACCCAGGGGTGCCTTCGCCGCGTTCGTCGACGATGGTATCGAAGCCGCCGACGATCATGCGCTTGCCATCGAACGGCATCGATTCGCCCATCGCCTTCATTCGCGGATCGCTCATCATCCTGGCATTGGCCGCGTCGCGGGTCGCCTTATCCGGATATTCGAACCAGCTGAACACGACCGTTTCGTCGTCCGTGGCCTGGACCGCGCCTGGAAAGTCGGTGAGTTTGCCCTTGGGTATGTCGTCGCCCCAGCTTTCGACCATACGGGTGACACCAAATTCCTTGAAGATCGGTGCCGCCTCGCTGGCATGCCGGTGATATTCGTTCTTGCTGGCGGTCGGGACCGGACAGACAAATCCTTCGATGTAGGTCATTGCGCCTCTCCTCCTAAAAATCTGGCTCACGGCCTTCGGTCACGCTTGCTCGAGCGCCACCGCCCCGCCTTCGACAGCATCGGCCGACAACCAGTTCGGCTCCCAATGATGGCCGTCGGGATCTTCAAAGCTGCGGCCATACATCATCTCGCCGAATTCCTGTTTCGGGCCGGGATCGGCCTTGCCGCCGGCCGCGGCCGCCTTGTCGACCATCGCGTCGACCTCGGCTTTGCTGTCGCAGGACAAGGCGAGCAGGACGCCGCTGGTGCGATGGGCGTCGATCACGTCCTTCGACGTGAAATTCCGATAGAAATCGTGGGTCAGGAGCATGACGCAGATGGAGTCGCTGAACTGGACCGCGCTCGCCTGCTCGTTGGAAAACTTCGGGTTCTTGGTGCCGCCGATCGCTTCGTAGAAAGCGCTCGACCGGGCTAAATCGGTGACCGGCAAATTCACGAAAATCATTCTGGACACTGAAGCCTCCTGCGACTCGACAGCTTGTATTTCTGGCCATTGAAGTTATAAAAAGCAACCATGAAGTCACAAAAAATAACTAGATCACGGCCAAGCGAAGATAAGCGGCGCTATGACGATGCCTGCGGGACTGCACACGGGCTGGAGCTGGTCGGGGAGCGGTGGGCGCTGCTCGTATTGCGCGAATTGATGCTTGGGCCGCGCCGCTTTTCCCAGCTTCGGGCCGACTTGCCCGGCATCAGCGCGAATGTCCTGACTCAGCGCCTCAACGACCTGGAGCGGCGCGGGCTGGTCCGAAAAGGCCGGCTTTCGCCGCCTGCGAACGTGTCGGTCTATGAGGCGACGGAATGGGGTCTGGAAGCCGAGGCGATCGTCCAGTCGCTAGGCCGATGGGCCGCGCGAAGCCCGGCGCATGATCCGACCCTGCCGATCAGCGGAGTGTCGATCCTGTTGTCGATCCGGACGATGATCGACCGCGACAAGGCAAGGGCGATGAATGCGCGGATCAATTTCCGCTTTGGCAACGATCAATACCGCGGCCAACTGCGCGATGGGACGCTCGCGGTGGAGCGGGGCGAGCATCCCGATCCCGACCTGTGCATCGCGGCCGATCCCCAGTCGCTGGCGGCAGTCCTCTACGGCAAGGCCGAATACGGACTTATTGACTGGTCTGGCGACCGCGACCTGCTCGACCGTTTCGTCGACCTGTTCCACCTGCCGGCCAAGGCTTCCGTGCCGGCCCGTTAGCAGCCCGCCGTATCTTCCCCGGGTTTGCATCTGAAAAAACCCGCCAGGCTGGCTGTCCGGTGCGGCCCGACGGCGATTTTTCCAGCCCGGCATCGCTGGCATCACGGCAAAAAGGCCGCTAGTCGCCGTGCCAACCCCATGCAACCGGTACCGATCCCATGACCGAAATCCCCAATGTCACGCTAGACAGCCGCTCCGACACGATCCTGTCGACACCGGACAAGATGGTGAAGGTGCGCGACGCATTCGGCGTCGATAGCGACCTTGAAGTTCCGGCCTTCAGCGAAGCTGACGAGCGAGTCCCCGACCTCGACCCCGCCTATGTGTTCGATCCGGACACGACGATGGCGATCTGCGCCGGCTTCGCCCGCAACCGCCGGGTGATGGTCCAAGGTTATCATGGGACCGGCAAGTCGACCCATATCGAGCAGGTCGCGGCCCGCCTCAACTGGCCTTGTATCCGGATCAACCTCGATGCGCACATCAGTCGTATCGACCTGATCGGACGCGACGCCATCGTCCTTCAGGACGGGCAGCAAGTGACCGAATTTCGCGAAGGGCTGCTGCCCTGGGCACTGCAGCATCCGGTGGCGCTGGTGTTCGACGAGTATGACGCCGGGCGCCCCGACGTGATGTTCGTGATCCAGCGCGTGCTAGAGACCGATGGCAAGCTGACCCTGCTCGACCAGAACCGGGTGATCCGGCCCAACCCCTGGTTCCGACTTTTCGCCACGACGAACACCATTGGATTGGGCGACACCAGCGGCCTCTATCATGGTACGCAGGCGCTCAACCAAGGACAGCTTGACCGATGGAACATCGTCGCCACGCTCAACTACCTTCCAGCAGAAACCGAGGCACAGATCGTGCTCGCCAAGTCGGGCGAATATGACAGCGCCGGAGGTAAGGAAGAGGTAGGTATGATGGTGCAGGTCGCCAACCTGTCGCGCCAGGGCTTCATCAACGGCGACATCTCGACCGTGATGAGCCCGCGCACGGTGATCAGCTGGGCGCAAAATGCGCTGATCTTCGGCGACGTCGGCTTCGCCTTCCGGTTGAGCTTCCTCAACAAATGCGATGAGGCGGAGCGGCCGCTGATCGCCGAATATTATCAGCGCGTGTTCGGCAAGGACCTTCCCGAAAGCATCGCTCACCGGGCCTGATGTCGGCGACTGGCCCCCTCGACCGTTTTCGCGCCATTCTCGCCGGCGCAGCTCGGGCCATCGCCGAGGACGCGGAAGCCGAAGTGGTGTTCGCTTCCGATGGCAGCGGACAGGCCATGGGCAAGGTCGCGCGCGTCCCGTCGCCCGGACCGGGGCTCGAGCCGCGACTGGTTGCGGAGGCGCGGGGCGCCGCCGACGCGCTTGCGCTTCGCCTGCGGCATCATAATCCCCAGCTCCACCTTGCCCGGGCACCTGCATCCGACAGCGATGCGCGGGCGGTCTTCGATGGGCTTGAGCAGGCACGGGTCGAAGCGCTCGGCGCTCGGACGATGCAGGGGGTGCGCGCCAACCTCAACGACCTGTCCGAGGCCCGGGTTCGGGTAGATGCGATCACCCGTGCGCGGACCGCGGAAGAAGTGCCGCTAGCAACCGCCGTCGCGCTGCTTGCCCGGCAGCGGCTGACCGGCGAGGCGCCGCCCAAGGCCGCGCGCGCCGGGCTCGAGCTGGTTGCGCCATGGATTGAGGAAAAGGCGGGAGCGGAGCTCGACGCGCTGACGCTGACTATCGACGACCAGGCCGCCTTCGCGACCCTGTCGCGCCGGTTGCTCGAAGACCTGGACCTAGCTGCCGATGACCCCGCCGACCAGCAGCCGGAGGAGGGCGAGGAAGGGCAGGGCGAGGACGAAGGGGCGGACGAAAGTGATCCCGACACCGACGGCGGCGATGCCGGCGGAGAAATGGACATGCGCTCCGACCAGACGGAGCAGGACGAGGGTGAGGACGACAGCGTCGATACCGAGGCCGACGTCGATGAAGGCGATGCTGCAAGCGGGCAGGAAGGCGCCGAACAGGCCCGTGCCGCTTCGCAAAAGCGCAACTGGTCGGACGAGCCGGCGACCGATTACCGCCCCTTTACCACTCGGTTCGATGAGATTGTCGCGACCGACGAGCTTTGTGACGAGGATGAGCTTGGCCGGCTTCGCGCCTACCTCGACCAGCAGATGGCCAGCCTCGGCGGGATCGTAACCCGGCTCGCCAACCGGTTGCAGCGGCGGCTGATGGCACAGCAGGCGCGAAGCTGGGACTTCGACCAGGAAGAAGGCCTGCTCGATGCCGCTCGGCTGGCCCGCGTGATTGCGTCGCCCGGGCATTCGCTAAGCTACAAGGTCGAGCGCGAAACCGAGTTCAAGGACACGGTGGTCAGCCTGCTGATCGACAATAGCGGGTCGATGCGCGGCCGGCCGATTTCGATTGCGGCGACCTGCGCCGATGTCCTGGCGCGGACGCTGGAGCGCTGCGGAGTGGCTACCGAAATCCTCGGCTTCACCACCAGGGGCTGGAAAGGCGGCCAGAGCCGCGAACAATGGCTGTCGGAAGGAAGGCCGCCGCACCCGGGCCGCCTGAACGACTTGCGCCACATCATCTACAAGCGGGCCGACGAGCCTTATCGCCACGCGCGCCGCGGGCTTGGGCTGATGATGCGCGAAGGACTGCTCAAGGAGAATATCGACGGCGAGGCGCTGCTTTGGGCGCACGGCCGCTTGCTTGCACGCCCAGAAGAACGGCGGATCCTGCTGGTGATCAGCGACGGCGCGCCGGTCGACGATTCGACTGCATCGGCCAATGGCGGCACCTATCTGGAACGGCATCTGCGGCAGGTCATCGGCTGGATTGAAGGGCGCTCAGTCGTCGAACTGGCGGCGATCGGCATCGGCCATGACGTTACCCGATATTATTCGCGCGCGGTGACCATCATGGACGCGGAGCAATTGGGCGGGGCAATGATCGAGCAGCTGGCCGCCCTCTTCGAAAAGAAATGACGGCAAGGCAAAAAAATGGGCCCGGAGCAACTACGCGCTCCGGGCCCCCCTCGATACGCGACGCGAGGGTTTCTTGTGGCCGTTGCCGGCAGACGGGGAAAAAGGGGGAAACCCCGTCGATGAAAGACTTATGGCCGATTCGCGGTTGAACATGGCTGAACGCGACGTGCAGCCAATGTTCATGAAATCCATAGATTTCAGTGGGTTGTTTGTCGGGGCCGCTATCCTCGCCGCCTTCGTCCCAATCCGCGCGCTGCCGGACCGCCGGCCGCAGCCGCCTGCCGAGATCCACCTTGGCTACCGATCTGTCGCGCTGCCAGCGACAGCGGGACCACTACGCGTGGCGGGCGCCTGGGCAATGACGGGCACCGACCGGCGGCTGGGCGGGCTGTCCGCGCTCACCATCGACCGTGGTCGGTTCCTCGCGGTCAGCGACCTTGGCGCGGTCGTCCTGTTCGACCCTCCGGCTGCACCTCACCCCAAGGCGAGGATCGTCGATCTTGTGCAGGGACCCGGCCCGATTGGCAGGAAATGGGCCCGGGGCGCGGAATCGATCGCCCGCGATCCGCAGGGGCGGGGCTGGTGGATCGGCTATGAGCAGCGCCACTCGCTATGGCTGTACGATGCCCAGTTCCGAACGGCCAAGGCCGCCGTCGACCTCCGCGCGATGAACTGGAGCGACAACCGCGGCGCCGAGGCTTTGGTGCCCGCCGACGGCGAGCTTCTTGTCGTTTCCGAAAATGGGCGCAGCGCGATTCGCATCGGCCCGGGGGCTCCGCGCATCCTGAACCTCAACGCCGGGGTCGACATCGCCGACGCCGCGACTGCCCCGGATGGAAGCAAGTGGGTCTTGCTGCGATGGCGCGGGTGGAAGGGGATCGGCCAGGCCGTGGCCCGGCTTCAGCCGAGTCGTGACGGTTACCGGGTCGGCAAACGTATCGCCGTGCCCAAGGCCCCGTTGGACAATTTCGAGGGAATGACCTTCACCGCCGGTGCCGACGGCCGCTGGCGTATCTGGCTGCTAACCGACGACGGGCACCGGCTAATGGCTCGCAACCTGCTGGTTGCGCTCGATTTCGATCTGCCCGTCGGAAACGGCAAAAGCCCGGCGGGACGCGCCGGGCTTTCGCGAAAGACTGCCGTCGATACGCCTTAAGCGGCGGTCGACTTCGCCTTCTTGGCCAGCTCACGCTTCAGCTTGGCGACACGCGGCGACAGCTTGTCCTCGCTGGTCTTGGTCAGCCAATTGTCGAGGCCGCCGACATGTTCGACCGAACGCAGGCCATGCGTCGACACGCGCAGCTTGATGCTCTTTTCGAGCGAATCCGACATCAGCGTGACATTCTGCAGGTTGGGCAGGAAAGTCCGCTTGGTCTTGTTGTTGGCGTGGGAAACATTGTTGCCCACCTGCCGGCCCTTGCCGGTCAGCTCGCAAACGCGCGACATCGGTCACATCCTAAGTTTGAGGTGGGCACTGCAATAGCGCCCGGAAAGCGCCGCCCGATACAAGGGGTGTGGGGTCCCGTCAACCTTGGCGGCACCATTTCGGACCGACGCAACCCCATCCGCCATGGTGCGTTACGGAAGCGAATCATTTTTCACGGGGAACCCTTATCATGCGAGCCATCCTGTTGATCCTGATCCTTGCCGTGGTGGCACTGATCGCGGCATTTGCCACTGGACTGGTCAGCTTTCCCCAAACGCGCGAGGCCCGGGCGCCAAGCGTGACGGCCGAGGACGGCCAGCTGAAGGTCCAAGGCGGCCAGGCTCCGGCATTCGAGGTCCAGACAGGTGAAGTCGCGGTCGGCACCCGCAGCGCCAATGTCGCCGTGCCCGCGGTCGAGATCAGCCGCCAGCCGGCGACGGTTAAGGTGCCCGCGGTGGAAGTGCGCAAGCCGGGCGCGGAAGAGAATGCTGCCCAGTGACATTCTGGTCCCGCGGCTCGCGGGCATGACAGGCGCACCGCGAAGCGGTAGCGATCTTCCTCTGATGTCATTTCCACTCCCACTGCCGATGCGGCGAGCGCTCGACCTTGCCGCGGTCGCGGCCGAATCGGGCGAAGTCCCGGTCGGTGCGGTGATCACGCTCGACGGGGAGATTATCGCCGAGGCGCGAAACGCCATGCGAGGCAACCTCGACCCCACTGCCCATGCCGAAATGGTGGCGATTCGCCATGCGGCCACCCGGCTCGGTCGATCTCGGCTTGATGGCTGCGAACTGTGGGTAACATTGGAACCGTGCGCGATGTGCGCCGGGGCGATCGCTCTCGCGCGCATCGGCGCAGTCCGGTTTGCCGCCGAGGATCCAAAGGGCGGCGGCGTGGTCCATGGCGCGCGGGTCTTTAGCCAATCCACCTGTCACCACCGGCCTGACGTGCTCGGTGGGATCGGCGAGGACGAGGCATCGGTCCAGTTGCGGGAGTTCTTCGCTGCTCGGCGGGCACCGAAAAGCCACACTGTTAACTTTACCGACGACTGCTGAAGCTCTCTGGTGCTGCGTGCGTATACCTTCGCGAGGACAGGGGCTGCTGCTGCAATGGCGATCGCCGGGCTGCCGCGGGCGATGGAAACCGGGCAGACGATGGTCGCTGCCGGCGTCGGTACCTATCGCGGAAAAAGCGCGTTCGCCATCGGCCAGCCATGCTTCGGACAATGGACGGACCGTATTCAAGCTGGGGGTTACCTATGGCTCAAGCGAGTATGTGGGCGCCCGATGCCGGTGTCGGCGTGTAGTTCTAGGATAAAAAAAGGGGCGCCCTTGCGGGGGCGCCCCGATTTTTAGATCAATAACCCGGCTGGGTAACCGGGACGACCTTGATCTCGACCCGGCGGTTCTGCGCCCGTCCGGCCTCGGTGTCGTTCGACGCGATTGGCTGGGTTTCGCCATAACCGCGGATTCCCATTCGGGCACGGGCAACGCCGCGGACCGCAAGATAGTCGGCGACCGACTGGGCCCGCCGCTCCGACAGCACCTGGTTATAGGCATCGGTGCCGGTCGAATCGGTATGTCCGAGGACATCGATGTAGGTCTGGTTATAGCTGCTTAGTGTCTGCGCGACCTGGTTTAGCGTCGTCTGAAATTGCGGCTGGATCGTCGAGCTATCGACCGGGAAGGTGATCCCCGAGGGCATGCGCAGGATGAGATCGTCGCCTTGGCGGATGACATCCACCCCGGTGCCCGCCGTCTGGCGGCGAAGATCGGCTTCCTGACGGTCCATATAGGCTCCAACGGCACCGCCGGCGATCGCGCCGACGCCGGCACCGATCAACCGCTCGGTTCGGTCGCTACGGCCGCCGACAAGGTCGCCCAGCAAATAGCCGCCAATCGCGCCGACGCCGATGCCAACCGCCGTGCGGTTGATCGACCGCTGGCCGGTATAAGGGTCGGTGGTGCAGGCTGCGGTGACCAGCGCGCCGGACAAGGCGGCCATGGTCAGCAAGGGAATGCGACGCATTTAATTCTCCAAATTTTGATGGATTGGTTGATTGAAGGAACGGTGTGGTTCATCGATGGTTCCCTTGTTTCATTCGCGCACCGACTTGCGGGGCGCCCCATTTATCGGCATTGAACCCGCACCTGCCATGAGCGACGCGCTCCTTCCCTTTCCCTGGTTTGACCTCGTCCTGATCGTGGCGCTCATTGCGATCAATGGATTGCTTGCGATGAGTGAGCTGTCGATCGTTTCATCGCGCGAGGCCCGACTGAAGTCGATGGCCAAGTCCGGCTCCACGGGCGCCCAATGTGCCTTGGCGCTGGCAAGCGAGCCTGGCCGCTTCCTGTCGACGGTCCAAATTGGAATTACACTGATCGGAATCCTTGCCGGTGCCTATTCGGGCGCTAGCCTGGGTGAGCCGGTAGCCCAGCGACTGGCGCTGCTTGGTATGGAAGCTGAGCTCGCGCAGAGCGTCGGCTTCGGCCTGGTCATCGTGGTGGTGACCTACGTCAACCTGGTGATCGGCGAACTGGTGCCCAAACAGTTCGCACTGCGCAATCCGGAGGCGATTGCGGTGGTCGTCGCCCGGCCGATGGGCTGGCTGAGCAAGCTGACCGCGCCTTTTGTCTGGCTGCTCGATCATACCAGCGCGCTGATCTTCCGCATCGTCGGCCTCAATCGAGAGGCCAAGAACATGGTCACTGCCGAAGAACTCCACCTGGTCGTCGCCGAGGCGCAGACCGCCGGCGTGCTCGAAGAGAATGAGCGGGCGATCATTTCCGGAATCGTCCGGCTCGCCGATCGACCGGTTCGGGAAGTGATGACTCCGCGGATGGATATCGACTGGATCGATATCAATTACTCCGCCGGCGAAATTCGTTCGGCGCTTGCCGAAACACCGCATAGCCGGCTTCCGGTCGCTGAAGGATCGGTCGACAATATCATTGGCGTGGTGTCGACCCGCGACATGCTGACCGCCCTGATCGATGGCAAGCAACTCGACCTCAGGGCCTTGGTCCGGACAGCGCCGGTAATTCCTGACCTGATGGATGCGATGGACGCGCTTGCCGTGCTGCGGTCGGCGGACGTCCCCCTCGCGCTGGTCCATGACGAATATGGCCATCTCGATGGCATCGTGACGCCCGGCTCGATTCTGTCGGCGCTCGCCGGTGCATTCGCGCATGACATGGATGAAGGCGACGATCCGCCCTGTGTCGAACGCGAGGATGGCAGTTGGCTCGTTTCAGGTGCGGCGAGCGCCGACCTGCTCGAAGACCGCATCGGCGTATCAATCCCCGATGACCGCGACTACTCGACCGTGGCGGGCTTTGCCCTGTCGGTATTGAAGAGAATTCCGGAGACCGGCGAGACATTCAAGTTCGATGGCTACCGGTTCGAAGTGATCGACATGGACGGCCGGAAAATCGACAAGCTGCTGGTCAACCGGCCCAAGCGCCGCAAGAGCGAGGATGCGGCCGAAGACCGCGAACCTCAGGCAGATTAAAGCTTGCCGAACCGGGCCTCGTAGCCATCGATATCGCCCCGGGCGAGATAATCTGCCTGCTCGACGATCCGGTCACGGTTGAAGCGGCCGCGAAAGGCGCCGAGCGAGGTATCAAGCGCCTCGACCTGGCTAGATGAAAGCTTGGCGATCTGGTCGAACCGGCTGATGCCCCGCTCATTGAGCAGCGCCGCAAGTTTCGGGCCGACCCCCTTCAGCTTGACCAGGTCATCGGGCGTGCCGGTCGCGCCGGGAAGTTCCGCGTGGACCCGGGCATTGATCATATGGCCAGCAACGTCGCTTGCGGCGGCGGCGGCCTCATCAGTGATGGCCCGTCCTTCCCCACTTGCCATATGGGGGCGGATCGGCGCGCTGTCGGTCAATGAAACGCGCTGCCGTGGGCGAAAGATCAACAGGCCGACGATCAGCCCGATGACGATGGCAACGGCCAGGACCGGCCAGTTCAGCTCCATGAATTCCATCAGCTCAGATCCTTCGTTTCCAGCGGTTCGCGCGCCGCCGCAGTTCAACGATATATGCGATAATGAGGCCCAGCGCGAAACCGCCGAACGCGAGCATTTCGACTTCGATCAGCAATGGGATCATTACGACTTCCTCGGCTGGACGGCAGGAGTGGAATCGTCCCACCTGACTTCGAGAATGCCCGGAATGTCGTCGAGGATGCGGACCAGCTCGGCGCGCTGAAACGGATCGGCCGGGCCCCTCAATACCAGCCGGCGGGCAAGCGGCCCGCGCTCCATCCGCGCTTCGATCATCGGCAGCTCATAATAGACGAGGGTACGGCGGGCGATGGTTTCTGCCCGCTGCGCCATCCGCTCTCCGGCGCCCAGGGGGCCGTGCCACAGTGCGGCAAAGCCGGCGACTGCGCCCGCACCGATCAAGAAGATGCTGCGCTGCTTCACGCGATCCGCTCCAGTTCGCGCCAGCCGATATCGCGGCGGTGGAAGCCGTCGGCGAAATCGATCTGGGCAATGGCCTGATAGGCGCGATCGCGCGCTTCGCCGAGCGAGGCGCCCCGCGCGGTCACTGCCAGCACGCGTCCGCCGCTGGCGACCAATTGGTCGTCGGTCATGGACGTGCCGGCCTGAAAGACGGTAACTCCCGGCACCTGCTCTGCCCGGTTGATGCCGTCGATCGCCCCGCCCTTGGCCGGCGTCCCAGGGTAGCCCGCGGCGGCGATGATCACGGTCATGGTCGTGTCGTTCGACAGCGACGGCGCGCCGAAATCGCCGCCGGTCGCCACCGCATGGAGCAGTGCGGCGAAGTCGCCTTCGATCCGCGGCATGATCGCTTCGCATTCGGGGTCTCCGAAGCGGACATTATATTCGATCAGCTTGGGGCCTTCGGCGGTCAGCATCAGGCCTGCGTAAAGCACGCCGCTGAACGGAGTTCCCGAATCGGCCATCGCCTCGGCGGTGGGCGTGACAATTTCCCGCATCGCCCGCGCCTCCAGCTCGGCGGTTAGCACCGGCGCGGGGGAATAGGCGCCCATCCCGCCGGTATTGGGGCCGGTGTCGCCTTCGCCGACTCGCTTATGGTCCTGGGCCGAGCCGAGGACGAAGGCCCGCCTGCCGTCGACCAAGGCGAACAGGCTGGCTTCCTCGCCCTCCAGATATTCTTCGATGACCATCGGCCCGTCGCCGGCGGCGCGGACCGCGGCCTCGGCCTCGGCGCGGGTCATGGCGACGGTGACGCCCTTGCCCGCCGCGAGCCCGTCGGCCTTGATCACCACCGGGATGGAGAAGCGGTCGAGAGCGTCCAGCGCTTCGGCCTCGCGATCGACCCGGACATAGGCGGCGGTCGGGATTCCGGCGCGCGCGCACAAATCCTTGGTGAAACCCTTCGACCCTTCGAGCTGGGCGGCGGCGGCGCCGGGTCCGAAGGTAGCGATGTCGGCCGCGCGCAAGGCATCGGCGACTCCGGCGACCAGCGGCGCTTCGGGGCCGACCACCACCAGGTCGATGCCGCGCTGCTGCGCCAGTGCGACCACCGCCGCCGGATCAGCGGGGTCGATTGCCGCGCACTCGGCCCAGCGTGCGATCCCGGGATTGCCCGGCGCCGCGAGCAGCGCGGAACAGCTGAGCGATTGCTTAAGCCGCCAGGCCAGCGCATCTTCGCGTCCGCCCGACCCCAGCAAAAGGATGTTCATGCCACTCCCCGACGACCTCGACAGAACCGGCCTCCTAGCCGAGGCGAAGGGCGGGGACAACGCGCCGGCGCTGTCGGTTAGCGAACTGTCGGGCGCGCTGAAGCGGACGGTCGAGACGGCGTTCGGCCATGTCCGCGTGCGCGGCGAAATCAGCGGCTGGAAACGTCATGGTTCGGGCCACTGCTATTTCACTCTCAAGGATGAAAATGCCTGCATCGACGCGGTGATCTGGAAGGGCCAGGCGGCAAGCCTCGCGTTCCGCCCCGAAGACGGCGCGGAGGTCATTTGCACCGGCAAGCTGACGACTTACGCGGGCCGGTCGAAATATCAGATCGTGGTTACGCGGATGGAACTGGCGGGGGAGGGCGCGCTAATGGCGCTGCTCGACCGCCGCCGCCGCGCGCTTGCCGCCGAGGGCCTGTTCGACGAGGCCAGGAAAAGGCGGCTTCCATTTCTCCCCCGGCTTATCGGCGTGGTGACCTCGCCGACCGGCGCGGTGATCCGCGACATCCTGCACCGGCTTGAGCACCGCTGCCCGACGCGGGTGATGGTCTGGCCGGTGCCCGTGCAGGGCGAAGGATCGGCCGACAAGATCGCGGCGGCGATCCGCGGTTTTGCTAACATGGACCCCCGGCCCGACCTGTTGATCGTCGCGCGCGGCGGCGGCTCGATCGAGGATCTGTGGGCGTTCAACGAGGAAGCGGTGGTTCGCGCTGCCGCCGAATCGCCGATCCCGCTGATTAGCGCGGTCGGTCATGAAACCGATACGACGCTGATCGACTTCGCGTCCGACCGGCGCGCGCCGACCCCGACCGCGGCGGCGGAGATGGCGGTTCCGGTTCGCGCCGAACTGGCTGGCATGCTTGCTGAGGCACAGCATCGCATGGCCTCGACCATGGACCGGACATGGGCGCGGTTGGGCGAAAGGCTCGACCTTGCGGCGCAGCGCTGGCCCGAGGCGGCCAACCTGTTCGCGCCCTTTTCCCAGCGTATCGACGAGCTAGGCGATCGGCTGCCGCGCGGTCTCGTCCAGCGCACCGCCCATGCCCGCGCCGATCATGCCGAGGTGGCGCCCCGGCTGCAGCCGCGCCTGCTGACAGACCGGATCGCGCGCGGTCATGAAAAGCTCCTGTCGCTGTGGCGGCTGGCCGAGCTGGCGCATCCCGAACGGCCGCTGCAGCGCGGCTTCGTCCGGGTCACCGACCGGGCCGGGAAAACGCTGGTCCATGCCGCCGATGCCCGCGCAGCGGGGGCGATCGACCTTCATTTCGCCGACGGACGGGTTGCGGCCCAGGTCGGCGATTTGGTCGGACCCAAGGCCTTTCGTCCAGCTAGGCGGGTTGAGCGCAAGCCGTCCAATCCCTATCTGCCTGGACAGGCCGACCTGTTCGGCGATGAGGATTAGGACAGCATGTTGATGAGCGGCCGCCAGCGTGAGGCGAAGATCCATTATCTCGACGGCACCTTTCGGTTGCTGGCGACGGGCGACCATGTCCGCTGCGCGATCACCGGCGCGATGATCGACCTTGAGGAGCTGCGCTATTGGTCCGTCGAACGGCAGGAAGCCTATGCCGACGCCGCCGCAAGCCTCGAAGCGGAGCGTCGCGCGGGCAACATCTGACCCTGCACAGCGGTGTGTCCAAAATGTTACAACCGCTAATCCAAGTGTCGGCTACCATGCGTTTCGCCTTGCGCGATTTCCTCTGGCTCCAATAAGACGCAACCACTTGGCCAAGGTGCGTCCGCGCGCCTGGCAATGGTGCAAAGCCCGTTGGGGCGGAGCAAAGGGGAAGAAAAACAATGACTAGCACGTATCGCAACCGGCTGCTCGGAACGACTCTCTTGGTCGGTTCTGCGCTGCTTTCCACGCCGGCATTCGCCCAGGAAGTTCAGGAGCCGGTGGTCGGCGACACTCCCGCAGAAGCGGTCGACGAGTCGCGGGCCGAAGCCCCCACGGCGGCCGCCGCCCAGGAAATCGTGGTCACCGGTTCGCGTATCGCGCGTCCGAACCTGACCTCGAACAGCCCGATCGCGGTTGTCACCGGTGAAGAGACCGTCGAGAACGCCGACGTCACGCTCGACACCTTCCTCAACACGCTGCCGCAGGTTAACCCGGCCGGCACCACCACCTCGAACAACCCCGGCAACGGCGGTCAGTCGAGCGTCAACCTTCGCGGTCTCGGTTCCAACCGTAACCTCGTGCTCATCGACGGTCGTCGCCCGATGGTGTCGGCGACCGACCAGTCGGTCGACTTGAACACCATTCCGCAGGGCCTGATCGAGCGTATCGAAATCATCACCGGCGGCGCGGGCGCCGCTTATGGTGCCGACGCCATCGCGGGTGTCGTCAACATGCGCCTGAAGAACAATTTCCAGGGCGTCGAACTTCGTGGCACCTATTCGCAGTCGGTTCCGGAATGGGACGCGATGGAATATCAGGTCTCGGGCCTGCTCGGCGCCAACTTCGACGACGGCCGCGGTAACATCGCGATCTCGGCCGAAGTGTCGAACCGTGAAGACCTCGGCAAGGTCGAGCGTCCCTTCTCGGTCCAGGCAACCTCGACCACCGGCACTCCGCCGACCGGCCGTTACGTCGGCAGCTCCGGCAACGGTCTGACGGCTGCGCAGATCCAGAACTTCTTTACCACCCAATATGGCATTACCTCGGGTGCGCCGACCAGCCTCAGCCGCATCGGCTTCAACAGCGACGGTTCACTGTTCGGTGTCGGCGTGTTCAACACCCCGGAAGACGTCGTCAATTACAAGTATGATCCGCTCGGTACGGATCCGGCCGCTGCGAACCAGAACTTCTTCCCGGACTTCTATTCGTACAACTTCGATCAGACCAACCTCCTGGTCCTTCCGCTGAAGCGCAAGTCGGCCTTCATGCGCGGCCATTATGAAATCGACCGCCATGCCGAACTGTTCGTCCAGGGCGGCTACACCGAATATCAGAGCAAGACCGCGCTGGCGGCGACCCCGGTCGGCACCACGATCGAAAATCCGTGCGGCTCCAACCCGCTGCGCGCCAAGTCGACGCTGGTCGAATGCGGCCGTACGATCACCGGCCTGATTGCTCCGATCACCAACCCGTTCATCCAGGCTTCCGACCTTGCCTTGCTGCTGGCGCAGCGGACCGGTGACGATCCCGCGCTGACCGGCACCGGAAACCAGGAAGGCGTTCGTATCTCGAAGCGCTTCCTCGACACCGGTCTTCGTGAAACCGCCTTCGACAACAAGGTGCTGCAGGGCCTGATCGGCCTGCGCGGCGACATCGTCGACGGCTGGCGTTACGAGGCCTATTACAGCTGGGGCCGCACCACGATCAACAATGCCGCAAGCGGCAACGTCAACGTGCAGAAGGTGCTCGACCTGCTGGCGTCGCCGACCGGCGGTACCGACCTGTGCGCCGGCGGGTTCAACCCGATCGGCATCCAGCCGCTTTCCGCGGACTGCGTCGAGTTCATCAACGAAACCGGCTTCACCAAGACCGAGTTCACCCAGAACATCGCCCAGGCCTATGTCTCGGGCGACCTGGCCGAACTGCCGGGCGGCACGATGTCGATGGTCCTCGGTGTCGAGAACCGTCGCTTCCGCTACACCTTCGATCCGGGCGTCCTGTTCGGGCCGATCGCCGGCTTCAACACCTCGACGCCGGATAACGGCACCAACAACTTCCTCGATTTCTTCGGCGAGTTGTTGATCCCGATCGCCAAGGATGCCCCCTGGGCCCGCAGCGCCGAACTGACGCTTCAGGCTCGTCGTTCGACCGTGAACGCTAACGATATTGCCAATGGCGTCGATCCGAAGTCGAACAGCAGCTGGGCTTATGGTGCCACGCTGAGCTGGGAACCGATGCAGGAACTGCGTCTGCGCGGCAGCTATCAGCACTCGGTCCGTGCGGCGAACTTCGGTGAGTTGTTCTCGGGCGGTGGTTCGTTCCCGCAATATTTTGACCCCTGCTCGGTCACGTCGAACTTCCGCGCAGAGGGCGGCGCTGCGGCTACCGCGCTGTGCTCCGCGACCGGTCTCGGCGCTTCGGGCGCCAACACCTACGTTCAGACCCCTGGCTCGCAGGCATTCATCGGCGTCAATGGTAACCCGAACCTGAAGCCGGAAATCGGTGACACCTTCACCCTGGGTGCGGTGTTCCAGAAGTGGGGCATCACGGGGTCGATCGATTATTACAACATCCGCGTGAAGGACACGATCTTCTCGCCGGATCCGAACATGATCATCGCCGCCTGCTACGGCTACCATGGGGTCAATCCGGACCTGAACTTCGCCAACCAATATTGCTCGGATGGCGGAGCCAGCAACTTCTTCCGGACCCCGGACATCAGCTTCATCGCTATCCCGGACGCTCTGGGCGGCGACAGCAGCTACTTCCAGGCGGTCAACCAGGGCAAGATCAAGACCTCGGGTATTGACGTCCAGCTGGGCTACAGCCATCCGATGGACTTCATCGGTGCCGGCTCGCGCCTGACTGCCAACCTGCTCGTCAACTACCTCATCGACTATAAGGTTGAGGAACTGCCGGGCGTGACGATCGACTATGCGGGCACCGCTTCTTACTTCGGTGCGGGTCTGGGCACGAGCTTCCCTGAGTGGAAGGCGAACCTGAACCTCGCGCTGAACGTGAAGCCGTTCACCTTCTCGACCCGCATCCGTTACATCGACGGCATGGACAACCGGGCTTCGCGCCAGTTCCCGGGCGAAGACCTGTTCACCGGTCCGGACAGCGTGTTCTACTTCGACTTCGCCGCTGAAGCCGACTTCAAGCCGCTGACCCTGCGCATCGGCATGAACAACGCCTTCGACAAGAAGCCGGAAGAATATGCGCCGAACGTGCAGTCGGGCACCGACCCGTCGCTGTACGACGTGATCGGCCGCCGTGCCTATGTTTCGGCGACGCTCCGCTTCTAAGCGTCAGTGAATACGGACGGGACTTCGGTCCCGGCCGGACAGGAAGGGCGGGGCTTCGGCTCCGCCCTTTTTGCATTGGGCCGAACGGCCCTTCGGTATAAGCAGGCAATCGGATGTCAGGACGCTGCGAAGTCGGAGTATCGAATATGTATCGGATGACTGCGAAGTTCTTGTTCGGCCCCGCTGCGGCCGCGATGATGTTGACCACGCCGGCTTTCGGCCAGGCAGCAACGGCCGCCGGCCAGACCCAGGCCGCCCGCGCCGCCGACGACAATCGACTAATTTGCAAGAAGGAAGCGCCGACCGGCACCCGCTTCGGGAAGCGCGTCTGCCACACCAAGGCGGAATGGGACCAGATTCGGGCTCAGAGCCAGCGCGACGCCAAGGAAATGATCGACCGGCCGAAGATCGACGACTCGCGAGGCTAGTCCCGGCGCCGCCGCGCCGCTAGGGCTTGGGCATGACCGTGACCACAGCATTGGCGCAGGCCGCGCGCCTTCACGCCGCCGGAAAATACAGCGATGCCCTGCGCAGCGCGGAAGAGGCGCTCGCGGCCAACCCGCGGGACTTGGGGGCGCTTCGCCTGGTCGGCCTGCTCTATTGCCAGACCGGTGAGCCGGCGCTTGGCGCGGGCTTCCTCACCCAGGCGGTCAGCCAGGCGCCAAAGGACCTTCCGACGCGGCTCAATGCCATCCAGGCCCTGCTTCAGTCGGGCAAGGCCGCCGAAGCCGAAAAGCTCGCGGCCAGCGCGCCGCCCACGGCATCGGCCGACCTGTTAAAACTGCGCGCCGCCGCCGCGGCCCAGCTCGGCAATCATGATCGGCGGGTGGACCTGCTGAAGCAGGCGCTCGCGCTCGACGAGCAGGACTATGGTGGCTGGAACAACCTCGGCAACGCGCTTCACGATGCCGGGCGATATGACGAGGCGGTCACCGCACTGGAAAAGGCCCGCGACCTCAAGCCCGGCGATGAAGTGGTGCTGGGCAATCTCGCCCGGTCGATGGCCGCCACTGGCCGCGCCGGCGACGGCATCGCCGCGCTCGCGGCCATCGTCAAGGCATCGCCCAACGACGCCAAGGCGCACTGGCGGCTGGCGGAAGCGCTGCGCGAAGCCGGCGACAATGGCGGGGCGATCCAGGTCATCGGTCGCGCCGGGCAGCTCGACAACCGGGATCCCTTTATCTTCACCACCATGGGGGTGATATTCGGCAACCTCAACGACCTCGCCAAGGCGGAGCAGGCCTTCCGCTACGCGGTGTCAGTCGATCCGCGCCATGCCCCGGCCTATCTCAACCTCGGAATCCTCCTCGAACAGGGCAACCGGCTCGACGACCTCAAGGTGCTGATCCGCCAAATGGCCGACCAGGGGCTGCGCGGCGACGAAACGCGCTTCCTCGCCGCGCTGCTGCTGCGCCGCGACGGGAAGCTTGCCGACGCGCTGGAAATCGCCTCCTCGACCGAACCCGGGGGCTCGATCGACGACAATATGCGCGCCCACCTGATCGGCCAGCTCGCCGACAGACTCGACCAGCCGCAGCTGGCTTTCGACAGTTTCGTGGCGATGCATGAAGCATCGGCCCAATCGCCAACGGGCCGCCGGTTCGACGGCAGCGAGGTCCGGCGCGAAATCGACAAAGCCAGGGAGAAAGTGACCCGGCCTTGGTATGGCAGCTGGCAGGTGCCGCCATCGGCAATGGCCGGCCGATCGCCAGCCGCGCCGGCCTTCCTCGTCGGCTTCCTCCGGTCGGGCACAACGCTGCTCGACACGATGCTGATGGGGCATCCCGGCACCCATGTGATGGAAGAGGAGCCGATCCTCACCAAGCTGACCCAACAGCTCGATTCCGTAGAATCGATCGGCGCGCTCGATGAACAGGCGATCGCCGCGCTGCGCGACAGCTATTTCCGCGAAGCCGACAGCGTCGCGCCGGTGCCCGACGGCGCGCTGCTAGTCGACAAGAACCCGCTCGCCTCGCTGCGAGCCCCCCTGATCCATCGCCTTTTCCCCGATGCTAGGTTCATCTTCGCGCTGCGCCATCCGTGCGACGTGGTGCTCAGCTGCTTCATGCAGAATTTCAAGATCAACCAGGCGATGGCGAGCTTCCTGACGCTCGACAATGCCGCGCGCTATTATGATTCGGTGATGCACTTCTGGGCGAATGCGCGCGAGGTGATGCCGCTTAACGTTCACACCATCCGCTACGAAGACCTGGTTGCTGACCGTGAACCCGAACTCCGCCGCCTGGTCGATTTCCTCGGGCTAACCTGGGATGACCAACTCCTCGAACATGAGGATACGGCGGCGAAACGCGGCTATATCCGCACCCCGAGCTATGCCCAGGTCACCGAGGGGATTTACCAGCGCGCCTCCGGACGGTGGGAAAAATATCGCGAGCAGCTGGCCCCTGTTCTGCCGATCCTGGCGCCTTGGGCCGAAGCCTTCGGCTATGATCCGATCGAGCTTTAACCGCGGCTGCGTAGCCAGCCGGTAACCGATAACCGCGCCCTGGGCGCGTAGCTGGCGACTTGGGAAACGCTGTGCGGCTGGCCGACCGCGAATAGCGTCAGCATGTTGAACCGGGGGACGAAAGCTTCGATCCGCGGCTCATCCTCGCCCGGGAAGTGGAGCAATCCGCCCCATTCGGCACGCCAGCCCCCGGTCAGGCTCAGCACATAAGCGAAATGCCGTTGCTTGCCCTCGACCGCATCGTCGTGGCGGGTCAGGAAATGGCCGGGGCGGTAGCGTGTCGCTTGGCAATCGGCGAAGTCGATCGCGTAGCACCCGGTCACCGAGCGAAGCCAGCCGCGCGCCGGGTCGCCGCTCATGAAGGTCGCGAAGCGGTGAAGCGCGCTATCGTCGCGCTGGTCGGCATCGTCAGGAACGCGAATGGTATCGAAGCGGAACTGAAAGCCTTGACCGGCTTCGCGGTCGACCTTCTGCTCCAGCGCGCTGCGCTGTTCGGCGGGCATCGAGTCGAGCGCGTTCGCGTCCAGCTCATAGACATTGTCGCCGGCGTTGAGGACATGGCGCCATGGCGCGCTGTCGGGTAGTGCCGAAGCAAGCATCTCGGCCGCCTCCGGCACCAGGAAATCCGCGACCTGCACCCGGCCGCTTGCAGCCAGTTCCGCTGCGATCGATGCCGTCTCCAGCGAAGGATTGAGCGCGTAAGTCATCGCCGTTCTGGTGCGCAAAGCCGGTGGCGGCGTCAATCTCAAGCCGGCGTCATCACCAGCTTGCCGTCGCCCTCGTCGACCTTGACCGTCGCCCCGTCCTGAACCCGCCCGGCAAGAATCTCGTCCGCTAGCGGGTCCTGGACATATTTCTGAACGGCCCGCTTCAGGGGCCGGGCGCCGTAGACCGGATCGTAGCCGACGCGCCCAAGCCAAGCGCGGGCCGCGTCGGTCAGCTCAAGTCTGATCTTGCGGTCATCAAGCAGCTTTTGCAGCCGAGCGACCTGGATCTCGACGATCGGCCCCATGTGGCTTGCGCTCAGCCGGTGGAACAGGATGATCTCGTCCAGCCGGTTCAGGAATTCGGGCCGGAAATGGCCGCGGACCACCTCCATCACCTGCGCTTCGACATTGGTTGGATTTTCATCCTCCCCAAGCGACGCCAGATATTGCGACCCGAGATTGGAGGTGAGGATGATGATCGTATTGGTGAAATCTACCGTGCGGCCCTGCCCGTCGGTCAGCCGGCCGTCGTCCAGCACCTGCAACAAGATGTTGAAAACGTCGCCATGCGCCTTCTCGACCTCGTCGAACAGCACGACTTGGTAGGGACGGCGCCGGACCGCTTCGGTCAGGACGCCGCCTTCCTCATAGCCGACGTAGCCCGGCGGTGCGCCGATCAACCGCGCAACCGCATGTTTCTCCATGAATTCCGACATGTCGATGCGGACCATCGCCGCCGGATCATCGAACAGGAATTCGGCCAGCGCCTTGGTCAGCTCGGTCTTGCCGACACCGGTAGGGCCAAGGAACAGGAAGGAACCGAGCGGCCGGTTGGGGTCCTGCAGACCGGCGCGCGCGCGGCGGACCGCGGCGGACACGGCTTTCACCGCGTCCTGCTGGCCGATGACCTTGGCGCCGATCGCCTGCTCCATAGAAAGAAGCTTGTCGCGCTCGCCCTCCATCATCCGTTCTACCGGAATCCCGGTCCAGCGGCTGACTACTCCTGCAATGTCCTGGTCGGTCACTTCTTCGCGCAGCATTGCCCCCTTGGAGGCGTGGGCTGCGTCGGCCAGCTTCTTCTCCAGCTCGGGGATGCGGCCATATTGCAGCTCCCCCGCCTTGGCGAGGTCGCCGGACCGCTGCGCCTGCTCAAGTTCGATCCGCGCCGCGTCTAGATCGGCCTTCACGGCCGCTTCGCCGGCGATCTTTTCCTTCTCGGCCTGCCACCGGGTGGTGAGTTCAGCCGACTGTTGCTCGAGATTGGCGAGTTCCTGCTCAAGCGTCGCGAGCCGGTCCTTCGACGCGGCATCGCTTTCCTTCTTGAGCGCCTCCCGCTCAATCTTCAGCTGAATGATCCGCCGGTCGAGATTCTCGATCTCCTCGGGTTTCGATTCGACTTCCATGCGGAGCCGAGAAGAGGCTTCGTCCATCAGGTCGATCGCCTTGTCGGGCAGGAAACGGTCGGAGATGTAGCGGTTGCTAAGCGTCGCCGCTGCGACCAGCGCCGCATCGGTGATCCTCACCCCATGATGAAGCTCATATTTTTCTTTCAGCCCGCGCAGGATCGAAATCGTGTCGGGCACCGTAGGTTCGCCGATAAACACCGGCTGGAAACGTCGTTCCAGTGCCGCGTCCTTTTCGACATGCTTGCGATATTCGTCGAGCGTGGTGGCGCCGATGCAATGCAGCTCGCCTCTTGCCAGCGCCGGCTTCAACAGGTTGGAGGCGTCCATCGCCCCCTCGCTCTTCCCGGCGCCGACGAGGGTGTGCATCTCGTCGATGAACAGGATGATGTCGCCCGCCGCCTGCTTCACTTCGTCCAGCACGCCTTTCAGCCGCTCTTCAAACTCGCCGCGATACTTCGCCCCGGCGATGAGCGACCCCATATCGAGACTGAGCAGCCTTCGGTCCTTCAGCCCATCGGGGACATCGCCATTGGCGATGCGCAGCGCGAGGCCTTCGGCGATGGCGGTCTTGCCGACGCCCGGTTCGCCAATCAGCACGGGATTGTTCTTGGTCCGGCGAGCCAGCACCTGGACGGTGCGGCGGATCTCCTCGTCGCGGCCGATGACCGGGTCAAGCTTGCCATCGCGCGCGGCGGCGGTGAGATCGCGGGCAAATTTTTTCAGTGCGTCATAACGGTCCTCGGCGCCTTGCGTATCCGCAGTCCGCCCGCCGCGCAGCTTGTCGATCGCTGCGTTGAGATTTTGCGGGGTCAGGCCCGCACGGCCCAGCGCGTCGCCGACTTCGCTGCCCTTGGCCAGCGCCATGGCGAGGAGGATCCGCTCGACGGTGACATAGCTGTCGCCCGCCTTGACGGCGATTTCCTGGGCTTTGTCGAGCAGACGGATGAGGTCGCCATCGACGCCCGGCGCCTGGGTCGCGCCGCTGCCGGTCACCGCGGGCTGTTTGGCTACCAGCATATCGACCTCGCGCCGCGCCGATGCCCCGTCGCCGCCCGCGGCGTTGATCAGCCCGACCGCCATGCCCTGCTCATCGTCGAGCAGCGCCTTGGCATAATGGGCGGGGGTGATGCGCTGGTGATGTTCGCGCACCGCGATGGTCTGTGCTGCCTGAAGGAAACCACGCGCGCGGTCGGTCAGTTTCTCAAGATCCATAAGGTCCCCTCATCTTCCGAGGCGATGTGGTGTGTTGGTCGCCCAACACAAGGGTTCATTGCAGCGGCGGCTGCGGGTCGCTGGTCGCTGGCATGACCGCGGGCGCTTGCGGATCGGCGGGTGACGCGGTCGCCGTGACCACTGGCGGACGGACGATCGGCGGGCAGTGGGACGCAACCGCCGGGTCCATATTCCAGCGACGGAATTTGGACGTGTCGACATGGAATCGAAGAAAGGCGTAGAAGCCGAGGCCGACGTGATAGGCCGCGCCGCGGCGGCCATGGGCCGCGCATAGCGTCTGCATCAACCGTTCACGCGTAATCGCGCGCAGGGGCACCAAGTCGACCGCCGAATAATGTTTGTGGGCGCTTTCCGGCGCTCCGCCCGCGCAGACATTGAGAAGCGGGTTGCGATAACCGGACACCGGCTCGACCGCGCCGACCGCCGGGACGACAAAATCGCGGATATAGCGCAGCGTCTGGACGATGTTCGGCCATTGGAGCGTCGGGGGAATCTCGAACGGCTGCTCGCCGCACCGGGCCCAAGAGGTGGCTGTGCGCAGCAACTGCCAGGTCGGGACGACCTCCGATACCTGGTGGGTTTCCAGATAATCGTTGAAGGCCTTGACCTGTCCCGCGCGCGCCGGATGGGCAAGATACCAGCTGCGGTATCCGGGCTCGTCCTGACCCGCCGTAATATAATCGGCAACCGGACTGGCGGCGGGCGGCTGGGCCAGCGCGGGGGTCGACAACAGCAGGAACAGGGCGGCAAGCCAGCGGATCATTCCCCATTGAACAGCGCTGGCGATTGAAATGCAACGCAGCGCGCCTCATGTTGGCGCAATGCAGCGCCCGATCGACGTCGACCTTCCGCACAAGCTTGGCCGCGACGAAGCGCGCCGCCGTATCGCAGGCAATATCCACAAGTTGCGGGATCATCTTCCTGACAGTGCCGGCCAAGTCGACGCCAACTGGGCGGGCGATCGGCTCAACCTGGCGGTTCACGCCATGGGCCAAGCGGTCGAGGCGGTCATCGACGTCGAGGACAGCAAGGTTCATTGCCGAATCCAGCTTCCCGGAATGCTGGCCCTGTTTGCCGGGCCGATCGAACGGATGCTGAAGCTCAAGGGCAGCGACTTGCTGCTGGAGGACAAGCGCGACTAGGCTCCGCGAAGAACAGCGGGAGTCGGACATGCGCCATTTCGCGATAGTCGGATCCGGGCCGGCCGGCTTTTATACCGCCGAAGCCTTGGCCAAGGCCTATGGCGAGGAGGCCCGGATCGACATCATCGACAAGCTGCCGGTGCCATATGGCTTGATACGGTTTGGGGTCGCGCCGGATCACCAGTCGATCAAGGCCGTGTCGCGCCGCTACGAAAAGGTTGCCGAAGAACCGACGGTCCGCTTCATCGGCAATGTCGGGGTCGGAACCGAAATCGCGATCGAGGACCTGAGGCGCTGCTATGACGGCATCGTCCTCGCCACCGGCGCACCCAATGATCGTTCACTGGGCATCGAGGGCGCAGACCTCGCCGGAGTCGTCGGCTCTGCTGCGTTCGTCGGCTGGTACAATGGGCATCCGGACTTCGCCGATCTCGATCCACCGCTCGATGGCGCGGAGGCGGCGATCATCGGCGCCGGTAATGTCGCGCTAGACGTCGCCCGCATCCTGTCGAAAACCACCGCGGAACTCGAGGGTTCGGACATTTCCAGCCATGCACTGGAAGCGCTTGAGCGCTCGGCGGTGACCACCATCACCATCGTGGTCCGCCGCGGACCCCACCAGATCGCCATGACCCCCAAGGAACTTGGCGAGCTCGCCCATCTGGAAGAGGCGGCGCCGAACGTCGATCCCGCCGACCTGCCGCCGGTCGCCGACGATGAAACGCTGGATCCGGGACAGCGCAAGTCGGTGACGCTGCTCCGCCAGTTCGCGGACACGCCGCCCGACGGTTCCAAGCCCAAGACAATCATCTATGATTTCTTCGCCCGACCGGTCCGGATCGAGGGCGACAGGCGGGCGGAGCGGCTGATCGTCGAGCGCACCAGCGTCGATGCAGCCGGCAACAGCATCGGAACCGGCGAAATCTACGCCATTCCGGCGTCGCTGCTGGTCAGCTGCATCGGCTATCAAACACCGCCGATCCCCGCCGTTCCCTATGACGAAAAGCATGGTCGTTTTCTCAATGACCATGGCCAGATCGACGAGCAGCTCTATTGCGTCGGCTGGGCGCGCCGCGGTCCTACCGGAACAATCGGGACCAACCGACCCGACGGTTTCGAAGTGGCGGACCAGCTTGCCGCGGCGATGCCGCCGCAGAGCGATGGCGGGAAACGGGGTGGAGCGATGCTGGACGAGCTGTTGGCGGCGCGGGGCGTGCAGGCGACCAGCTTTGACGACTGGCGGATCATCGAGGCCGCCGAAACCGCCGCCGCCCGTCCGGGAAGTCCCCGCGAGAAGATTGTCCGTCATTCGGAATGGCTGGAGCTATTGGGACGGTAGGGCCGGCCACGCCTTGACGTGAATATCCCGCTGCGGGAACGGGATTTCCACCCCATGTTTCTTGAATGCGCGCCAGACCTGCTTCAGCACTTCCGACCGGACGTTGCCGACGCCTCCCTCGGGATCTGAAATCCAGGCCTGGATTTCGAAATTCACCGAATTGTCGCCGAATTCCTTCAGCCATACCGTCGGCTTGGGCTTCTTGAGCACCCGGCTGGACCCAGTGGTGCACTCGAGTAGCAGCTTTTCGACCAGTTCAAGGTCGCTGGCATAGGATACGCCGATAGGAATCTGGATGCGCACATTCTTGCTGCTGTAGGACCAGTTCTCGACCGGTTCGGTCATCAGTAGCTCGTTCGGGATCAAATGTTCCTTGCCGTCGCGGGTGATCACCGAAACGGCGCGCACACCAATCTTGCTGATCGTGCCGAAATGATCGCCGACCACGATCACGTCGCCGGGTTTGACCGACCGGTCCATCAGCAGGATCAAACCGGCGATCAGGTTGCCGAAGGTCTTCTGAAGTCCGAACCCGACCGCTAGCCCCAGCGCGCCCGAAAACACGGCTAACGTACTGAGATCAAAACCGATCAGGTCGACGCCCATCATCAGTGCGGTGCCGATAATCGCGATTCCCGCGATCTTCTCCATCAGCAGCTGCTGAGCGGGGTCGAAACGCCGCGATCGCCGGACGCCCTTTTTTACGGCCCAGAAGGCGACCCGCGCAACGACGAGGATGACAATGCCGATCAGCAGCAGCATCACCCCGTCGGCCAGGGAATAGCGCGACGAGCCGACCGATATCGCCAGCATGTCCAACTGGCGCCAAGCGTCCGCCACGGCGGGTATTCGTGCTGCTGTCTCGCTGACCATGCGGCAACCATAGACGAAGCGATGCCAGGATCGCGAATCCGCATGCTACCGGCCGCTGTCCAGCGGCCGGCAACTCCATTCGATCAGAAGAAAAATGGTCGGGGAGAGAGGATTCGAACCTCCGGCCCCTGCCTCCCGAAGACAGTGCTCTACCAGGCTGAGCTACTCCCCGACCGGGCTGCCGGACCGATGGTCCGGTGCAGGGTCCGCGCTCCCTAGCTGGCGTTATGGGGTCTGGCAAGCGCCGCATTTGCGGGGGCCGGCATCGAAGCGTAAAGCATGGCCATGAGCGCACAGTCCGACGAGGTGGAAGTTCATCGCCGCTTCCGTGGTCCGCCAACCTCAGGCAATGGCGGCTATGTTGCAGGGCTAGTCGCCGAATGGATCGACGGACCGGCGGAAGTGACCTTGCTTGCGCCGATCCCGCTCGAAGTCCCGCTTCACCGCCGTCTCGACGATGTCGAGGTGACGCTGTTCGATGCGGAGCGAAACTATGCCCGGGCCCGGCCCCTCGACGAGCCGCTCGGCATTGACCCGCCTGCTCCGCCGGGCGTCGAAGAGCTGGAGGCGGCGGCCATGGCATTCCCGGGCCCCGGCGGCCACCCGATCCCGGGCTGCTTTGTCTGCGGCACAGAACGTGTCCCGGGCGATGGGCTTTGCGTTTATGCCGGCGAAAGTCCGCACCGCGATGTCGCCGTTGCGGAATGGACGCCCGATGAAAGCGTGGCCGACGACCATGGCCATGTGGCGACCCGCTATCTGTGGTCGGTGCTCGACTGTCCCAGCTATTTCGGGCTGTGCACGCCCCGGCCACTTGCGCTTCTGGCCCGGCTGTCGGCGCGGATCGATCGGCCGGTTCGGGTCGGCGAACGGCTGACCGTCACCGGTTGGGAAGAAAAACGCGAGGGTCGCAAGCACCACAGCGCGACGGTGATCCATGACCAGGCCGGGGACGTCGTCGCGCTTGCCAAGGCGCTGTGGATCGAAGTCGATCGCATCCCCGCCTAGGTCGCGAAGCCGGGATCCAGTCGGTAGGCCTTCCGCTTGAGCGCCGGCCAGGCGAGCAGGTTGGCGGCCATGGCCAGACCCGCGGCGCCCTGTTCGGCGGCCAGCTCGGCGGTGCCTTGCGGGGGGTTGCTGACCCGGTCACCCGCCGACAGGGCCATGATCTGGGCCTGGCAGGCGCGTTCGATGAAATAGAGTTTCACGAAACATTCGCCGACATTGCGGCCGACTGCCAATGTGCCATGGTTCCGAAGGATCATCCCGCCCTTGTCGCCAAGGTCCGCGACCAGCCGCTCGCGCTCGTCGAGATCGGTGGCCACTCCCTCATAGTCGTGAAAAGCGAGGTCGGAGCGGACGAGCATTGCCGTCTGCGTCAGTGGTAGCAGGCCTTCCTCATGAGCCGCCACGGCCTGCCCGGCGGGTGTATGCAGGTGCATTACCGCATGGGCATCCTCGCGCGCCATGTGGATCGCCGAATGTATTGTGAATCCGGCCGGGTTGGTGATGAACGGCGTCGGTCCGACCGGGTTGCCATGGATGTCGACCTTGACCAGCGATGACGCGGTCACTTCCTCGAACATCAACTGGTAGGGGTTGAGAAGGAAGTGATGTTCCGGCCCCGGGACGCGCGCCGAAAGATGGGTGAAAATCAGGTCGTCCCAGCCATGATGCGCGACCAGCCGGTAAGCCGCCGCGAGGTCGACGCGGATCGCCCACTCCTCCTCGCTGACCTTGGCTTTCATGTCGGGAATATCGACCTCGGCCAGCGCCCGGACCTCGTCCATTCCCTTGTTCATCGTGTCGACGCGGCTCATCGCGGTTGCTCCTGTCGGTCGGGGTGGGCAGCGGCGAACGCCGGGTCGGCGCTGGCAGTTTCGTCGGCCCGGAGGAGGGTCGGGTAGGCGTCCAGCGGCACGGAGAACCGGCGGGCGTTGTAAAGCTGCGGTACCAGGCAAATGTCGGCGACGGTCGGCGATTCACCGAACAGATATGCGCCGGCGCGCGGCGCTGCCATCGTTTCCAGCGCGGCCAATCCTTCCGCGATCCAATGGCGATACCATTCGTCGCGCGCCGCTTCGCCGATCCCGAGTTCGCCGCCGAGATATTTGAGCACGCGAAGATTGTTAAGGGGGTGGATGTCGCAAGCGATGGTCATTGCCATGGCTCGGACGTGCGCCCCGTCCGCCGGATCGGCAGGCATCAATCGCGGCTCGGGGAATTTCTGGTCGAGATAGACGATGATTGCCAGGCTTTGCGTCAGCAATTGCCCATCGATTTCGAGGGCAGGAACGAAGCCTTGGGGATTGAGCGCGCGATAAGATTCGCCGCGCTGCTCGCCGGACACGAGGTTGACCATTTGCTGGTCGTAGGCGACGCCCTTGAGATTGAGCGCGATCCGCACCCGATAGGAAGCGGAGGAGCGGAAATAATCGTGAAGGACGGGACGAGCCATGGCTTGAACCTGCGCTTGGGGCGGCCGGTTCGTCAATCGCCGGTGAATGGGGCGATGACGTCGGGCGGCACGCGGATCGGCCGGCCAAGCGCCCTGTCGATGATCGCCCATTGCGTGACTGCGCGGACCCTAACCTTGCCGTCCGTGCCGACAAATTCCATGTGCCGGTCGAACCGTGCGCCCTTCGGCGCATTGCCGACCCAGGTCCGCCCGATCAGCGTTTCGCCTTCGAAGGCGGCGCGCAGATAATCGATTTCGTGCCTGACCACGACCCAGATATAATCGTCCTGGTGGTCGGGCGCGGCGACGCTGTACCAGTGGGCCAGCGCCACCTCCTGGATCCACTGGACCCAGACGGCATTGTTGACATGGCCAAGTTCATCGATCGCTTCGGCCGGTGCGACGATGCGATGCTCGAAGACCGGCCGGCCCATCGCTCAATCGCCGATTTGTGTAAGAACAAACGTATAGGCTTCCGCCACTTCAAAGAGCGAATTCCACCGGCCCGACTTGCCGCCATGGCCGGCGCCCATGTTCATCTTCATCAGCAGTAGGTTGTCGTCGGTCTTGGTGGCACGCAGCCTTGCAGTCCATTTCGCCGGTTCCCAATAGGTCACGCGCGGGTCGGTGAGGCCGCCGGTGATCAACATCGGCGGATAGGCCTGGGCGGTGACATTATCATAGGGGCTGTAGCTCTTCAGTAGCTTGAATGCCTCCGCGTCGCTGATCGGGTTGCCCCATTCTGTCCATTCGCCGGGGGTCAGCGGGAGGGTATCGTCAAGCATCGTGTTGAGCACATCGACGAAGGGCACGTCGGCGACGACCGCGCCGTAAAGCTCGGGCGCCTGGTTGACGATCGCACCCATCAGCTCGCCGCCGGCCGATCCGCCCTGCGCCGCGACACGGCCGGGCTTGGCATAGCCTGCATCGATCAGCCCCCGGGTGACGTCGACGAAGTCGTTGAACGTATTGGCACGCTTCTTGAGCTTGCCGTCGAGGAACCATTGATAGCCAAGGTCGTCGCCGCCGCGGATATGGGCGATGGCATAGGCGAAGCCGCGGTCGACCAGGCTCAGCCTGCTGGTCGAAAAGCTTGGCGGAATGGCATAGCCATAGGCGCCATACCCATAGACGAAGAGCTTTCCGGTCCCGTCCTTCTTCATGTCTTTGCGACGCAGGATGGAGACGGGGACTTTGGCGCCGTCGCGGGCAGTCACCATCATCCGTTCGGTGACATAGAGCGACGGATCATAGCCCGACGGGATTTCCTGGACCTTGCGGACTTCCAGCTTCTTCGAGGCGGGATGGTAGTCGTAAACGGTCGCGGGCGTGACCATCGATGAATAGCCGAGGCGATAGCTTTGAGGGGCATATTCCGGATTGCCGGAAAAGCCCGCGCTGTAACTGGCTTCGGCGAAGGGAACCCGCTCCTCGCGGCCGGAGGTATAATCGCGCAGCACCAGCTGGTCGAGACCGTCTACCCGGCTGGTGATCAACAGATGGTCGCGGTGCGAGGTGATGCCGCGAAGGTAGGTGCGGTCACTTCCCGCCACCACCTCGGTCCATTCGCCCGGCGTCCGGGGATCGGCGGTGGCGATGCGGAAGTTGACGTGCTTGTCGTTGGTAAGAATCCACAGCTTGCCATGGGCGGCGTCGACTTCATACTGGACGTCGGCCTTGCGCGGCCGGACCAGCAGCTGGGGCGCGGTCGGATTGTCGGCGGGGACGAGGCGGACTTCGTTCGACGAATTATTGCCGGTCGCGATGATGATAAGGCTATCGTCGGTCGACCGGTCGACTCCCACTGAAAAGGCGATGTCTTCCTTTTCCTCGTAAAGCGTCACGGCCTTGGCGGGATTGTCGCCGACGCGGTGGTAACGGGCGCGGTAGCTGCGCCACTGGTCGTTGACCTCGGTGAACACCAGGCCCTTGCTGTCGCGGGTCCAGACCGGATTGCCGATGCCGACCTCGGTCACCGTTTCGATGTCCTTGCCGCTGGCAAGGTCGCGAACGACCAGTTTGAACCGTTCCGAACCGTCATCGTCGACCAGCGTGGCCAGCCGCTTGCCGTCGGGGCTGACCGAAAAGGCGCCAAGACGGAAATAATCCTTCCCTTCGGCCTCGGCGTTTTCGCTGAAGATCAGCGTGTCGGCCCCGCCGCCAACGGGCTTGCGATACCAATCGCGATATTGCGTTCCTTCCTTGAACGCCGACCAGTAGAGCCAATCGCCATCCTTGATCGGGACCGAGGCGTCATCTTCCTTGATGCGCCCCTTCATCTCTTCAAACAAAGTGTCGGTGAGCGCCTTGTGCGGCGCCATTGCCGCTTCGAAGTAGGCGTTTTCCGCCTTCAAATAGGCCAGCACGTCGGCGTCATCGACCTTCGGATAATCCTTGTCGCGAAGCCAGGCGAACGGATCCTCGACCCGGATCCCGTGCCGCTCATAGCTGAAGGGGCGCTGCTCGGCCTTGGGCGGGGGAGGGAGGGTCGATGCGTGGTTCATGGTCGCTTTCTGGGCAAGGGCGGAGGTCGATGCGAGGGAGGTGGCGGTCAGCGCCAACGCAACAGCGATGCTTTTCATCGGCGCAGTCAAGCAAGCCGAACCCGTCGCGTCCAGCGCAAAAGGGCGCTAGAGGGATGCAGCCCTTTCTGCTTGCCATCAAATAGGTTTTCCCAATGTCCAGCTATGCCGATCGTCTCGCCGCCCTTCGTCAGCAACTCAAGGCCGACCGCCTCGACGGTTTCGTCGTTCCGCTGACCGACGAACATATGAGCGAATATGTCGGCAGCTATGCGCAGCGGCTCGAATGGTTGACCGGGTTCAAGGGCTCGGCCGGAAGCGCCGTCGTGCTGCCGGAAGAAGCGGCGATCTTCATCGACGGACGCTATACGGTCCAGGTCCGCCAGCAGGTCAGCGCGACCGAGTGGAGTTTCCAGTCGGTCCCCGAAACCAGCGTCGCCAAATGGTTGCAGGAAAATGCCCCCAACGGTGCCCGGATCGGCTACGATCCCTGGCTGCACACCGCCGAATGGGTGAAGCAGGCGACCAAGTCTCTGGCCGCACGCGGCGCCGAACTGGTCGCGGTGGGCCGAAACCCGATCGACAAGGTTTGGGCGGACAAGCCCGATCCCAGCAAGGCGCGGCTGGTGGTCCAGCCGGAAGAATTGGCTGGGAAACCTTCCGCGGCGAAGCGGCACGACATGGCCGACTGGCTGGCGAGCGAGGGTGCGGACGTCGCCGTCCTGGCGGCGCTCGATTCGATAGCCTGGACCTTCAATGTGCGGGGCGCCGACGTTGATCACACGCCCGTCGCGCTGGCCTTTGCGCTGGTGCACAAGGATGGCACCGCCGACCTGTTCGTCGATGGCGACAAGGTGGGTGAAGATGTGCGCGCCCATCTCGGTAATGGCGTGCGTCTGCATGAACGATCGGCATTCGAGGATGAACTGACGGCGCTGGGCGGAAAGCTGGTCGCGGTCGACCCGGAACGGTCAGTGGCCGCGATCGCCCAGGCGCTGGAGCAGGGCGGCGCGCGGATTCTTGCGCGCCGCGACCCGGCGGTGTTGCCCAAGGCGACGAAAAATCCCGCAGAGATCGCCGGCCACAAAGCCGCCCAGGCGCGGGACGGCGCGGCGGTTTCCCGTTTTCTTAAATGGGTCGAGGAGGAGGCGCCCGGCGGCGGGGTCGATGAAATGATCGCCGCCGAAAAGCTGCTGTCGCTTCGTCACGAGCATGGCGACCTCAAGGATTTGTCGTTCGACACCATTTCTGCGTTCGGTCCTAACGGGGCGCTGCCGCACTATAAGGGTACCGCCGAATCCAACCTGCCGTTCACCCCGGGCACGCTCTATCTGGTTGACTCGGGCGGCCAGTATCGGGACGGGACTACCGACATCACCCGGACCGTGCCGATCGGCCAGCCGACCGCGGAGATGATCGATCGTAACACCCGCGTCCTGCAGGGCCATATCGCCATCGCCACCGCCATTTTCCCTAAGGGAACGCGGGGGTCCCAACTCGACAGCTTCGCCCGGCGACCGCTGTGGGAAGCCGGCTGCGACTATGCCCATGGCACTGGCCATGGCGTCGGCGCATTCCTTGCGGTCCATGAAGGGCCGCAGCGCATCTCGCCGGTCGGAAGCTCCCAGTCGGGCGGCGATGAGCCGCTTCAGCCCGGCATGATCCTGTCCAACGAACCGGGCTATTACAAGGACGGCGAATATGGCATCCGGATCGAGAATCTGGTGCTGGTCGTCGAACGGCCGGTGGCTGGCGGCGATAAGGAAACGCTCGGGTTCGAGACGCTTACCTTCGTTCCCATCGACCGCCGCCTAATCGACGTTGCGATGCTTTCGGACCGGGAACTCGAATGGCTCAACAATTATCATGCCGAGGTGCTGGCCAAGATCGGCCCTCAGCTCGCGGGGGAAGATAAATCATGGCTGGAAAGGCAATGCGCGCCGCTCGTCCGCTAGGACTGGTGGCACTAGGCTGGGTCTTGGCCTGCCTCTATCTGCTTGGTCCAAGGGTTGCGGTAAACCGCGGCCTGGACCTTGGCTATTCGCTGGCCGGCTGGGTCGGCTCGCTCTTTTCCTGAGGTTCGCGGGCCTGAGCCTTGCGCCTGCGCAGATTTTCGCGAAGCGCCGCTGCAAGCCGCTCGGCCTTGTCCTTGTCTGCCTTGGTCATGCGCGATGCGCTAATATTCGCGCCGCGCGGGCGCAAGCGGGTTGACGGGCGGCAAGGGCTCGGCCATAGGCCCGCCCGTCTTCTCCGACATGCTGCCGTAGCTCAGTGGTAGAGCGCATCCTTGGTAAGGCTGAGGTCGTGAGTTCAATCCTCACCGGCAGCACCATTTTCCCCAGTCGAGATTGACGCCCCGCGCGGCGGGAGCCATGCGCGGGCAATGCGCTTCTTCTCCGACAATGCCGCCGCGGTCTGCCCGCAAGTCTTGCAAGCGCTCGGCGACGCAAACCGGCTCGATACCGCCTACGACGGCGATCAATGGTCCGCCCGGCTGGATGATGCCTTTTCCAACCTGTTCGAGACCCCGGTTCGCGCGCTTTGGGTGAGCACGGGAACAGCGGCCAATTGCCTTGGTCTTGCGGCGCTGTGTCCGCCGCATGGGGCGATCCTGTGCCACGAGTTCGCGCACATCGAGCAGGACGAGGCCGGTGCGCCCGGCTTCTTTACCCATGGCGCCAAGCTGACGCTGCTTCCCGGCGCGGGCGCGAAGATAGATCCGGACGCGGTCGAGGAGGCCTGCGGGCGGGTCCGCGCCGACGTTCACCAGGTGCAGCCGGCAGCGCTCAGCATTACCAATGCCACCGAATATGGGCTGAGCTACAGGCCAGCCGAGGTCGCCGCGCTGGGCGCCGTTGCCCGCCGCCACGGACTTGCCTTTCACATGGATGGCGCCCGCTTCGCCAACGCCATTGCCTTCACAGGTTCGGATCCGGCTGACGTCACTTGGCGTGCAGGCGTTGACGTACTGTCGTTCGGCTTCGTCAAGAACGGCGGGATGAACGCCGAGGCGCTGATCTTCTTCGATCCCGCGAGGGCCGAGGTCGTGCCGCGGCTGCGCAAGCGCGCCGGGCACCTCCAATCAAAGGGCCGCTATCTTGCGGCGCAGCTTCTGGCGATGCTCGAGAACGGGTTGTGGCTCGACAACGCCCGCGCCGCCAACGCGGCTGCCACCGCGCTGGCCGAAGCTGCGGGCCATGACCGGCTGGTTCATCCCGTCGAGGCCAATGAATTGTTCGTTCGCATGACGGCCGACGAGGCCGCGGCGATTCGCGCCCAGGGATTCGATTTCTATGACTGGGCGCCCGGAGAAGTCCGGTTGGTGACCAGCTGGGACCAGGACATGGCAGCCGTCGGCCGGCTTGCCGACGCGATCCGCGCGCTGTGAACGCAGGGTCCGTCGAGGGGCCGCGGATCGACGCGTCGATCATCATCCCCTTTGCCATTTTCACCATTGTCTGGGGATCGACCTGGATCATCATCCGCGACCAGATCGGTAGCGTCCCGCCGCAATGGTCGGTCGCCTATCGATTTGCCATTGCCGCGATCGCGATGGCGCTGGTCGCACGCTGGAAGGGCCAGTCCCTCAAGGCTGACCGCGGCATGCTGATCGCGGCGACGGTGCTTGGCGTCACGCAGTTCAGCGTCAATTTCAACAGCGTCTATCTCGCCGAACAATATATCACGTCGGGCGTGGTCGCGACGGTCTTCGCGCTGCTGCTGATCCCCAACAGCCTCCTTGCCTGGGCGTTCCTCGGGCAAAGGCCCAGTCGCCGGTTCCTTGTGGCCGGCCTCGTCGCCGTTGCCGGCGTTGGCCTGCTGTTCATCCATGAACTTCGCTCGAGCCCCGTCGCTTCGCGCCACATCGCAACCGGCCTGGGCCTCACGCTGCTCGGACTGCTCGGTGCGTCGGCGGCAAATGTTTACCAGGCTGGGGATCGGGCGCGGCGCTACCCGTTGCTCGCCCTGCTCGCCTGGTCGATGGCCATTGGCGCAGTGCTCGATGCCGCGCTGGCCTTTATCGTGGCGGGGCCGCCGGTGGCCGAAGCGCGCATCGGCTATTGGGCCGGTGTCCTCTATCTCGCCCTGTTCGGGTCAGTGCTGTGTTTCGCCCTCTATTTCCCGGTCGTCCGCAAGATCGGGCCGGGCAAAGCGGCCTATTCCAGTGTTCTCGTGCCGATCATCGCGATGGCGCTGTCGACCCTTTTCGAAGCGTATCGCTGGAGCCCGCTGGCTATTGCCGGAGCGGTGCTGTCGCTCGGCGGAATGCTCCTTGCACTTGCCAGACGGCGGCGTCCAATGCTTGTGACCGCGCCCGACGCCGCCTAGACGGGCAGGCCATGTCCGATACTTTGGTCCACCCCGAAGCTCCGGCCGCGCCCGAGCATGTCGCCATCCACCGCAAGGATTATCGCCCGCCCGACTGGCTGGTGCCCAGCATCGCGCTTGAAGTCGATCTGGACCCGCAACGGACGACGGTGCGATCCCGGCTTATGGTAACGCGGAACGGCGACCATGGCCGGGCGCTGCGCCTTGCGGGAGACGAGCTAACGCCTCTTGAGGTTCGCGTCGACGGCGATGACGCGGACTGGGTGATGGACGGCAATGACCTGGTTGTGACCATCGAGCGCGACCGGGCGGAAGTCGAAACCACCGTCGCGCTCGTCCCTGCCGCCAATACGAAGCTGATGGGCCTCTACGCGTCCGGCGGAATCCTGTGCACGCAATGCGAAAGCGAAGGCTTCCGGCGGATCGCCTTCCATCCGGACCGGCCAGACGTTCTGTCGGTCTATTCGGTGAGGATGACCGCCGACCGTGCCTGTTTCCCGGTGCTGCTTGCCAACGGCAACCTGGTCGCGGCGGGCGAGGCCGGGGGGGGACTCCATTGGGCCCAGTGGGATGATCCCTTCCCCAAGCCCAGCTATTTGTTCGCGATGGTCGCAGGCGACCTCCAGCCCAACCGCGACCGCTTCACGACGATGAGCGGGCGCGAGGTCGAACTCGCGATCTGGGTTCGCCAGATCGACTTGCCGAAGACCGCCCATGCCATGGCCAGCCTCAAGGCTGCAATGCGCTGGGACGAGGAAACTTATGGGCGCGAATATGACCTCGACCTGTTCAACATTGTCGCGGTCGACGATTTCAACTTCGGGGCGATGGAGAACAAGGGCCTCAACATCTTCAACTCGCGCTACGTGCTTGCCGATCAAGACACGGCGACCGACAGCGACTTCGACAATATTGCCGGGGTGGTGGCCCATGAATATTTTCACAATTGGTCGGGCGACCGGGTTACCTGCCGCGACTGGTTCCAGCTTTCGCTGAAGGAAGGCTTCACGGTCTTTCGCGACCAGAGCTTTTCGGCCGACATGGGGTCTGCGGCGGTCAAGCGGATCGACGATGTCCGTGTGCTGCGCGCCGCCCAGTTTCCCGAAGATGCCGGACCGCTTGCCCATCCGGTGCGTCCCGAAACCTATATCGAGATCACCAACTTTTATACCGCGACGGTTTATAACAAGGGCGCCGAGCTGATCCGCATGATGCGGACGATCCTCGGCGACGAGGCGTATCGCAAGGGAAGCGATCTCTATTTCGACCGGCATGACGGCCAGGCCGCGACCTGCGAGGATTTCGTCCGGGCGATGGAGGATGCAAGCGGCGTCGACCTAGGCCAGTTCCGCTTATGGTACAGCCAGGCGGGCACTCCGCTTGTAGACGCGCGGCTCAGTCATGATCGCGACGCGGCCACAGCGACGCTGGAGCTTTCGCAATCGATCCCGGACACGCCCGGTCAGACCGGCAAGGCGCCGATGCTGCTGCCGCTGCGGACCGCATTGATCGGATCGGACAGCGGTGAGCCGATAGGGGAGGAGCGGCTGATCCTGCTCGGCACGGCGACGACGACGGTGCGTTTCGATGGCGTCACCGAACCGCCGCTTCTGTCCATCAACCGCGATTTTTCGGCGCCCGTGAACCTTCGGGTCGAGCGGCGCGATGGGGAGCTTGAGCGGCTCGCGGAAGTCGACCCTGATCCCTTCGCGCGATACGAGGCCGGGCAGGAGTTGATGTACCGCGTTCTGCTCGCCGGCGCATCGGGCGAAGCGGCCGATACCGCCCCGGTCATTGCCGCTGCGCGCGGGACTCTTGTCTCCGACACGCTCGATCCCGCCTTCAAGAGCGAGGCGCTGAGCCTGCCCGCCGAGAGCCTGATTGGCGATCGGATGCAGTGGGTGGACCCGGAGGCCATCCATCGCAGTCGCGATACGCTCCGCAGCGCGATCGGCAGCGAGCTGGGCGAACTGCTCGCCGCAGCCCAGGCCGTTGGCGCCGCGGGCCATGATCTGTCCCCCAAGGCCAAGGGGATTCGTCGGCTGAGGTCGGTGGCACTGTCCTTGATGGCGGCGGGGGACCCGCTGCGCGGCGCGGCCGCGGCCAAGGCGCAGTTCGATCTGGCCGATAATATGACCGACAGGCAGGGCGCGCTGCTGGTGCTTGCCAGCCTAGATTCGCCGGAACGGGAAGCGGCGTTCGATGCCTTTTACATACGCTATCGCGATGACAGCCTGGTCCTGGACAAATGGTTCGCCCTCCAGGCCGCGGCGCAGCGGCTGGACACGATCGAGGTGGTCGAAAAATTGGCGTCGCATCCCGACTTCACAGTCCGCAATCCCAACCGGTGGCGGGCATTGGTCGGCAATTTCGCGGCCAACCAATGGTGTTTCCACGACCCGTCAGGCCGGGGCTACCGTTTCCTCGCCGACATGATCCTGGGCGTCGACCGGATCAATCCGCAAGTCGCGGCACGGCAAGTGTCGAGCCTGGGCCGCTGGCGACGGCTGGAGCCGGTCCGGGCAGCGTTGATGCAGGCCGAACTGGAGCGGATCGTGCAATCGCCCGGACTTAGCCGGGACGTGTTCGAACAGGCATCGAAAAGCCTGGCCTAAAGCGTGGCGATAGGTCCAACGTACCGGTTGGCGCGATAAGCGAAGAAGGCTGCGATCAGGACCGCCGCGATTAGCAGCAAGGCGAACAGGGTGGCGCGGCGTTCGCGTTTCATACCCCGCCGATCCACTGCGCAACCTCGGCGGCGACGCGGTTGGCGGCGCTGTTGAGCGCCGGGCCGACGCTCGCGGCGGTGCCGTCGGCCGGCTCGCGCGCCTCAAAGCGGCGGGTGCGGACGGCGCTTCCTCCATTTGCAGAGACGGTGGCGTCATAGCGAACCAGAACCGCATTTTCCTGCGAGTCGAAGCCAAAGCGGCTGAGGTTGCCGGTCACCGTCAGCCCCGGATCGAGGTTGGACTGGCGCGGGTCGAGTACCACCCGGTTGGTCGTGCGGGTCACCGTCTCAGCGACCAGATCCTGAAAAAGCTTGTCGGGTCGATCGACCCAGGTGAGGTCCTTCACATAGGCAATGGCAATCGGGCCGGACTGGACCGGCACTCGGGTGGTGCGAAGCGCCTCGGGAATGACCGGGACGTCAATCGTCACGGATTCGCCCACCGATGCGGTGCGGTTGATGCTGGGCGGGGCCGCCGCCGCCGGGGTTAGCGTGAGCAGCCACGCCGGGGTCTTGGCGCCGCCGCCCAACAAGGCGCATCCGCCAAGCGACAGGGCGATGGCGGCCGAGGCCATGATACGGGACAGTCGGATCATTGAGATTTCCCAGGTTTATAGTCGGGCAGCTTTTTCGGCCCCAGTGCGCCTCCGATACCATCCTCGTCGAGCCGCTCCGAGAATCCCTGGAGCGAGGTCGACAGGTCGCGCAAGTCGCGGACCAGCCGATTGGCCTCCGGAAGCGTGTTCTTGCTGAAATTCTGGATCCCGGGCCGGGCGTCGGCGATCACCGCGTCGAGATTCTCTGCGGCCTGCTGGACCGAGGCGATCGCCTTGCGCAGGTCCTCGGCTGCCGGTCGCCCTTGCTCGTTGACCAGTCGGTTGGTGCTGTCGGCGAGCACGCCGACACGCTGAGCAGCGATCCCGGCGTTGCGCGCCGCGATGCGGGCATCGCCAATGGCGTCGGCCAGGTCCGGCGCGCGCTGGGCCAACACATCGGTGGTCTTTTCGACGTTCTCGAGGATGTCGGACACCGCATTCTGGTTACGGTCGCTGAGCAATTCGGTCAGCCGCTCGGTCAGCCGCTGGATGCGGTCGATCAGTTCCGGCGCGCTGTTGAGCAGGGCGCCTAGCCCGCCGGAACTGGCAGGCACGACCGGGCAACCTTGCGGCCCGACCTGGGTCAGCGGGCGGGCGCCCTTGACTGCACCTTCCAGCGCAATCTCGCTGACGCCGGTGAAGCCCACACCTTTGATCTGCGCCGTGGTTCCTTGAAGGATCGGCGTCTGGGCATCGACATTGATCCGTACCCAGACGAATTCGGGCCGGTCAGGCAAGAGGCTGATCTGTTCGATCTGGCCGACCGGCACGCCCTGGAAATTGACCTGGCTACCCTTATTGAGACCGCCGACCCCCTGGGTGAAATAAATGTCGAAACATTTGGTGGCCTTGTTTGAAAGGCCGGCAAGCCAGACGATGAAGATCAGCAGGCCCACCAGCAGCGCCAGCGTGACCGAACCGACCAGCACATGGTTCGACCGCGTTTCCATAAGGCGTTAGTGCCCCTTCAAGCCAGCCACGGCGGCGCGTCCGCGCGGCCCGTTAAAATATTCTTGAATCCAAGGATGGTCCAAGGCGAGCAATTCTTCAATCGTCCCCACTGCAATTACCTTGCGGTCGGCGATTACCGCCACGCGGTCGCAGATCGCCCACAGAGTGTCGAGGTCGTGGGTAATCAGGAAAACGGTCAGGTCGAGCTTTTGCTTCAATCCTTCGATCAGCTCGTCAAAGGCAGCGGCGCCTATCGGGTCGAGACCGGCGGTGGGTTCATCGAGGAACAGCAGCTCGGGGTCGAGCGCAAGCGCCCGCGCAAGGCCCGCACGCTTGCGCATGCCGCCGGACAGTTCCGAGGGGAATTTCGGCCCGGCGTTCGCGGGAAGGCCCGACATGGAAATCTTGTAGCTTGCGATCTCGTCAAGCAGCGGCTCCTTGATGAACGGGAAATATTCCCGGATCGGAACCTCGACATTCTCGGCGACGGTCAGGGTAGAAAACAGCGCGCCGTTCTGGAACAGGACACCCCAGCGCCGCCGGATATTCTTCGCTTCGTCCTCGTCGCGGGCGATCATATTCTCACCGAGCACCCGGATCTCGCCCGCGTCGGGCGTCTGCAACCCGATAATCGAACGCATCAGGACCGATTTGCCGGTGCCCGATCCGCCGACCACGCCGAGGATTTCTCCGCGCTGGACGTCGAGGTTCAACCCTTCATGGATAACCTGATCGCCGAAACTGTTCCTGAGATCGCGGATCGCGATGATCGGCGCTTCGCTCATATCCACCCGACCTGGGAAAAGAAGACCGCGAACACGGCGTCGATAACGATGACCATGAAGATCGACTGGACCACAGCGGCGGTGGTGCGCGTGCCGACCTCTTCGGAATTGCCTTGAACCAGCATGCCCTGGAAACAGCCGGCCAGCGCGATGATGAAACCGAACACTGGGGCCTTGATCAGGCCGACCCAAAGGTCGCTGACCGGAACCACTTCCTGAAGCCGCTGGACATAGGTCAGCGGCGGAATCCCAAGGTCGATCCAGACATAGATGCCGCCGCCGAGCAAGCTCATCAGCATGGCGTAAAACGCCAGCAGCGGCATCATCACCACCGCGGCAAGCAGGCGCGGCACGACCAGCGCCTCGATCGGCGACACGCCAATGGTGCGCATCGCATCCACTTCCTCGGTAATTTTCATCGTGCCGATCTGCGCGGCAAAGGCCGAACCGGACCGACCGGCGACCATGATCGCGGTCATCAGCGTGCCCAGTTCGCGCACGGTAATCCGGCCGATGAGGTTGATCGTATAGACCTCTGCCCCGAACTGCTGGAGCTGGACAGCGCCCTGCTGGCCGACGACGATGCCGATGAGGAAGCTCATCAGGCCGATGATGCCCAGCGCGCGAACGCCGACCAGGTCGAACCGCTGAACCACGGCATTGACGCGAAAGCGCTTGGGCCGACGAATTATCGCTGCGAACGACAGAAGGACAGCGCCAAGGAAGCCGATCAGGCCGACCGTGGTCCTGCCCGCGTCGGCCACCCATCCACCCAGTTCGTCGAGTGTCCGGGTCATCGCCGGCCGCTGGTCGGGGCGGACCTTGGCCGGATTGTCGGCCTCTGCGACCTGCTTCAGCAGCGCGTCGGTGTCCGCGCTTGCCCCGGTCACACGCGCCCCGCGATCGCGGACGGTCCGGTAGATCAACCAGGCTCCGACCGTGTCGATTTTCTCGACCCCGCTAAGGTCGATGGTGAGCGGATCGGGTATCGCTTCCAGCTCGCGCTGGGTCGAGGCGGCGCGTGAAATCGTCAGCGAACCGACGCAGCGGTACAGCTGGTCGTCGCTTTCTTCATTGGTTGTGGTCGACTGAGCCCCCATGGGCCGGAACCCTGCGCGAAATCGCTGAAGGCGGCAAGAGCAAGGCGATTGCCACTTTGTTGCCAGAGTTGATGCCTTATAGCGCGACAGAATGACAAGCGGCGGTTCCGGGGGCGAGAAGCCAATCTTCCTGACGGTCGGGACCAACCCGGCACGAGCGTTCGGCATGGATGCCGAGGCGCGGGCCAATGCGCTTGCGGTCAAGGCGGGGCTGGAACCCGCAGCCGAGCGGCTGGAGGGGCGCTCGACCGTCTACGCCGATCTCAACTGGGCATGGGACCCTGAATGGCTACGAACCCTGGCCGGTTCGCCGGGAAGTGTCCTAACCAAGGACGGAAAGGCGGTCATCGCCCATTTGCCCGCCGGAGCGGATGGGGCGCCAATCCATGCCGCGATGCAATCGGGCGCAGCCTATCAGGGGGCGTTGGCCAGGATCGACGCCGATAGCGCCGACATAAGCTACCAGAAGCTTCGCAAGCGCGACCGACCATTCGTCATGCGGCTCGATCCCGCTGATCTCGCACCGGTCGAGCGGGCCTCCTACGATGCCAGCTACAAGGGCGTGACCGATGCGTTGACCCTCTATCTGTGGCGGCGGCCGGCGTTTTACCTGACCCGTTGGGCCGCGCAGGCTGGAATGACCCCGAACCAGGTCACGCTGATCGGCGCAATCCTGTGCGTTGCCGCCTTTTTCCTCTTCTACCATGGCTGGTATTGGACCGGGATCATCGCCGGCTTCGGTTTCATGGTGCTCGATACGGTCGACGGAAAGCTGGCTCGCTGCACCGGCCAGTCGTCGAAATGGGGCAACATCTTCGACCATGGCACGGACCTCGTCCATCCGCCCTTTTGGTGGTGGGCCTGGGCGGAAGGGCTGGAGGCCTATGGCCGCCCGCTTGAGCGGGTCTACGAACTGTTGATCGTTGGCACGATCGTGTTCGGCTATGTCGCGCAGCGGCTGATCGAAGGCATTTTCATGCGCCGCTTCGGCATGCACATCCATGTCTGGCGACGAATCGACAGCCGTTTCCGCCTGATCACGGCCCGGCGCAATCCCAACATGGTGATCCTCGTCGCTTCTCTGCTGATCATGCGGCCGGACCTCGGCATCGAGCTGGTTGCCGCCTGGACGATCCTGTCGCTGATCTTCCACTGGGTGCGGCTGGCACAGGCAAATGCCTGCCGCGACCGGGGGCGCCCGGTTACCAGCTGGCTGGCATGACCGGCTGGACCGCGCTGGTCCTGGCCGGTTCGCGGCCCGGACCCGACCCCTTCGCCGCGGCCCATGGCACCGATCTCAAGGCGCTTATCCCGCTTGGCGGAATGCCGATGGTCCAGCGCCCTGTCGCTGCGTTGCTGGCGGCGGGCAACATCGCGCGCGTTCGCGTCCTCGCCCAGCAACCGCACCGGATCGCCACTGTCCTACCCAAGGACGACCGGCTGACGGTCGAGCCGTCGGGTCCGACCATCGCTACCACGATCGAGGCGATCATTGCCGATCCCTCGACCCGTTTTCCCTTGCTGGTGACCACTGCCGATCATGCCTTGCTCGACAGTGCGATGATCGCGGACTTCATCTCCAAGGCGGGCACCGCCGACGTCGCCATCGGGATGGTCGAGCGCAAGGCGCTGACGGCCCGGCTGCCGGCGACCAGGCGAACCTGGCTCCGGTTTCGCGGAGGCGCCTATTCGGGCGCCAATCTCTTTGCGCTGGGCGGACCGGGAGCGGGGCGGGCGATCGCGCTGTGGCGATCGGTTGAGCAGGATCGCAAGAAGGGTTGGCGGATGGTCGCCGCCCTGGGACCGGCCGTTCTCGCCGGGACGCTGCTCCGCCTGCTGACGCTCGACCAGATCCTGGAGCGTGTCGGCCGCCGCCTCGGCCTAAGCTTGCGCAAGGTGGAGCTCGCCAATCCGCTGGCGGCAGTGGACGTCGACAAGCCCGCGGACCATGAATTGGTGACCGCTATCCTCGAAGGCCGCGCATGACCGATTTCGCCATTTACGACATGGACCGGACGGTGACCCGGCGGGCGACCTACACGCCCTTCCTGCTTCATTGCGCAACGCGACGCGCGCCGTGGCGACTGCTGCTGTTGCCGTTGGTGGCCCTGTCGATGCTAGCCTATGTCGCCAAGCTGATCGATCGCGGCCGGTTGAAGGAAATCAACCATCGCCTGCTGCTTGGCCACAACCGTCATCCCGCCGAGCTGAAGCCGTTGGTGGATAGTTTCGCGCAGGCTGTTCTGGAGACCAATGTCCGCCCCGGTGCGCGCGCGGCGATCGCCCGGGACAAGGCCGAAGGGCGGCGGGTCGTGATGGCCACCGCAAGCTACCGTTTTTACGCCCGGGAGATCGCCGAGCAGCTCGGTTTCGACGATTGCATCGGTACCAATTCGATCCTCGGCCTGGACGAACGGGTCCATGCCAAGATCGACGGGCAGAATTGTTACGGTCCGGCCAAGCTAGTGATGGTTGAACAATGGCTCGCTGAGAGCGGGCTGGAGCGCGGACATGTCCGCTTCTATTCGGACCATGCCAGCGACGCGCCGGTGTTCGAATGGTCGGACGAGCCGGTTGCGGTCAATCCGCACGACCGGCTGCGCAAGCTCGCGGCCGCTAGGAAGTGGCGGACGGAGGATTGGGGCTAGGATCGGCAAGCCCGACCTTGGCGGCTTTCCAGTCCCAGATGCCGATCCCGGCGAGGATGAGCGGGACGGACCAGGCCCCGACCATCTTGGCGGTGACCAGTCCGGCCGCGACGATTCCAAACGTCACCTTCTTGTCGAGCAGCAGCTTGATCGAACGTCCGCACGCGCGGCAGTCGAACGGCTTGTTGCGCATGCCAGTCACCCGGCTGAACGGAATCGGCATGCCGCAGGCGGGACACTCCCCGCGCGCAACCTTGTCGCTGGCCATGCCGCTCAGACCGCGTCCAGCGCGTTGGCGAAGTCGGCAATCAGATCCTCGGCCTTTTCGACCCCGATCGAAATCCGGACGAGGTTGTCGCTGATGCCCAGTGCTGCCTTGCGTTCGTCGGGTACAGACAAATGCGTCATCGCGGCCGGGGCGCTGGCGAGTGTCTCGGTACCGCCCAGGCTGACGGCGAGCTTGGCGATCCGCAGGGCGTCGAGAAAGCGGAACGCTTCGGCCTCGCCGCCCTTCAGATAGAGTGAGAAGGTCGAGCCGGCTCCGCTGCAGTGACGGTCGAAGATGTCCTTCTGGCGCGATCCTTGCTCGAGGAACCCGAGGTAGCCGACTTTTTCAACCTTCGGGTGGTCGCGGAGGAATGCGCAGACTTTTTCGGCATTCTCGCCCGCGCGGCTCATGCGCAGTTCCAGCGTCTCGAGGCTGCGCATCAGCATCCAGGCGGTATTGGGATCGCAAATCCCGCCCATCGGGTTGCGAATCAGTCGGACCTTGTTGAGGACTGCCTTCGATCCCACCAGCGCGCCGGCGACGAGGTCGCTGTGGCCGCCAACATATTTGGTCAGCGAATAGACCGATACGTCCGCACCCTGCGCGAGCGGCTTCGCCCACAGCGGGCCGAGGAAGGTGTTGTCGATGGCGATCGGCGGCAGTTCTCCGTCGAACGCGGCGGCGCGGGCGGCGTGAACCGCCTCAACGTCGACCAGCGCATTGGTCGGGTTGGCCGGGCTTTCGAGGTAGATCATGGCGACCTTGCCGCCCTTTTCGGCGGCCATCGACTTGGCCTTGGCCATAACGCTGTCCAGCTCTTCGCGCGACGCGCCGGCAGGAAAGTCGACATATCCGACGCCGAACCGCGCCATGATCTTGTCGATCACGCTTTCGGTCGCGGCATAAAGCGGACCCGAATGCACGATCACGTCATTCTGGCCGGCAAGCGCAAGCACCAGGGTCGAGATTGCGGTCATGCCGCTTGAGAAGCTCAGGGCCGCTTCGGCATCCTCCCAGATGGCGAGGCGATCCTCGAGGATTTCCTGGTTAGGGCCGTTGAAGCGCGAATAGACGAGACCCGCGGCCTTGCCCGAACCGTCGCTCCTGCCCGTAATTCCCTCGAAAAAGCGCTTCCCTTCCGCTGCATTCTGGAAAACGAAGGTCGAGGTGAGGAAGATCGGCGGCTTCAGGCTGCCCTCTGACAGCGAGGGGTCGAATCCATGGCCCATCATCAGGGTCGACGGATCGAGCTTATGGTTGCCGATATGGGTTTCGGCGTCCTTGGGGCGGCGGCTTTCGGTCACTCGGATTCTCCTATCTGTCGCGCCACTAGCCCAACAACAGGGCGATAAGCCACACAATCCCGACCATCAGCGGGACACCGGCGAGGTCGAGCAAGAGGCCGGCCTTGAGCATGCGCGGCAACGCGATGTGGCCGGTCGCCCAGGCGATCGCGTTGGGACCAGTTCCGGACGGCAGCATGAACCCCCAACTGGCCGCCCATGCGGCGGGCAGGGCAAGAAGGATCGGATCGACGCCCGTCGCGGCGATCACTCCGGCGACAACCGGAATGATAGCGCTGGCCGCCGCGACATTCGACGCGAATTCGGTGATGAGGACGACCAGTGCAACGAGAACCAGCGCGACGATTACCGGATCGATGGTCTTGAGCGGCTGCAACGCGACGCCTAGCCAGTCGCCGAGACCGGACGCGCCGATGCCGGCGGCCAGTGCCAGCCCGCCGCCAAACAGCAGGATCACCGCCCAAGGCGCCCGATTAGCCTCATCCCAGTTGAGTAGACCCCGTCCACTGCCGTCGGGGATTACGAACAACAGGAGGCCCGCGGCAATCGCGATGGTCCCGTCGGTCACCGAATCCCTGGGGAGCAGTGGCGTTACCAGGGGGAGCGCGATCCACGCCGCTAGCACCAGTCCGATCAGCGGAACGAGCCGGCGCTCGGCCGTCGACCAGGGTCCCGCTTCGCCAATCGCGGCGATGGCCTTGGCGGCGACGAAGTCGGTCGGTTGGACCCGCTGGACGCGCATCAGGATCCACCAGCACAGCGGGATCGACAGGATTACCAGCGGCAGGCCGTAGGTCGCCCATGTCAGGAAGGTGATGCGAAGCCCGGTCGATTGTTCGATGATCCCCGCAGCGATCGCGTTGGTCGGCGAGCCCACGAGCGTCCCAAGCCCGCCGATCGACGCCGAGAAGGCTATTCCCATCGCCAACGCCCCGGCAAACCCCTGGCTATGGCCGTCGGGAATGTCCGCAGCCTTGATCAGGGCGACGGCTATCGGGATCATGATCAGCGTGGTGGCGGTGTTCGACACGATCATCGAAATGATCGCGGTCGACGCCAGGAAGGCAAAAAGCATCGCGCCCGGCGACTGTCCGCCGCGCCGGATGATGGCCAGCGCCAGCCGGCGATGGAGGCCGGTTCGCTCGATCGCCAGGGCGATGAAGGCGCCGCCCAGCACCAAAAACAGGATCGGCGAATAATAAGTGGCGGCGGTATCGCCCGCGTTCATGATCCCTGCCAGCGGGAAGGCGAGGAAAGGGATCAGCGCCGTCGCGGTCAGCGGCAGCGCCTGCGTCATCCACCAGGTCGCCATCAGCGTGACGATCGCGCAGGTCCGCCACGCGGCCAGCGGCATGTTGGCGGGCGCCGGAAGAAGCAGCATCAAAAGGAAGGCGGCAAGCCCGCCCCACAATCCCCAACGTGCGGCCATCGATGATCCTCCCCGCCGCGTTGATGGCAGAGGGTTCAGGCCGGGGCCAGAGCGATCAGCGAGATTTGCCGGCCATAGTCGGGCTCGCCGCGATGGGTGGCTCGCCGGAAACTGTAGAAACGGTCCGCCAAGACGTAGGTGTCCAGGCCGACCGCTTCGATCCGGCGCACGCCGGCGGCGGCGAGGCGTGCGACGACGTAGGCTTCCAGGTCGAAGCGCGGCCGGTCGCCGGGCCCGCTGGACAGGAAGCGCTCGTTGCTCTCATCAGCGGTGAGCAGCCGGTCCGCGAAGTCATGGTCGACCTCGTAGGACGAGCGGGCGATGCACGGGCCGACCGCCGCCGCGATCCGCTCGATCCTGGCGCCCAGCGACAGCATTGCGGCGATCGTGCGGTCGGTAACCCCTGCGGTAGCGCCGCGCCAACCGGCATGGGCCGCGCCCACTACGCCTGCCTCGGTGTCGGCGAGCAGGACCGGGGCGCAGTCGGCGGTAACGATGCCGAGCAGCAGGCCGGGCCGGTCGGTGACTAGCGCGTCCGCCCTTGGCCGCGGCTGACCCTCATTCGCTTCGCTAACGATCACTGCCTCGGGAGAATGAATCTGGTAGACGCTGGCCAGGCCGCAGCCGGGCAGGACGGCATCGGCGGCGAGGCGGCGGTTTGCGCGGACCGCAGCGGGATCGTCGTTGCTGCCGAGGCCGCAGTTCAGGCCGGCGGCCGGTCCTTGGAAAAGGCCGCCTTCCCGTCCGAAAAAGCCGTGCGCAACGCCCTCCAGCGCAGCGGTGCGGACGATATCGAGGATCATAGCTGCAGCCGCATCACAATGTCTTCGTCGGCATGATCGCCGACCATGAAATGATAGGTTCCCTCGGCTTCGAAGCCGAGCTTTTCGTAGAAGCGGCGGGCGCGGTGATTGTCGGTGAAGACCGACAGATAGAGATGGTCGGCATGCCGTACGCGGGCGCGCTCGATGACCCAGCGAATGAGTTCATGGGCCACGCCGCTGCCTTTCATCTCCTCGATGACATAAAGCTGGCGGAGTTCGGCGGCTTCGCCCCGCGGCTCGAAGGGCAGATGCGGAGGGCCGAGCTTGGCATAACCCACCATCCTGCCGCCCGCCTCGGCGACCTTCACTTCGAACGCCGGATCGCCAAGCTCCTTACGCCAGGCTGCCGGGCTGTGATTCTGAAGGAAGATCGCCAGGTCTTCGGCGCGGTAAAGATGGCCGAACGTCGCGGTGAAGGTTGCCGCGCCGAGTTCGGCCAGCGCTTGCGCATCATCCGTCCGCGCGATGCGGTAGCTGACCCTGCTCATTCGAGGCCCGCCACCGAGGGCCAATCGGGCGCGCGCAATGCGAGGACCTTGAACAGGCGGCCCATCTGTTCCTCGTCGCACAATCGCCGCCGGGCCTCCGCGATGCTTTGCGTGTCGTCGGGATTCTTGGCGGCCAGCGCCATCGCCCGCGCGCCAATGCCGAGCGTTTCCAGCCAGCTGCCCTGGCTCACGATTCGGCTGGCGTCCGCGCCTCCTTTGCGCGCCGCCTCCGCCAGAGCCTTGAAGTCGACGTGGGCGGTAAGGTCCTGCTCGCCCGGGCGGTCGAGGACCAGCGCGTGGCGATGCGCGCGAACAGCCTGGAGCGTGTCACCGCGCTCACCCCCGGCATAGCCATAATCGATGACCAGCGCCGCGCCGCCATGGGTCGCCAGATGCCTGCCTAGCTGTTCCGCCACCTCGGCGCGGGCGGGCGAGGTTTCGACGATTTCGCCGTCCCGGTCGAAAGCCATCGTGCCGCCCGCGAGAATGACTCGACGTTCCCGATCCCCGACGAACTGCCGGACGGGAAGCGCGTCGAAGAATTCGTTGGCGGCCAGCAACAGCGGGACCTCTGGCAGCGAATCCAGCGAGTCGTGAAATATCGCCTCGGGCAGCAAGGCGGCCTGTCGTTCGCGCAGCGCTGGGCTCGTCTCGACCAAATGTATCGCGCCTTCGAACCCGACTCGGCGCAACACCCGGGACGCGTCACCCGCCAGCGTCCCACGGCCCGGACCAAGCTCGGCATAAACCGCCTCGACAGGCTTTCCGATCCGGGTCCATACGTCGGCCAGCGCAGCACCCACCATCTCGCCAAACATCTGATGGATTTCCGGAGCGGTGGTGAAGTCGCCGCCCACGCCAAGCGGGTCACGCGTGGCGTAATAATAGGCGTTGCAAGCCGCCATATAGGCTTCGACGCTTAGCGGCCCTTCGATCCTGATGCGGTCGGCAAGGGCGCGACCGAGCGGGGTCACGCGACGCTGGCCGACCCCAACGTCGGCTCGACCCGCACTCGCCGCTTCTTGGCGGTGACCATCAGGTACAGGCCGCCCGCGATCATCGGGATTGTCAGCCACTGTCCCATCTGAAGCCCGCTGTTCGCGGCGAATTCGGCCAGCTGGACGTCAGGTTCGCGCACATATTCAACGCCGAAGCGGAAAATCCCGTAGAAGAAGATGAACGCGCCGACGAGCTTGCCCGGCTGGTAGCGTGCCTCGGTCCGCCAGAACAGGATCGCCAGGATCGCGAACAGAACCAGTCCTTCAAGGCCTGCTTCGTAAAGCTGGCTGGGATGGCGCGGTTCACCCAGGGTGGTGCCGAAGGCGGTGGTTTCCTCGAACCGTATTGCCCATGGCACGTCGCTCGGCGCACCCCACAGCTCCTGGTTCACGAAATTGGCAAGGCGGCCGAAAAACAGGCCGAAGGGCACGCAGCAGGCGACATAGTCGTGGATTCGCAGCCAGGGCAGCTTTTCCTTCCAGGCAAGATAAAGGATTCCGACCGAAGTGCCGATCACCCCGCCGTGGAAGCTCATGCCCCCATCCCACAGCTTCAGGATGTCGAGCGGGTTGTCGAGATAGAAGCCGAGGTTGTAGAACAAGACATAGCCAAGCCTCCCGCCGAAGATGATGCCGAGCGCGGCGTAGAAAACCAGGTCGTCGGCATGGCGGCGGGCCATCGGCGCGCCGGGCTGGCTGAGCAGCTTAAGAAGGTACCAATAGCCGATGAAGATGCCGGCCAGATAGGCGAGGCTGTACCAGCGCAGCTGAAAGAAGCCGAGGTCGAGCGCGACCGGCGACAGGCCGAGATCGGGAAAGGCGATCGCGGCGGTACTGGCAATCGTTGACATCATCACACCCATTTAGCGCTCCCGGGGGTTTCCCTCTGCGATGCCGCCTCATAGGGTGACGTATATAAAAGTCCAAGGAGTGTAGGATGCCGCTGAGCGACCTCGACCGGAAATATGACGCGGTACTGGCCGCGATAACCGGGCCAGGCGGGCAACTGATCCTCGAGGAGGACGACCGGGGCCGGACGATCGTCGGCAATTTCCCGGCAACGCTGCCGCTGTTCTTCAAGACATTCTGCATGCTCAGCGCTGAAGTCGAAGCGGTGATCACCGCCAATCAACGGCTCACCTTTGCGCAACTCGACCAGCTTTCGGACCGCGCGGCGCTTGGCCTGTTGGCACGGGGAATCAAGAAGGGCGACCGGGTCGGCATCGCCATGCGCAATTGTCCCGCCTGGGTCCTGTCCTACATGGCGATCCTTAAGGCGGGTGCGGTCGCGACATTGCTGAATGGTTGGTGGCAGGCCGATGAGCTGCGCCACGCACTGGACATGACGTCACCGACGCTGGTGCTCGCCGATGCGTCGCGCGCCAAGCGCATCGCAGCGACCGGCTGGACGGGCAAGGTGGAAACGCTGGCCATCGAAAGCCCCGCGCAAGAGGCGATGCACAGCCTGCTGGATGCGGCCGAGGATGGCGCCCTGCCCGAAATTGAGCCGGACGATGATGCGACGATCCTGTTCACTTCGGGATCGACCGGCGAGGCCAAGGGCGCGGTGTCGACCCACCGGGCCGTTACGACCGGGGTCTATGCCTATGCAACCAGCCTGATGGTGCTCAAAGGCATATTGGAATCGGAAGGGCGGCCTCCGGCCAATCCTCCCAAAACTCTTGTCGTCGTTCCGCTATTCCACGTCACCGGCGAAGTGCCGGTGCTGCTCAACAGCTTTGTGATTTCGCGCGGGATGGTGCTGATGGCGAAATGGGATGCCAGCGAAGCACTCCGGCTGATCGAAAAAGAGAAGATCACCTATTTCGTCGGCGTGCCGACGATGAGCTTGGAACTGATGAACCACCCAGACCGTGGCAATTACGACCTGTCAACGCTTACGGACATCGCCGCCGGCGGCGCGCCGCGCCCGGTCGCCCATGTCGACCGGCTGCAGAAAAGCTTCCCCGGCGCTCAGCCGGCGCTGGGTTACGGCCTGACCGAGACCAATGCCGTTGGGTGCGGCAATTTCTGGGACAATTATGCCGCCAAGCCGGCCTCGACCGGCCGTGCGCAGAAACCTTATGTCGAGATTGCGATCCTCGGCGAGGGCGGCCGCCATCTGGAATCTGGCGAGCGGGGCGAGATCGCCATAAGATCGGCCGCCAATATCCGCGGCTATTGGAAGAATGAAGCGGCCACGGCCGCGGCGGTCACCGCCGACGGATTCATCCGCACCGGCGACATCGGCTATCTCGACGAGGACGGTTATCTTTTCATCGTTGATCGCAAGAAAGACATCATCATACGCGGGGGCGAGAATATCTCCGCCGCCGAGGTCGAAGCCGCATTATACAGCTGCGAGGGGATCGCCGAGGCGGCCGTGTTCGGGACATCTGATGAGCGGCTGGGCGAGGTTCCGGTGGCGGTGCTCCACCGCCGCGAAGGCAGCAGCATTTCGGAGGAGGATCTTCGCGGATTTCTCGACGGACGCCTTGCGGCATATAAAATCCCCGACAAGATGATCTTCTCCGACGGGCCACTGCCGCGCCTGGGAACCGGGAAGATCGATCGGGTCGCGCTCAAGCAGCGTTACGCCGGCTGACGATGCGCTCCACCGGCGTTACCCGCCGAACCCTGCTGATCGGCGGCGGCGCGGGCGTGGGGCTAATCCTTGCCTATCTCGTCTGGCCGAAGCGGGAAGGCAGCCCGCTCCGCGGCACCGCCAACGAAGCCTTGTTCGGCGCATTTCTCAAGATCGCGCTCGACGGGCGGGTGACGCTGGTCGCGCCGCAGGCCGAGGTCGGGCAAGGCATCTGGACCGGGCTTGCGCAGATCGCCGCCGACGAGCTGGGCGCGGCATGGGAGTCGATGGCCGTCGAACCGGCCCCGCACAATGACGCGAACATCAACAGGCTCGTCGCACGTGAAATCGGCGTGGAAACGCGGATTACCGCCGGTTCCAGCTCGATCCGCGCTTTCGAAGAGCCAGTCCGGTCCACCGCCGCGACGGCTCGCGCACTGCTGTGCGCGGCGGCCGCCGCGCGGTGGAATGTGCGGGCAAGGGAATGCGACACCGCCGGCGGGTTCGTCATCCATGAAGGCAAGCGGCTGGCGTTCGGCGAGGTCGCGGCAGCGGCGGCGGCGATGCGGCCGCCCGATCAGCCAGCTTTTCGGGTGGGTGCCACCAATCGGCTGATCGGCATAGACCTGCCCCGGCTCGATCTTCCCGCCAAGTCCGACGGCAGTCTTCGCTTTGCCGGTGACGTCCGTCTCCCAGGAATGCTGTTTGCGTCTGTGCGGCTGGCACCGCCCCGCGGAAGGCTGGTAGGATTTTCGCGCCAGGCGGGCGAACGGCAGATGGGCCTGGTCGATCTGCTTGCCCGCGACGGCTGGATCGCGGCAATCGGCGATAGCTGGTGGGCCGCCGACCGGGCACTAGCCCGGGCCGCGCCGAAATTCGAAGGTCCTTCCCCGGCCGACCCGCATGTCCTGTTGCAGGACGCGCTGAAAGGGGGCGACGCGATCCGGCTGGTCGATCGCGGCGACTATGATGCGGCAACCGAGGACAGCAGGCCGCTGGCAGCCACCTATTCGGTCGCCGCAACTGCGCATTACGGGCTGGAGCTGCCGGCGGCTGTTGCAAGGTTCACCGGCGAGCGGCTCGAGATCTGGTCGGGCACACAAGTTCCCGACCTGGTTCGCCAGGCGGCCGCCGACGCTGCCCGGCTGAAGGCTTCCGACGTGACCGTTTACGCCATGCCTGTCGGTGACGGATCGGGCCGTGCGGTCGAAGTCGAGGTAGTGGCAATCGCGGTTGAACTGGCCCGGCACACGAAGCGGGCTGTCAGCCTGACGCTGCCACCGGCAACCGCGCAAAACAGCGACCCGGTCCGGCCGCCGGCGATCGCCCGGCTGACTGCGCTGCCTTCCCCGGATGGACGGATTGCCGCCTGGAAAGCGCGAGTGGCCAGCACCTCCGGCCTGCTGGCAAACTTGGCGCGGGCGAAGGGCGGGGAACCGCCAGCCTTCGCTCCGTCCGGCGCGGCGCCGCCGTATGGCATTGACGCCATTCGGGTCGAGGCGATCGATGCCGCACTGCCGATCCGTACGGGCTACATGCGTGGCGGAGACGCCGCGGCCCATATATTCTTTACCGAAAGCTTTATCGACGAGATGGCGCTGGCGATGGGCGCCGAGCCGCTGGCGTTCCGGATCGGCATGCTGGGCGGCGCGACGCGTCTTGCGCGGGCGCTCAGCACCGCCGCCGCCCTCGGCGGCTGGGATGGCGGCGGCCGCGGCAGCACCATGGGCCTGGCCTGCGCCTCGCTTTACGGGTCTCACATCGGCTTGCTCGCCGAAGCGAATATCGGCGCCGACCAGCGGATCGCGGTGAGCCGGCTGGTCGCGGCCGTCGATGCCGGAAGGATGGTCAATCCTGGACTGGTGCGGCAACAGGTCGAGGGTGGCCTGCTCGCCGCGCTGGCCGCTGCGACCATCCCCGCGCCCGAATTCATTGCCGGCATGCCGCGCGCCAGGCCGATGCGCGGCATGGGCTTCGAGCGGCTCGACCAGGTGCCCCGGGTCGAAATCGAACTGATCGCCAATGACGGCCCCGCCGGCGGGGTCAGCGGGCTCGGCATCGCTGTACTCGCGCCTGCCGTCGCCAATGCTATTTACGCAGGGACCGGGCGGCGCTTGCGCAACCTGCCGTTTGACCCGATGAGCGGCTGATGCCTCCCCCTGACCATCCCGCCATTCCAGCGCCCCGGATCGGCGTTTTGCTGATCAACCTTGGCACTCCCGACGCGCCGGACGCGGCTGCTGTTCGGCGCTACCTTGCCGAATTCCTGTCGGATCCCCGCGTCATCGAGATTCCTAGCCTGCTCTGGCAGCCAATCCTTCGGGGGATCATTCTGCGCACCCGACCGCGCAAGAGCGCCCATGCCTATGCCCAGGTCTGGCAGGATGAAGGTTCGCCGCTGGCGGCGATCACCGCGCGGCAATCTCGGGCGCTCCAGGCCAGGCTCGGTGAAACTGTGACGGTCGACTGGGCGATGCGATACGGCAATCCCAGCGTCGTGGCTGCCATTGGCCGGCTGGTCGATGCGGGGGTGACGCGCCTGCTCGCGGCCCCGCTTTATCCGCAATATTGCGCCGCCACGACCGCCAGCGCGATGGACGCGACCTTTGCCGCCATCGCCGCGCGCCGCTGGCAGCCGGCGCTGCGCACGCTGCCGCCTTATTATGACGATCCGCTGCATATCCAGGCACTGCTTGTCAGCCTCAAGTCGCAGCTCGCGGCTCTCGATTTCGCACCGGACCGGCTGTTGCTTAGCTTTCATGGAATGCCGGAGCGGACATTGCGGCTTGGCGATCCCTATCACTGCCATTGCCAGAAGACCGCACGCCTAGTCGGGGAACGGGTCGGCCTGCCGACCGACATTGCCTTCCAGTCGCGGTTCGGCAGGGCCAAATGGCTTGAGCCCGCAACTGACACGGTGCTGAAGGCCTATCCGGAGCAGGGCGTCACCAAAATCGCCATTGCGGCCCCCGGCTTTTCCGCCGACTGCCTGGAAACCATCGAGGAGCTTGGCATTCGCGGGCGCGAGGACTTCCTTGCCGCCGGCGGAACCCATTTCGCGCGGCTAGAATGCCTTAACGACAGCGAACAGGGCATCGACATGCTCGACCGGCTGATCCGACGTGAACTTGCCGGATGGTGGCCCACGCCCTAACCCGGGACAACAGGATAAGGCAGGAGAATGTCATGGCGCGAGTGGCGATCGTAACCGGTGGGACGAGAGGGATTGGCGAGGCGATCAGCATCGCGCTCAAGGACATGGGCATGAAGGTCGCGGCCAATTATGCCGGCAACGACGAACGCGCCCGCGAATTTACTGAAAGGACCGGCATCCCCGCCTTCAGATGGGACGTCGCCGACTATGACGCCTGCCAGGAGGGAGTGAAAAAGGTCGAGTCAGAGCTCGGCCCCGTCGACGTGCTGGTCAATAATGCCGGAATTACCCGGGACAGCACGATAAAGCGGCAGAGCCACGAGCAATGGCAGCAAGTGATCGACACCAATCTCGGCGGCTGCTTCAACATGGCCAAGGCGGTTTTCGAAGGGATGGCCGGCCGCGGCTATGGCCGGATCGTTAACATCGGCTCGATTAACGGCCAGGCCGGGCAATATGGCCAGGTCAATTATGCCGCCGCGAAGTCCGGGATTCACGGATTTACCAAGGCATTGGCCCAGGAAGGCGCGCGCAGCGGCGTCACCGTCAACGCCATCGCGCCGGGCTATATCGATACCGACATGGTCGCTGCGGTGCCGCAGGAGGTGCTGGCCAAGATCGTCGCGCGGATTCCGGTCAACCGGCTTGGCAAGGCCGAGGAAATTGCCCGCGGCGTGGCCTTCCTGGTCGATGAAAATGCCGGTTTCGTCACGGGGTCGACTTTGTCGATCAACGGCGGCCAGCATATGTATTGACGACGGCGCCGCGCGCGGTTCCGGCCGCGCAAGGCGTCCAGGCCGTCGGCGGAGCGCGCATGACATTGGGTTCACCGACCAAGCGCTCCGTCACTATCGCGGGGCATGAGACCTCGATCAGCCTGGAGCCGATGTTCTGGGCGGCGCTTGAAGGAGTGGCGCGGGATGAGCGGCTTCCGCTGAACGCGCTGATCGCGCGGATCGATGTTGAGCGGATGGACGGGCCGGGCGACCCGCCCAACCTGACATCGGCCATCCGCCAATGGCTATTTCAGCGCGTCACGAACCGCTGCGGCGAATGACGCACCGCCGTCGGGGGCGTGCTGCAGCCATAGCGAGGGCTCGATCAGTTCCAGTTCGATGATTGCCAGCTCCCCGCCAGGGCCGCGGACCATGTCGACCCGGGCATAGGTGGCGGCGGCGGGCGCTGCGGCCAGCGCGGCGCGCGCCAGTTCGACGGCGCCGTCGGGAGGAGCGCAGGGCATTTCGCTTCCACCAAGGTGCGGCTGGACCCGGTAGTCCCCGCTCTTCGGGCGCTTGACCACGGCATGGCTGAACCGGCCGCCGAACAGCATCAGGCTATATTCGCCCTCCGTGGTGACCGAGGGCAGGAAGGGCTGGATCAGCATCGGCCTGCCGATTGCCGTGGCCGGTATGTCGTCGCCGGGTCCGAGGCGGTGGGTTCCGTCTGCGGAGGCGGATATCGGCGGCTTGATGACAAGCTCCGGTCCAAAGGTTTCGCGCGCGGAGGCCAACGCCTCCCGATTCATCGCCTTTGCCGATCTGGTCGGGATCACTGCGATATCCTTACCGGCGAGCTCGGCAAGATAGCGTTTGTCGCTGTTCCAGCGGAGCAGCGGAACGGGATTGATCGTTGGGATGCGTTCGTGCTCAAGCTGGTCGAGCAGCCCATGCCATCGCGACGGATCGAGATGATAGCCCCAGGTGACCAGCGGCAGGACCACGTCGAACTCGCCGACATCGGCGACGTCGGTCCAAGGCAGGGGCGTGACCTCAAACCCGCCCCGCTCAAGCACCGCTGCCTCGACGTCATAAGCCCAGTCATAGGCCTCCGGAAATGTCGGAGCCGGAACTAGTACTGCGGCGCGCATCAGCGGGACAGGAGGATCCGCGCCTGGCTGGCAATTTGCGCCAACATCGGGGCGGTGACCTGGCCGGCCATCTTGGCGCGCTCCACCAGTCCGCGGAACTGGGCCATGCGGCGTGGATTGCGCAACACCCAATTCTCCACGCTCTGCTCGGGGTCGTCGCCGCGCATGCGCGACAGGAAATCGATCCGCAACTGCTCGAAGTCACGCATCAGCCCGGCCTGGAGCAGCCGTTCCCACTGGTCGGCAGGAACAAAGCGGGCAACCTGCTGATGCGCCCAGTCGATCCCGAGCACTTCGCCAAGCCGGGTATAAGCGGAGGTGAGCGCCAAGGCGTCGGCGTTCTTCGCCGCCGACAGCGCCGAGATACCGAACACGCCGTCGAGCTCATAGAGGCGGACCAAGGCATCGACGATCTGCTGGTCGCTGGTTAGCGCTTCCAGATTTTCCCGTCGCGCCGCGGCTTCGTCGCGGACTTCCGCACGGAGCAGCCGGGTCGCCTTGGATGCGACCTTGTCGAGACCGGGCTGCAGCAGGGCTGCGACCTTCGTGACGCTCGTTTCACCGGCCGCGGCGCGGATGACGTCGCCAAGGTGATTACGAACGCTGCGCGCGGTCCGCGCGAACAGCTCGATCCGGGTCGACTCCGGCACCTCGGCAGCCTCGATCCGGGCCCACAATTGCTTGAGGCCCAGCAGCCGCTCGGTGACCAGGAAGGCGGTCACTACCTGGGGCAGTCCGGCGCCTTCTTCCTCGGTCATGTCGAGGGCGACGCTTGGGCCGAGCCGGTTAACGAGCCGGTTGGCGACCTTGGTAGCAACGATCTGGTGCCGCAGCCGGTGGGCGCGGATGGCATCAGCATGCTTCTGCTGCATCGGCTGCGGAAATGCAGCCATCAACTCGCCCTCAAGGCTCGGGTCGTCAGCGAGCTTCAACTCCTCCGCCGCGTCCTGGAGCATCATTTTCGACATCGACAGCAAGACGGCCAGTTCCGGCCGGGTCAGGCCGCGCGAGTCGAGCGCCCGGCGAAGCAACGCGTCACTGCTTTCCAGGCCTTCGACCTTGCGATCGAGGCGGCCGGAAGCTTCCAGAAGTTCAATCGTGCGGACAAAGCCGGGCAGTCCGGCCGAGCCCCGGGCTTCGGCAACGGAGATCGCCAGCGACTGGAGGCGATTATCCTCCAGCACCAGTTCAGACACTTCCTCGGTCATCCGCGCGAGCAGCTTGTTGCGCTCCGCAGCGTCCAGGCGGCCTTCGCGCATTTCACGGTTGAGCGGGATCTTGATGTTGACTTCATTATCCGAGCAATCGACGCCCGCCGAATTGTCGATGAAGTCGGTATTGATCCGTCCGCCGTGCGCGGCGAATTCGATCCGCGCAGCCTGGTTGATCGCCAGGTTGGCGCCCTCGCCAATCACTTTCGCCCGGACTTCCCGGGCATCGACCCGCAGGCTGTCGTTGGCGGGGTCGCCGACCTGGGCGTTGGTCTGATAGCTCGCCTTGATATAGGTGCCGATGCCGCCGAACCAAAGCAGGTCGACCGGCGCCTTGAGGATCGCCGAAATGAGGCTCGACGGGTCGATCGTGTCGACGTCGAGGCCAAGCGCGGCCTTGGCTTCGGGGGTAAGGTCAATCGACTTCTGGCTGCGCGGGACGATCATCCCGCCCTTCGACAGCAGCTTGCGGTCATAATCGTCCCAGCTCGACCGGGGGAGATTGAACATCCGCTCGCGCTCGCTCCAGCTACCCGCGGGATCGGGATTGGGATCGATGAAGATGTGGCGGTGGTCAAAGGCGGCGACCAGCTTGATCGCCTGGCTCAGCAGCATGCCGTTGCCGAACACGTCGCCCGACATGTCGCCGCAGCCCGCGACCCGGACCGGATCATGCTGAACATCGATCCCCATTTCGAGGAAGTGGCGCTGGACGGAGATCCAGGCGCCCTTGGCGGTAATCCCCATCGCCTTGTGGTCGTAGCCGTTCGAACCGCCCGAGGCGAAGGCGTCGCCGAGCCAGAAATTGCGTTCCAGGGCGATGGCGTTGGCAACGTCGGAGAAGGTTGCGGTGCCCTTGTCGGCCGCGACGACGAAATACGGGTCTTCGCCGTCGCGAATTACCACGCGATCGGGATGGACGACCTTGTCCTCGACGATATTGTCGGTGACCGACAGCAAGGAGCGGATGAAGATCCGATAGCTCTCGGTCCCTTCGGCCAGCCAGCCGTCGCGGTCGACCGATGGGCTGGGCAGCTGCTTGGCATAGAAACCGCCCTTCGCGCCCGTCGGCACGATGACGGCATTCTTGACCAGCTGGGCCTTCATCAGCCCGAGGATTTCGGTGCGGAAATCGTCGCGCCGGTCGGACCAGCGCAGCCCGCCGCGGGCGATCGGTCCACCGCGCAGGTGAATGCCCTCGACCCGTGGTGAATAGACCCAGATCTCGCGATAGGGGATCGGCGCGGGGAGGCCGGGGACCTGCTTGGAATCGATCTTGAAGGCCAGCGCTTCGGCGGCGGCGGGGGCAAAGGCGTTGGTGCGCAGGGTCGCGCCGACGACCGCACGCATCAAACGAAGAATCCGGTCATCGTCGATTCCGCGGACGTCCTTCAGCGCTTCGTCGAAGGTTGCGGCGGCAAGCTCGACCGCTTCGTCGCGGTTCTTGCTGCGGCTGGGGTCGTGCAGGGCTTGGAACAGGTCGACCAGCGCCATCGTCGCGGCGGGGGCCAGGCGCAGGGCATCGACCACCGTCGCGAGACCGAAAGCAACGCCCGTCTGGCGGAGGTAACGGAACCAGGCGCGCAACCACACGACCGGCTGCATGTCCAGGCCCGCCGACAGGACAAGCTGGTTGAAGGCATCATTTTCGGCGACGCCGCCGAGCACGTCGATGACCGCGCGTTCAAGCATCGGCGCAATTTCCAGCACCGAGTCGATGCTCGCCCCAATCGGCAATTCCAGCATGAAGTCATGGATGTGCGCGCCGTCGGAATTTTCCAGCTCGGTCGGCACTTCCTCCAGTACCCGGAAGCCGAAATTCTCCAGCACCGGCACCGCTTCGGACAATGGGATCAGACCGCCGCGACGATAGATCTTGAGGCGCAAATGTTCGCCGTCGGCGCTGAGCTCGCGATAGAAGCGCGCGTCGCGGGTGCCGTCGCTGGTCAGTCGGTCGAGACGCAGCACGTCCTCGGCAGCGTCTTCGGGACCTGTGTGCAGCCGATAGGATTCGGGAAAATTTGGCGCATGGGTCAGGGTCAGCCGGGTCGCGCGTCCGGTGCCGACGCGGTCTGCCAGCGCCTCCTCGACGCTTGGCCGCCAGCCACGGACCATCGAGTCGAGCCGGCGGTCGAGCAGCTTGACGTCCGGGGTCGGGTCATCGCTTTCGATGTCGAGCATGTAGCGCAGCAGCGCGAGGTCGCCTTCGCCAAGCTCCACTGACCAGCTGCTGACCGGACGGCCGGTAGCCTCCTCGAGCATCCGCCCGATATCGGTGCGGCGGCGGGTGTTCAGTTCTTCGCGCGGAAGCCAAACGAACGCGAACAAATGGCCACCGAGGATGCTGCGCAACAGCAGGATCGCGGGACGAGGCCGGTCGGCGAGCGACATCGCCATGGTGATCAGTTCCCGGCCGCTGTCCTCGCTGAGATTGATCAGCAAGTCGCGCGGGACCGAGGCGACCGCATGGCGGAGCGCCTTGCCGCTGTGGCCGGTCGGGTCGAAGCCGAACGTCTTGTCGAGCTCGAGCAGCCGCTTCCTCAGGATTGGCACTTCCTCAGTGGGAAGGATCAGTGCCTGACTGGTCCACAGTCCGGCGTGAACGCCGATTGCGCTGACCTTTCCGCCCTTGCGGATCGGGACTGCGACCAGGTCGAGCGGAACCCGGCGGTGAACGGTCGACAGCCGTTCGGCCTTGGCCAGCAAGGGGACTTCGCCGCCCTCTTCGAAATAGCGGATCGCGCCTTCGGCGCCGCCCTTGTCGGTGGGCAGGCCGGGGATGGAAAAAATCCCCAACGCCTCCGATGGCTCCTCGCCCACCTTTTCGACATGGTAGCCGAGCAGAGTCATCGCCCCGTCGGCGAACCAGTTGAGCAGTGCAGCGCCTTCGGGGTCGCCGACGGCAGCGGCATCGTCGCGCATCTTCTGCTGCATAGACTTCCAGTCGCGCACGGCGGCCCGGACATCGGCAAGCACGGCGCGCAGTTCTTCGACCAGCTCGCGGCGGCCCCGGGCGTGCGTGCGATCGAGCTCGATATACATCATCGACTCGCGGCGCTTGGGGTCGTCGCAGCGCAGCTCCACATTCTGAAGCTTGCCGCCGCCATCACGGCGTACGCAGATCACCGGATGAAGCAGGCGGTAGATCGTCAGGTGGCGCGCAGCGATGGCATTGGCCACCGAGTCGACCAGAAAGGGCATGTCGTCATTGACGATCGCCAGCCGCATCCGGCGGCGACCGAGGGTCACTCCCGTCGATTCCAGGCAAATTGCCAGTTCGTCGGGCATGCGGGCCGAGGCGACCTCGGCCAGGAATTGCGCCGCCGACTCCTGTTCGGCCGCGGTGAACCCTTCCAGTTCCCCCGCCAGAGCATTGCTGACCAGTGCCCGCTGTAACTCGCCAACCGTCGACGTCTTGTCGCGCGTAGTGACCGTCATCTCTCGCTATTGCTCCGCCTGCTCGGGATGCGGCGGGGCCTAGTCCCGCTCGCTGCGTTAGGCAACAGTGGGTGGGACGGATGGTTCAGGAAGCGGCGCGGCGGATCGCTCGCTCAAGCATTGCCGGATCGGCGACGAGTTCGATCGCCTCATGCACCCCATCGGCATTGCGCCGCGTCAACACCAGCGCAAATTCCTGGTTGGTTGCAAGCTGAGCAAGAGTAATGGGCCTCGCAGCGCGCAGGGCGGCCTTGCCCAATGCGACCCGGTCTTCAGCCGGCTTGTCAGGCCGGCGCGCCTTGCGTTCAGCGGCGACGAGGCCCTTGAGGCCACCATCCGCCTGCTCGACAAAGTCGACGAACCCGCCGAAGTCGACCTTCTGCCGTTCGGCATAGCTCAGCGCAGCTGCAAACTCGGTCAGGCGCGTCTTGTCATAATCGATTCCGAAGACCAGCTTGACGATCGGCGTCATCGGCGCGCGGGCCTGCGACTTCACCCCTGCATCGTCGAGGATTTCGGCATAATCGTCGGGCACGCGCTTGGCGGCGACGGCGAAATCATAGGCCATCGCCAGTGCGCGGTAGAGCGCGGCACGGCTGCGGCCGTCCTGCTGCTTGCAAATCTCGGCGCTTTCGCGAGCCGCCCAAAGCCGGTCGGCGAGCCCGGCGTCCGGGTCGAGCGCGACCTCCTCATCCTCGTCGCCAGTCTGTTCGCCCCCTGCGGCGTCGGCCAGCGGGCCATCTTCCCAGGCCAGATGGGCTGTGGCCAGGTCAGCGGCCGGCCCGGCCGGAAGTGCATCGACCAGCTCCAGCAGGTCCTCGCCGGATTCCTCTTCGCCGTATTCCTCGTCGGCGCCGTCAATCGGCGGGAGGACAGGGCGGATCACCTGCGGCTGGGCGGCGCTTTCGCCGACATCCTTCCAATTGATCACGCCGTAGATGAAATCGATCGTGTCGCCGTCCGAGCTGAACGGCATCAGGATACCGCGATAGCAGATCGACCGGCCGCGCTGATTGACGAACTCGGCTTCGAAACCGACCGGCGCTCGGTTGGCGATGATCTGCAGATAATGGTCGGTCAGCCGCGACAGCAGCGAGCGGCCGGGGACTTCGGCGATACTTTTTATATCGTCTGCCAGCCCGCATTCCTCGCGGATCGCGGTGCCGATGTAGGGGGTCGCCGGATTGTCGCCGCCCTCGGTGAAGTCAAGCAGCACCGAATGGGGGGCGAAATCCTGGATATTGCCCGGCTCCAGGTCTTCGATCGAAGGATAATCGCGGCCGTTAAGAAGTGAGCACCAGTAATTGTAGGCGCGCACGTGCATCCGCCGCTCGTCGGCGCCGATTGCCGCCGACACGTCCTGCTGCGGCGCGTCGACGGCCACGGCACAGGATGTCTCAAACTCGTTCGGATGGTCGGCAAAATTGTCCACGCGCTTTTCCCGCAAATCTCCGTTTCCGGGTTAATTTCAACGGAAAGGGTTGCGAAACAGTTAAGTATAACTGCGCGCGCCATGGGCCTTGCGAGGGTTGGGTGGCTTGTGTAGGGGCGCTGTTCGCGCGCCGGCCCGGCCGATGCCGCTTTAGCTCAGTTGGTAGAGCACCTCATTCGTAATGAGGGGGTCACAGGTTCGAGTCCTGTAAGCGGCACCATTTTCCCGGCTGGAAATCCCGCCATTGCGAAGATGGCGGGAACGCTGCCCCTTGAGGCAACGTCCCGCCATTCGCTCAGTTGGCGGGAACGCTGATGGTGATCGCGGTAGCCGCGATCGAGGTCGTCCCTGTTTGCGCCAGTTGCCGTGCGCGCTCGACCGCTTGGGCGATCTGCGGACGGGCATGATCCCACGCGCCGCCGGCGCAGCGCTTGTATTGAATGACTTCCGAGCCGCGCTGCCCGATGTCGAACAGGCAGACCCGCTCGACCGCGCGATCGACACGGCCATTCAGCTTCTTCTCGCCGCTGGTCGAGGCGAGGTTGAGATCCGCATAGGAAACGCGCTCCGTGCGGATATTCTGGTCCGGTTCGCCATAAACGACGACCGGGCTGTCCTGCGCGCCGGCGGGCGCTGCAAGGACGAGAGATGCCGTCACCCCTGACAGAACGGCTGCAGTCAAAGACCGATTCAACCGGTTAAACATCTCAATTCTCCCTAACAGGCCTTCCTCGGATGGAAGGACTGGGGAGGTTGATGAACCTTCAGCGGACGAGTCGCATCTTAACTTCGATTAACATTGCCGCAGCTTCGCCGGGTGGCGGTGCTCTGCGTTGAACGCACCGGTGGCGTCGACAAATCTACGAACGGCGGAGGGTCAAGGCTGTGCCGGCAGAACCCGGCCGACGCAGGTTCCAAAGCCGATGCGGACCGCGCCGGGAGCCTCGCAATGCGCGGCAAGCTCAAGCTCGTCGCCATCCTCGAGGAAAGCGCGGGTCTCGCCGCTGGCAAGGCTGATCGGCGCCTTGCCGCCGCGGCTGATCTCCAGCAGTGAACCCAAGCCATTGTCGTCCGCTGTCGACAGCGTACCCGTCCCGATCAGGTCGCCGGGTTGGAGGTTGCAGCCATTGGATGCGTGGTGAGTGACGATCTGCGCCGCCGACCAGTACATCGCTGCGGCCGCCTCGCCTTGGCTCAGCCGATGCGGCTTCAGCCCCGCCTCGCGCATCTTTGCGGTCGACAGGGTAACGTCCAGCTTGATTGCCAGTCCGCCGTTCGCTTGGTCGGCGTCGTCGGCCAGGTAGGGGAGCGGGGCCGGGTCGCCCTCGGGCCGCGCCGGCATCGGCTTGCGGAACGGGGCCAGTGCCTCGGGGGTGACGACCCAAGGTGAGATGCTGGTCAGGAAATTCTTGGCAAGAAACGGGCCCAGCGGCTGATATTCCCAGGCCTGAAGGTCGCGCGCCGACCAGTCGTTGAGGAGGCAATAGCCGGCGATATGGTCGGCCGCCTCTCCGATCAGGATGGTTTGGCCCAGCCGATTGCCGCGGCCGATGAAGATGCCAAGCTCCAGTTCATAATCGAGGCGGCGCGAGGGACCATATGCGGGCGTGTCCGCTTCCGGCGGCTTGCGCTGCCCGCTGGGCCGGACCACCGCTTCCCCCGACGGACGGACTGAACTGGCCCGGCCGTGATAGCCGATCGGCACATATTTATAATTGGGAAGCAAGGGATTGTCGGGCCGGAATTGCCGCCCGACGTTGGTGGCATGATGGATGCCGACGTAAAAGTCGGTGTAGTCGCCGATCGCGCAGGGCAGGTGCATGGTCGCTTCCCGCTGCGCCACTAGATGCGGTTCAATTTCGGCGCGGCGGCTCTCATCGCAAAGCATTGCCGACAGCATCCGGCGCAGAGCGCGGGAATCCGCGGCGCCCCGCCCGAACCAGTCATTGAGGGCTGAGCCGGACAGCGCGCCGCTCCAGGAGGGGTCGAGCAGGCCGGCTTTCGCCGCGCCGCGCAGGTCGAGGATCATCTCGCCGATCGCGACCCCGATCCGGGGGTCTTCGCCGGCCGCCGAAAAAACGCCCAGCGGAAGGTTTTGGACCGGAAAGTCGGGATGGCCGTTGGCGCTATCGATCCAGCTGGTGCGGGCCGGGTCGTGGGTTTCATCGATCATGGTCATTGGGGAAGCTGCGCTTTCGGGAAATCGGCCCAGGCCAGGTCATAGTCGCTTTGCGCATGCTGGAGCGCAAAGGCTGTCGGGCGGTAAGGCCAGCAGCTTTCGACCATGAAGGCCATCGTGCCCTCGATCTTGACCGGCCGGAGCTCGGCTTCGCTGGCTTTGCGCCAGCTGTCGACGTCGGGTCCGTGCCCGCTCATCAGGTTATGCAGGGAAAGTCCGCCGGGGCGGAAGCCTTCGGCCTTGGCATCATAATCGCCATGGATCAGCCCCATTGCCTCGCTCATCACGTTGCGGTGGAACCAGGGCGGGCGAAACGTATCTTCCCCGACCATCCAGCGCGGCGGGAAGATGACGAAATCGGCATTGGCGCGGCCCGGGGTATCCGACGGGCTGGTCAGCACGGTGAAGATCGACGGGTCGGGATGGTCGAAGCTGACCGTGCCGATGGTGTTAAACCGGGCCAGCTCATAGCGGAAGGGCGCGAGATTGCCGTGCCAGGCGACGACGTCGAGCGGGCTGTGGTCGAGCGTCGTCGTCCACAAGGACCCGAGATATTTCTGAATGACTTCGCAGGGGCGGTCGACATTTTCAAAGGCCGCGACGGGCGACTGGAAGTCGCGCGGGTTGGCAAGACCGTTGGATCCGATCGGCCCGAGGTCCGGCAGGCGGAACATCGCGCCATGGTTCTCGGCGACATAGCCGCGCGCTTCGCCCTCGATATCGACGCGGAACCGAATGCCGCGCGGAATCAGCGCGATCCAGCCCGGCGCGACTTCCATCCGGCCCATCTCGGTGAAAAGGTGCAACGTGCCCGACTGGGGAATGAGCAGCAGCTCTCCGTCGGCATTGACGAACAGGCGATCGGTCATCGACCGGGTCGCCCGATAGAGGTGGATCGCAACGCCCTCCAGGCTGGCCGGATCGCGGTTGGCCATCATCGTTACCAGCCCGTCGATAAAGTCGGCGTCGTCGGCGAGGCTGGCCGGAGGATCCCACCGAAGCCGGTTGGGCGCCAGCGGCGCGTCGCTGGTGCCGGGCGCGAACAGGCTGGCGCCTTGGTAAGGAGTGAAGGGGCGATGATCCGCGGTCGGGCGCATCCGGTACAGCCAGCTGCGGCGGTTTTCATGACGGGGCGCGGTAAAGGCGCTTCCCGAGACTTGTTCGGCATAAAGGCCGAATGCGGGACGCTGCGGGCTGTTCCGGCCCTTGGGCAAGGCGCCTGCGACCGCCTCTGTTTCGAAGTGACCGCCGAAACCGGTCAGATAGGGTAGCTGGTTGGCCACGAGACGCGAAAACCCCCTCGACTGGATCAATCGAGGGGGTCGTTACGCGTGTCTGCCACGCCGGTCAAAGCGCGACCGTCAGTTGACGTTGACCTCGATCTTGTCCGGGATGCTGATCTCGGTCTTCTCGGCCCCGAAGCCGAGCTGGTCGCGGAAAAGGAACAGCAGGACCAGGACGACGATCACCAGCAGCACTATTGCCAGCACGCCGCCACCACCGCCACCGCCATCGGTTTCAACGATGGTCGTGCGCTCCACCGTATCGCGTTCGTCAACCATATGATCACTCCCTGTTTACTTCGTTGGCGAAACGAACGGTTGACTGGACTGCGGGTTCCGCAATTTTCCTCGACTGCCGCGCTGGCCAATTTTGTCCAGTTCGGCCATGACCCGAACATGGCCCGTAGCAAGTCCCGGCCCGTTGGCCGCCCGCCCTTCTTTCGCCCCACGCGCCGCGGACTGCGCAGGACTCTTTGGCTGGTGCCGTTGCTGCTCATGGCAGGAGCCCTGCTCGACCCCGCGCTGGTTGCCCCGGTCGGACCGCTGGCGGCCCAGCCCGAGCGGATCGAAACGCAATTCAGCGTCTGTGGTCCGGGGCGCGGTCCGGCCTGCGTAATCGATGGCGACACGATCAAATTTGGCCAGCGCAAGGTTCGTATCACTGGGATCGACGCACCGGAACTGGCGAATCCGCGTTGCCCGGAGGAAGCGGCACTGGCGCGCAAGTCGGCGGCGAGGCTTCGGGACCTGCTCAACCAGGGTTCGTTCGAAATGGTCGGCCACCGACTGCACGGCCAGGACGGCTACGGCCGCGACCTGAGGGTGCTTCGGCGCGGCGATGTGTCGATCGGCGGCCAGCTGATCGACGAGGGGTTGGCACATCGGTATATCGGCTCCAAGCGCAGCTGGTGCTGAACCCAGGGAAGAACCAACAATGAAACTTGGCAGGCTCAACCATGTCGGGGTCGCCACCCCGTCGATCGAACGGTCAGTCGCGATCTACCGCGACCGTTTGGGCGCGGAAGTGGTACGCGAACCGTTCGACCTTCCGGCTCAGGGTGTGCGGGTCTGTTTCGTCGACACCCCCAATAGCCAGATCGAGCTGATCGAACCATTGGGTGCGGATTCGCCGATCCTCAAGTTCCTCGAACGCAATCCCGAAGGCGGGCAGCATCATCTGTGCTTTGAAGTTTCTGATATCGCGCAGGCGCGCGACTTTTTCGAAAGCGGCGCTGTGCGCATCCTCGGCCCAACCCGCATCGGCGCTCACGGGACGCCGATCTTCTTCCTTCACCCCAAGGATATGGGCGGGGTGCTGACCGAGATCATGGAAAGCCCGAAGCAGGCTCATTGATGCCCCGCGGTGAAGACCTGTTGCTTGGCCTTGTAGCGCTGCTGCTTGCGGCTCTCTTGGCGCGGCGGATTTACGTCGCCATGGGGACCGGGGAAATCCCCCTTTACCGGACACGGATCAAGCGAAGCGTGGCGGGTGAGGGCAAGTTTCGGGCGCTGGTCGCGCTCAATGCGCTGGTCGCGCTTGGAATCCTGCTGATCGCTGCCGACCTGCTGTTCGGCCTGGGCCTGCGTCCGCGTTAGGGCGATTGGCAGGCGCGGGCAGGGGCGCTAGGGGCATTGGCGACATGACCGAAAAGCCGATGCCCAACGATTGGAAAAGCCTCGCCGACAAGGAATCGAAAGGCCGCTCGCTCGAACGCGAGACGCCCGAGGGCATCCGGCTGAAGAATGTCTATGGCCCCGAAGATTCGGCGCACATCGACAGCGGCTATCCAGGCCTGCCGCCATACACCCGCGGCCCCTACGCGACGATGTATGCGGGCCGTCCCTGGACCATCCGCCAATATGCCGGCTTCTCGACCGCCGAGGAATCGAACGCATTCTACCGCCGCAACCTGGCCGCCGGGCAGAAGGGCCTGTCGGTGGCTTTCGACCTCGCCACCCACCGCGGCTACGACAGCGACCATCCGCGCGTCGCCGGCGACGTCGGCAAGGCTGGCGTCGCGATTGACAGCGTCGAGGACATGAAATTGCTGTTCGACGGCATCCCGCTCGATGAAATGTCGGTTAGCATGACGATGAACGGCGCGGTGCTGCCGGTCATGGCTTTCTACATTGTAGCCGGCGAGGAACAGGGCGTCGATCGCGCCAGGCTCAGCGGCACGATCCAGAACGACATCCTCAAGGAGTTCGCGGTCCGCAACACCTATATCTATCCGCCCGAACCGAGCATGCGGATCGTCAGCGACATCATCGCTTTCACCTCCGTCGAAATGCCGAAGTTCAACAGCATTTCCATCTCGGGCTATCATATGCACGAAGCCGGTGCGACGGCGGTCCAGGAGCTTGCCTACACGCTTGCCGACGGCATGGCCTATGTCCGCGCAGCGGTGGAAGCGGGCCTCGACATCGACGCCTTTGCGCCGCGGCTGAGCTTCTTCTTCGGGATCGGCATGAACTTGTTCATGGAAGTCGCCAAGCTGCGCGCCGCCCGGACGCTGTGGGCGCGGATCATGACCGACCTTGGCGCCAGGACCGAGAAGTCGAAGCTGCTTCGGACCCACTGCCAGACCAGCGGCGTGTCGCTAACCGAGCAGGACCCTTATAACAATATCGTCCGGACGACGATCGAGGCGCTTGCCGCGGTTCTTGGCGGCACCCAGTCGCTGCACACCAATTCGTTCGACGAAGCGATTGCATTGCCGACCGATTTTTCGGCACGAATTGCCCGCAATACCCAGCTGATTCTGGCCGAGGAAAGCGGCGTCACCGCAGTCGCCGACCCGCTCGGCGGAAGCTATTATGTGGAAGCCTTGACCCGCGAGCTTGAGGACAAGGCCTGGGCGCTGATCGAGGAAGTCGAACAGCATGGCGGGATGACCAAGGCGGTCGCCGAAGGCTTGCCCAAACAGCGCATCGAGGAAGCGTCCGCCGAGCGCGCGGCCAAGGTCGATACCGGCGAGACGGTGATCGTCGGGGTCAACCGTTACCGGCTGGAAAATGAGCCGCATCTCGACATCCTTGAGGTCGACAATGCCAAGGTCCGCGCGGGGCAGATCGCGCGGTTGGAGACGATGCGCGCAGGCCGGGATGACAAGGCTGTGTCCGCCGCGCTGGATGCGCTGGAGGCCGGGGCGAAGGGCAATGCCAACCTGCTCGCACTGGCGGTCGACGCGGCGCGCGTCCGCGCCTCGCTAGGGGAGATTTCCGACGCTCTGGAGCGGGCGTTCGGCCGTTATCATACCAAGCCGCATCCCGTCAGCGGCATTTATGGCAAGCGTGACGACGGCCGCTGGAAAGCCGCGGTCGCGGGCACCCAAGCCGTCACGCAGCGGCTTGGCCGCAAGCCGCGCGTTCTTGTCGCCAAGATGGGCCAAGACGGCCACGATCGCGGCGCCAACCTCGTCAGCTCGGCCTTCGGCGACCTTGGCTTCGAGGTGATCGCCGGCCCCTTGTTCCAGACCCCGCGCGAAACGGCGGAAATGGCTGTCGAACATGACGTCGACGTGGTCGGAGCCTCGTCGCTCGCGGCAGGGCACAAGACTTTGATCCCCGAGCTGATCGGCCACCTGCGCGACATGGACCGGGCGGATATCAAGGTCGTCGCCGGCGGCGTAATCCCGCCCCAGGATTACGACTTCCTGCGTCGGGCCGGCGTGCAAGCGATCTTCGGGCCTGGGACGAATTTGGCGGACGCGGCGGACGAGGTTCTGCGACTGCTCGGCCACAACAGGCCGCCGGTTGATGAGGCAGCGGAATGACAAAACGGGATTGGCGGCCTCACTCGTCTTAACGGCGGGTCTTTTGTATCTGATGTTCGCATCAGGCATGTTGATGCATGGCGATTGATAAATTGGAGCGTTGATGTTCTCGAAAATCCTGATCGCCAACCGCGGCGAAATCGCCTGCCGGGTGATCCGCACCGCCAAGCGCATGGGGATCAAGACCGTCGCCGTCTATTCCGACGCCGATGCCCGCGCGCCGTTCGTGAAAATGGCCGATGAGAGCGTCAGGCTGGGGCCAGCCCCGGCGGCGGAAAGCTATCTCAAGGCCGAGCTAATCATCGACGCCTGCAAGGCGACCGGGGCGGAAGCAGTCCACCCCGGCTATGGCTTTTTGAGCGAGCGGACCAGCTTTGCCGAGGCGCTTGCCAAGGCCGGGATCACTTTCATCGGCCCGCCGGTGAAGGCGATCGCGGCGATGGGCGACAAGATCGAATCCAAGAAGCTGGCCAAGGCGGCCGGGGTCAATGTCGTCCCCGGCTATCTCGGCGAGATCGCCGACACCGACGAGGCGGTGAAGATCGCTGGCGAAATCGGCTATCCGGTGATGATGAAGGCCTCGGCCGGCGGCGGCGGCAAGGGGATGCGTCTCGCCTACAGCGAAAAGGACGTCCGCGAAGGATTCGAAGCGACCAAGCGCGAGGGCCTTGCCAGCTTCGGTGACGACCGAGTCTTTATCGAGAAATTCATCGAGGACCCGCGCCACATCGAAATTCAGGTGCTGGGCGACCAGCACGGCACCATCCTTTATCTCGGCGAGCGCGAATGCTCGATCCAGCGCCGCCACCAGAAGGTGATCGAAGAAGCCCCGTCGCCTTTCGTCACGCCGGAAATGCGCAAGGCGATGGGGGAGCAGGCGGTCGCGCTGGCCCGCGCGGTCGGATATTATAGCGCGGGCACGGTCGAGCTGATCGTGTCCGGTGCCGACACGACTGGCAAGAGCTTCTACTTCCTCGAAATGAACACCCGACTGCAGGTCGAGCATCCGGTGACCGAGGAAGTGACCGGCCTCGACCTCGTCGAACAAATGATCCGCGTCGCCGCCGGCGAGAAGCTGGCGTTCAGTCAGGAAGATGTGAAGCTCGATGGCTGGTCGATCGAGGCGCGCGTCTATGCCGAGGATCCCTATCGTGGTTTCCTGCCGTCGACCGGTCGTCTCACCACCTACCGCCCTCCCGCCGAGCATCGCGACGAGGACAGCGTGATCCGCGTCGACGACGGCGTCTATGAAGGCGGCGAGGTCAGCATGTTCTACGACCCGATGATCGCCAAGCTGGTCAGCTGGGGGCCGACCCGTGAGGCAGCGATCGACGAGGCGGTGCAGGCGCTTGATGCCTTCCAGCTCGACGGGATCAGCGACAATATCGACTTCCTGTCGGCGCTGCTCCAGCACCCGCGCTTTCGCTCCGGCAAACTCACCACCGGCTTTATCGCCGAGGAATATCCCGAGGGCTTCGCCGGCGCGCCCGCCGATGATTCGCTGATGTCCGATCTGGCGGCGCTGGCGGCGATAGTTCAGCTGACCGGCGACACCCGCGCCGCGATGATCGACGGGCAGCTCGGCGATCCGGTCTACCCCGAGCCCGAGCAGGTGGTGCGCATCGGCAAGCGCGAATTCACCGTCGGAATCGAGCCTTATGACGGCGGCAACCTTGCCACCGTCGACGGCGGTGAGCCGGTCGACATTGTCGGCGACTGGTCGCCGGGCGATCGGCTGCTGGTGGCCGACCTCGACGGCAGGACGCGCATCGTCCAGGTCGTGAGAAAGGGCCGCGGCTGGACGATGACGACGCGTGGCGCCGCGCATGCGGTGCAGGTCATGCCGCGCCATGTCGCGGCCCTGTCGCGCCACATGATCGAGAAGGTCCCTCCCGACATGTCGCGGTTCCTGCTCGCACCCATGCCGGGACTTCTGACCCGACTGGAAGTGGCGCCGGGCGACACGGTCGAAGCTGGCCAGCCAATCGCGGTTGTCGAGGCGATGAAGAAGGAAAACATCCTTCGCGCAGAGAAGAGCGCAACCGTCAAGGCGACCCCGGCCAGTGCTGGCGACAGCCTGGCAGTTGACCAGGTGATCGTCGAGTTCGACTAGGGTCTTGGGGTCGCGGTTAGTCGCGAAGCTCGACCCGTCTTAATTTGCCCGTCGCGGTCTTGGGTAGCGCATCGCGAAACTCGATCGCGCGGGGATATTTGTAGGGCGCAATATTTCGCTTTACGAAATATTGGAGGTCCGAGATTAGCGCTTCATCCGGGGTGAATCCGGCTGCGGGGACGATGAAAGCCTTCACTATTTGTCCCCGCTCCGGGCATGGTGTCCCAATCACCGCACATTCGGCGACGGCGGGATGGGCAAGGAGCGCATTCTCCACCTCGGGCGCGCCGATGTTATATCCCGAACTGACGATCATGTCGTCGCTGCGGGCCATGTACCAGTAATAGCCGTCGCGATCCTTGCGATAGGTATCGCCGGTGACGTTCCAGCCTTCGACCACATAGTCCGCCTGGCGCGGATCATCGAGATAGCGGCAGCCGGTCGGCCCTCGGATGGCGAGCCGGCCTACGCCTTCCTCCATCGGCCGGTTGTCGGCATCGAGCACCGTGGCTTCATACCCCGGCACGGCCCGTCCGGTGGATCCGGGACGAATGGCCTCGCCGCTTTCGGAAATGAAAATGTGCATCAGCTCGGTCGAACCGATGCCGTCAACGATGGATAGGCCTGCGCGGTCTTTCCAGGCTAGCCATGTCGCCTCGGGCAGGTGCTCGCCTGCGCTAAGGCAGGTCTTCAGCGAGCCCAGGGCGGGATCGAGTCCGGGCTGGGACAGCATCGCCTTATAGGCGGTCGGCGCGGTGGCGAGGTGGGTAACCCGGTACGCGGCAATGGCCTCCAGCATCGCCGGCGGGGTCGGCTGCTCGATCGTCGCGCAGGCTGCGCCGAAGCGCAGCGGGAATAACAGGGTCGCGCCCAATCCGAAGGTGAAGGCGATCGGCGCGCTGGTCATGGCAATATCGCCTGGAGCCATCGGGAAATGAGCCCTTGCGAACGTATCGCACGGCGCGAGGATGTCTCGGTGGAACTGGACGCAGCCCTTGGGCACGCCGGTGGTCCCGCTGGTGAAGGCCAGCAGGGCCGGATCGTCGCGACCGGTGTCGACCGGGGACAGCGGCGAAAGGTCAACGCAGCGCGTCTCGAGCTCACCCCTGCCATGATCCCCGTCATATTTGATCAGGCTCTTGATGTGCCGCGTCTGCTCCATCGCCTCGCGGAAATCGCCAATAAAGCGACTGTCGACGATCGCGTGGCTGACTTTCGCGCGGTCGATGACGGTGGCGATCTCGCCGGGGCGGAGCAGCGGCATCGTCGCGACGACCACCCCGCCCGCCTTCAACACCCCTAACCAGGCGGCAAACAGCGTATAGCCATTGGGTCCGCGCAGCAGCACGCGATTGCCAGGAACGAGCTTTTCTTCCTCGACAAGCAGCCGCGCGATGCGACCCGACAGATTGTCGAGATCGGCATAGGTCCAGCGGCCATGCGCGTTGACGACTGCAAGATCATCGGTACGGCCGCCTCGAAGCAGTTCGACCGCCGCATTCATTCGCTCGGGATAGTCGAGCAGGTGGAAGTGTGGCTGCTGGTCGGCCGGGGGCAGGCGGTCGCGGACGAAGGCGTCGTAACTCATTCTTCAACCACCGCCGTCGCTTCGATTTCGACCATCGCCTGCGGCTCGACCAGCGCGACGACCGCGACCAGGGCCATTGCCGGATAATGGCGGCCGATGATCCGCTTCCATGCCGCGCCGACTTCGGCCAGCGAGGCGCGATAGGCTTCGATGCTTGTGACATAGCAGGTCAGCCGGACCAGATGTTCCGGTCCCGCCCCATCCTCAGCAAGAATGGCGACGATATTTTCCAGCGCCTGCGCGAACTGACCGGATAGCGTGTTCGACGTGAAATGTTCGTTCGCGTCCCAGCCAACCACTCCGGCCGTATAGATCGTCCGACCCCGCGCACTGATCGCGTTGGAATATCCCTTGGGCCTCGGCCAACCGGGCGGGAGTAATGCCTTCATTTCAGCAATGTCCTGGCGATAATCATTCGCTGCACCTCGCTCGCTCCTTCATATATGCGCAGCGCACGAATTTCGCGGTAAAGCGCCTCGACCCGCGCACCGACCGTGACTCCTAGGCCGCCATGCAACTGCACCGCGGAATCGATGACCTGCTGCGCCATTTCAGTGGCTTCGAGCTTGGCCATCGCGGCGCTGCGGCGATGGTCGCCGTCCTGCGTATCCTTGGCCCATGCAGCGCGGGCGATGAGCAGCGCTGCGGCATCAATCCTCGTCGCCATGGTGCCGATGCGGTCCTGAGTCACCGCATTGTCGACGAGCATCGCATTGCCCAGCGGCCGCTGGCTAGCGAAGGCGATGGCTTCGTCCAATGCCCGGCGCGCGAGGCCCAGCGCGGCCGCGCCCACCGTCACCCGAAAAATGTTGAGGGTCGCCATGGCAATCGTGAACCCTTCGCCGACCTCGCCAAGCCTTGCACTGTCGGGCAGCCTGACGCTGTCGAGTCGGAGGCGGGCGAGCGGGTGAGGGGCGACGACCGCGATCCGTTCGGCGACCGACAGGCCCGGCGTATTCGCTGGCAGGATGAAGGCGGTGAGACCGCGCGCGCCCTCGTCGCTGGTTCGCGCGAACAAGGTGATGATATCGGCGATCGGCCCATTCGAGATATAGGTCTTCTCGCCGTCGATCAGCCAGTCGCTGCCATCGCGGGTTGCGCGGGTCGCGACGCGGGCGGCGTCGCTTCCGGCCCCGGGTTCGGTCAGCGCAAAGGCGGCGATGGCGCTGCCGCCGCGCACCCTGGCGCCCCATTCAGCTTTCTGAGTCTCGGTCCCGGCGACCATTACGGGCCCGAAGCCGAGCCCCTGCATCGCAAAGGCGAAGTCGGCCAGTCCCGAGTGGTAGGCCAGCCGTTCCCGCGTGATCGCCAGTGCGCGCACGTCGTGCGGGCCGTCGGTCGGGGCTGATAAGGTCAGCAAGCCGGCCTTGCCCATCGCCGCCACGAGCGCGCGACAGGCGGCATCCTCGTCTTCATGGTCGATTGGCTGCAGTGTGTCGCATAGCGCCGCTGCTGCGGCGGCGACGCTGGAGTGATGCGCCTCGAAGAAGGGCCAGGCCAGGTCGAGGCCGACGGCCCTAGTCACCCTTGAAATCCGGCCGCCGCTTGGCGGCGAACGCTTCATAAGCACGACGGAAGTCATTGGTTTTCATGCATTCGGCCTGCGCTTCGGCCTCCATGTCCAGCGCGGTCTCGATCGAGACGTGCCATTCGGCGTCCAGCTGCCGCTTTGTCATGTAATGGGCCTGCACCGGCCCGTCCGCGAGCTGCCGCGCCAGCGCTTCCGCCTCGGCATGCACATCGGCGACGATTCGACCGAAAAAGCCCCACCGCTCGCCTTCTTCGGCGCTCATCGACCGGCCGGTAAACAGCAGCTCCGCGGCACGTCCATGGCCGATAATGCGGGGCAGAATTGCGCAGGCGCCCATGTCGGCGCCACTAAGGCCGACGCGGGTAAACAGGAAAGCGGTCTTGGCGCTGGGCGCGGCAAGCCGGAGGTCGCTGGCCATGGCGATAATCGCGCCCGCACCGGCACATACGCCATCGATCGCGGCGACGATCGGCTGGGGGCAATCGCGCATCGCCCGCACCAGGTCACCGGTCATTGCTGTGAACTGGTTGAGACCGGCGTCGTCCATCCGGGTCAGCGGACCGATGATCTCATGGACATCGCCGCCCGAACAGAAATTGCCGCCCGCACCCGCAAAAACGATGCAGCGGACCTCCGGCGTGTGCTTCAGTTCGCAGAACAGGTCGCGCAGCTCGGCATAGCTGTCGAAGGTCAGCGGATTCTTCCTTTGCGGCCGGTCCAGCGTGATCGTGCCGACGCCGCGGTCGAAGCTCCATCGAAAATGACTGGGAACAAGGTCGGCGGGGTCAAGGCTCATGCCGTAGTTCCTCCGTCGATGGTCAGGGCCGCGCCGTTGACGTCGCGCGCCTCCGGCCGGCACAGCCAGGCGATCATGCTCGCGACGCCAGCGGGATCGATCAGCTGGCCATGGCGATTCATTGCCGCCAGCGAGGCTCGCGCCTCCTCGTCGCTCCTGCGCGAGACCCGGGCTATGCGGGCGACGCTGTCATCGACCATCGGCGTGTCGACGAACGCCGGGCAGACGGCATTGACGGTCATCCCGCTGGTCGCGAATTCGACCGCCAGGCTGCGCATCAATCCAATCAGGCCATGTTTCGACGCGGCATAGGGCGCGGCATATGCCGCGCCCTTCAGCCCGGCGATCGAGGCGACGAACACGATCCGGCTGTCCTTGCCGGCAAGCAAGTCGGGCAGGGCGGCTTGGACGCAGTCGAAAGCGGAGGTCAGGTTGGTGGCGATGATCCGATCCCAGCTGTCGCGCCCGGTCCGGGCGAATGGGGCGCTGTCTCCGACACCGGCGTTGACAATCAGCATTGAGACGGGACCGTTCGCCGCCCGCGCCTCGCCGAATGCCTCTTCTACCTTGGCGAGATCGGTGACGTCGCAGGCGATTGCCGCGCCGCCGGTCGCCGATGCGGTCCGCTCCAGCGGCTCGATCCGCCGGCCGAGCAGCGACAGTTTGGCTCCGCCGGAATGGAGCGCGGTCGCGGTCGCTGCGCCAATGCCGGTCCCGCCGCCGGTGATCAGCGCGTGCCGGCCATCAAAACCGTGTTTCGCCTGCATCTCTTCCCCTTTCGCCAAGCATTGGCCGAAGCCCTGATGCGTGGCAAGGCGGCGCAAAGCAAAAGGGGAACGACTCATGAAGACCCGTGCCGCGGTTGCCTTCGAAGCGAAGAAGCCGCTGGAAATCGTCGAACTTGACCTTGAAGGCCCCAGGGCCGGCGAGGTGCTGGTCGAAATCATGGCGACCGGCATTTGCCATACCGATGCCTATACCCTCGACGGCCTCGACAGCGAAGGCATCTTCCCCTCGGTGCTTGGCCATGAAGGGGCGGGAATTGTCCGCGAGGTCGGGGCGGGCGTCACCAGCGTCGCGCCGGGCGACCATGTAATCCCGCTGTACACCCCCGAATGCGGCAAGTGCAAAACCTGCCTCTCCGGCAAGTCGAATCTGTGCACCGCGATCCGCGCCACGCAGGGCAAGGGGCTGATGCCCGATGGCACCACGCGGTTCAGCTACAAGGGGCAGCCGATTTTCCATTATATGGGCTGCTCAACCTTCTCCAATTTCACCGTTCTGCCGGAAATCGCGGTGGCGAAGATCCGCGAGGACGCGCCGTTCAAGACCAGCTGCTACATCGGTTGCGGGGTTACCACCGGCGTCGGCGCGGTTACGGAGACTGCCAAGGTCCAGCCGGGCGACAATGTCGTGGTGTTCGGGCTTGGCGGAATCGGCCTTAACGTCATCCAGGGGGCGAAGCTGGCTGGCGCGAACCAGATTGTCGGAATCGACCTTAACCCTGATCGCGAGGATTGGGGTCGCCAGTTCGGCATGACCCACTTCCTGAACACCAAGGGCATGAGCCGCGAGGAGATCGTCGCCAGGATCGTCGAAATCACCGACGGCGGCGCGGACTATAGCTTCGACGCGACCGGCAACACCGAGGTGATGCGCACCGCGCTCGAATGCTGCCACCGCGGCTGGGGCACCAGCATCATCATCGGCGTGGCCGAGGCGGGGAAGGAAATCTCAACGCGCCCGTTCCAGCTGGTCACCGGCCGCAACTGGCGCGGTACTGCTTTTGGCGGGGTCAAGGGGCGCAGCGGCGTGCCCAGAATCGTCGATATGTACATGGACGGGAAGATCGCCATCGATCCCATGATCACCCATGTCCTGAGCCTTGAAGAGATCAACAAGGGCTTCGACCTGATGCATGCGGGTGAAAGCATCCGCAGTGTCGTCGTCTATTGAGGGAGGATAATCATGTTCAGCCATGTGATGCTCGGCTGCAGCGACCGGGAAAAGGCGCGGCAGTTCTACAATGCGACGATGGGTGCGCTCGGTCATGGGCCGGGACAGGATTTCGGCAAGTCCGACTGGTGGATGACCCGCGAAGGCGCGCTCGGCGTCGGCCAGCCGCTCGATGGCGAGCCGTGCAGCCACGGAAACGGGACGACCATCGGCCTGCGTGCCTCGAGCGCTGAACAGGTCGATGCCTGGCATGCCGCGGGTCTAGCAAATGGAGGCACGGCAATCGAGGATCCGCCCGGAGTCCGCGACGCGGGTTTCGGCAAGATGTACCTGGCCTATCTGCGTGATCCCGACGGTAACAAATTGTGCGGCTTTTACCGCATGCCCAAGGAATGAGCTTCGAAAGGATCAGCGAGGCGCGAAGCCACGGCGGCAGCCAGGGCGTCTACAAGCACCAAAGCCGAGCGACCGGCACGGAAATGACCTTCTCGGTCTTCGTGCCCGACCATCAGTCGGGGGCACGGCTGCCGCTGCTCTGGTATCTGTCGGGGCTGACCTGCACCTCGGCCAATGTCACGGAGAAAGGGGAATTTCGCGCAGCCTGCGCGGAGCATGGAATCATTTTCGTCGCTCCCGACACCAGCCCCCGCGGCCCCGGCGTTCCCGACGACAGCGAGGGCGCATGGGACTTTGGCCTTGGCGCCGGATTCTACGTCGATGCGACCGAGCGGCCATGGTCTGAGCATTACCAGATGTGGTCCTATGTCACCGACGAGCTGCCCGCGCTTATCGCCGATGAATTTCCGGTGGACATGGAGCGGCAGGGCATAACCGGTCATTCGATGGGTGGGCATGGGGCGATGACCGTCGCATTGCGATACCCCGAACGGTTCGGCTCGGTCAGCGCCTTCGCGCCGATCGTCGCACCGTCGCAGGTGCCGTGGGGCAAAAAGGCGCTGTCCCAATATCTTGGACCCGACCAGACCGCATGGCGCGGCCATGACGCTGTTGCGCTGATCGAGGATGGCGCCCGGATCGATGAGCTTCTGGTCGACGTCGGGACCGCGGACAGCTTCCTCGACAAGGAACTGAAGCCCGAATTGCTCGAAGCCGCCTGCAGGGACGCGGGCATCGCCCTGACCCTCAATCGCCGCCTCGGCTACGACCATAGCTATTATTTCATTTCGACCTTCATGGCGGACCATGTCCGCTGGCACGCGGAGCACCTGAACCGGTGATTACCGGGCTCGAGCCCTGGGCGCAGGATGCGATCAGGGTCGGGGCCGGCCTAATCGCCGGTGCGCTGATCGGGCTCGAGCGCGGCTTCAACCTGCGCGGGCAGCGTGACGGGACCCGCGTCGCCGGAATCCGCACCTTCAGCCTGCTTGGCTTCGCCTCGGCCATCGCCGGGCTCATCGGGCACGCGCAGCCGATTGCTGCCGGCGCGATTGTTGCCGGGGCGCTCGCCATCCTCGCGATCGCCTATGCACCCAAGCTCAAAGCCAAGAGCGACGCTACCAGTCCGATCGCGGCGGTCACGACCGTTTCGCTGGCCTTCCTCGCCGGCTATGGCGCGGTCGGTATGGCACTGGCCGGAGCGGCAGTCGTCATCCTGCTCTTGGCGCTGAAAGACGAACTACATAACTTCGTTGACCGACTGGATGAACGCGACATCAAGGCCTTCGCCCGCTTCGCAGTGATCGCGCTGGCGATCCTGCCGTTCCTTCCGGACCACCCGTTCGGCCCCTTTGACGCCTGGAATGCCGCCAAGCTCTGGTGGGTTATGATCCTCGTCACCGGCTTTTCGTTTGCCGGCTATATCGCAAACCGATTCTTCGGCGCACGACATGGTACCGTGGTCACCGCGATTATTGGCGGTGCCTATAGTTCGACTGCGGTTACACAGTCGCTCGCCCAGCGGCTCGGGAGCGACGAAGCCGGAGGGGCTGAGCCAGCTGGAATCGCGCTCGCCAGCGCGGTCATGTACTTGCGCGTCCTGCTGCTGGTCGCGTTACTGGCAACGCGGGTGTTTATCGATTTCGCTGTCGTGATTACGCCTGTCGTAATCGTAGGTTTGGCCGCTGGGTGGTGGCTTTATCGCAAGGCGCCGATGGTTGAAGGTCCAGCGCCGCCCGGCAACCCGATCGCGCTGGTGCCGGCACTGGCCTTTCTTCTGTTCCTCGCTGGCGCCGCGGTCGCTGCACGCTGGGCCCAATCGCAGTTCGGCCAGGAAGGAATCGCTGTTCTGATCCTGTTGATGGGCAGTCTAGATGTCGATGCGGCGATTATCACCGTTGGCGGATTGCCGCAGGCGGCAATAAGCCCACCATTGGCGGCGCTGGCGCTAGGCGGAACGATCTTGGCTAACATGAGCGTCAAATTGGGAATTACGCTGGCATATGCGCGGGGCAAGGGTATCGGCGCGGCCTTGGCGCTAGGTGCCAGCATGGCCGCGCTGACTACCAGCCTAGTTTTCGGTTGGCTGTGGCTTCCTGAATAATTGAGCAGGGCGGTGCGCGTGCGCGCACCGCCCCTCCTTTGCGCCGTGGCGCCGTTACTTGACGCCGATGACGTCGGGATTGCCGTCGGGGTCGCCCTTGACCGCGCCGCCATTGCGAATCGAACCCTGCAGCAACAGGCCGGCAAGGTGCGGGGTCGCCATCGAAGTCCCGCTGATGGTGTTGTACCCACCGCCCGTCCATGTCGATTTGATCGACACGCCCGGCTCCGCATAGTCCACCGGAGGGTTGCCGTAGTTGGAGAAGCTCGCCCAATTGTCGCCGTTGGAGAAGGCCGAGACGGTGTAGACGTTGGGACCGTTCGCGCGACCCGGCGAATGGTTGTTGGCATTGTCGCTTTCATTGCCCGCGGCAAGCGCAAAGCGGACACCGCCCGCCGCCGCGCTGACGACGGCATTGTCGAGCGCGGTGCTGACGCCGCCGCCGAGGCTCATGTTGGCGACATCGCCGGGGCGGCCATATTGCGCGACATAGTCGACGCCGGCGATCACGCCGGAGGTCGAACCGCTGCCGCGGCGATCGAGCACGCGAACCGCGACCACCGGGGCGCCTGGCGCAACGCCGATCACGCCGATCGTATTGTCCCGCGCCGCGATGGTGCCGGCTACATGCGTGCCATGACCGTTCTGGTCATCTGGGTTCGTCGATCCGCCAAGGAAGCTGCGGCTTCGGGCGACGTCGACATTGAGATCGGGATGATCAAGGTCGATGCCGCTGTCGATCACCCAGGCCGTGGCGAAGTTGCCGCCGGCGCCGCCGCCGACACGCGCGATTCCCCAAGGCGTTTCCTGCGCCGGCTGTGCGCCGCCGCCGGGCTTGCCCATGCCCTTCATCTGGCCGGCCGTTACGACCTGGTCCTGTTCGCAATAGGCAATATTGGCATTCTTCGCCTTCATGTTGGCGATGCCCTGCTCGGAAGCATGCACCGCGAAGCCGCGCAGCGCGACGCTGTACACATGTTTGAGTTGCGCCTGTTCGGCCTGGACCGACCGCCGGGCTTCGGCTTCGGCGCTGCCGCGCGACACATTCTTGTTGAACACGCAAATATAGCTGCCCGGGATCTTGTCCCCGGCTTTTTGCGCCTGGGCCGGAACGGCCAAGGCAACGAGCGGCAGAGCCGCGATCAGTGACATGACGCGCAACTTCATGGAAAACCCCTCTTCCCTGTGTTGAAACGGCCGTCGTGAACCCGCGGCCGATTTCTCGAGTGAAGGGTGCTTTTTCGTTTGTGTCGAGCGGGTTGCGGCCGCGGATATCGATTGGTCCGCGCCTGTGCCGAAAAGACCACAATCCAGCCCGGTTCGATGGCCCATGACGGGACATTCGACAAACTGCGGATCGGGCTTTTATTCCGCCGGTGATTGAGGGAGCGGGGCGCCGTCCGTGATTGGCGCACCTTGGTCGGACGCGGGCTCGAACCTGCGGTGCCGAACGATCCGCGGCGTGATAACGATATAAAGTTCGGTCTTGGCGCGGGTCGACTTGTCGACGCGGAAGGCTTGTCCCACCAGCGGAATGTCGCCAAGCAGCGGTATCTTCGACTTGGTCGTGAGGTTGTTCTCCTGGGTCAGCCCACCGATCACGAAGGTTTCGCCATCGCGGACCGAAGCCGAGGTTTCGGCCTCACGCTGGCTGATCGTCGGATAGCCCTGGCTGAAACCGGTGACCGACGAAACGACCCCATAGATCTGCGACGTGACAAAGCCGTCCGAGCTGACCCGCGGCGCGATCTGCAGCGTGACCCCGACATTCACATATTGCACCTGCTGCGACACCGCATTGACGCCGGAAAGCGCAATGGAGGTCAGGATCGGCAGCGCGTCGCCGGTGATGATCTTGGCCGTCGACCCGCTCTGCGCGGCGATCCGCGGCCGCGACACGATTCGCCCCTCGCCCTTTTGGATCTGCGCATAGATCGCTGCCTGCAGCCGCCCCGACGGCAACCGCCGGTTAGGGTCGATCCCGAACGGCAGCTCGGCGCCCGTGGTGATGGTGCCGACGGCGATCTGGCCTGCGCTGTTGTTAAGGTCGATGCCAAGGTTTCGGGCGCCCTGTTCGGTCAGTTCGACGAACTGGGTTTCAAGGATGACGCTGTCGACCGGAACGTCGATCAGCGCAATCTGGCCTTTTACCTGCGCGATCCGTTCCGGCGATCCGGTTGCCCAAATGGCGTTAAGGCGCCTGTCGATGGCAAGGCCGGTGCCGGGGAAGGACTGCCCTAGCGGACGAACTTCCTGCGCCGGCTGGTTCTGCACATTGACATAATTATTCTGGTTGTTGGCGCCGGGCGACCCAAATCCCGGTTCGCGCCGGATAAAGACATTGTTCGGCTCGATAGTGACGCCTTCGACCAGCAGGCCGATCACTTCACTGACATCGGCATATTTGAGGAAGATCAACTCATAACTGTCGCCCGGATTGTAGAGGTTGGAGGCAAGGGCCAAGTCGCTCGCGGGGACCACCTGTTCCTGGTTGGAACCGATCGGACGGGCGCCGGCCGCCTCCGCCTCGCTGACGCGCTGAACGGTGACCTTGATCGACATTGCGCCGACCGCCTCGGTGCTGACCCGGGCAGGCGCAGCCGTGTCGAAGCGCATCAGCAGATTGCCGTCGCCGATGTCGAACTGCACCGAACGGACCAAGGCGCGGTGGCGGGTGCGCTCGGCAATTCGCGGCGCCCGGAGCGTGGCCCGCATTAGCAGCGCCGGGCGGCTCGGGTTGGTGTTGAGCGGGGCGACCTGCGGTTCGCGCGGGGAAAAGCGGAGCAGAAAGGCGGCCTGCTGCTCATCCTCGGTGACCAGCTTCACTTCTTCGAGAACCGACGGCACCGGCTGCGCGAAGGCGGCGCCAGGCAGCGTCGCAAGTCCCGCGATCAGCAGGGCTAGCGTTACAATAATCGCGGAAAGACCCCGAGTGAACAGACGCAAAGATCATCCCCATCCCGCACGCCGGGACGGCGCGTCAGACGGACAGGAGTCGTAAGTGGCCTTGTCCCGAATGCAAGCGGGCCGCATGGAATCCGGAAAATTGTGGCGGCTTGGCAACAAGTTAAGTTGCAGCTGGGAATGTGCATCACGCGAAGGTGATGGTGACCCCTACGGGAATCGAACCCGTGTTTCAGCCGTGAAAGGGCCGCGTCCTAACCGCTAGACGAAGGGGCCACGAAGCGTGGTGCGGGCGCGACTAGGGGATGCTTGGCCTTGGGTCAAGCGGGCGCGGCGTCCTCCAAGTGCATTTCCGCGGCATTCCCGCCATTCCATTCATCGCGTTTGATCGTCCCGGCCAGCCACCAGCGGCTGTCCGCGGCAGACGAAAGCAGCGCTTGACCCAACGAGCTGTCGGAAGCGCGGAAGGCGATCAGCTTGAACGATCGCCCATCGTCGCCGCTGGCGATCGCCCGAACATGGCCGTTTCCGACGATTCCCGGCCGAATCAGTCGTACAGGGCCGACCGCGATCCGGGGTGCTGGCCATCCCGCGCCATAAGGTCCCGCGGCATCAAGGGCGTCGCACAGGCCCCCGACCACGCCGCCCGGGGCAAGCAGCGCGTCCAGCAGCAACGACCGGCTCCCCCGAGCTATTTCGACATCGGCGGCGATGCGCTCGCCGAGGTAAGCGCGAAGCGCTTCGATCCCGCCCGGCGCGACGGTAAGGCCGGCGGCCATGGCATGGCCCCCGCCGGCCAGGAGTAGCCCCTCGTCTTTGGCCGCAAGCACTGCGGAGCCGAGGTCGACACCCGAAATCGACCGGCCCGATCCCTTGCCGGTGCCGTCTTCCTCTTCGGCGATGACGATCGCCGGGCGTCCGAATCGTTCCTTGATCCTGCTGGCAACGATGCCGATGACCCCGGGGTGCCAGCCACGACCCGAGACCAGCACTAGCGGCGCATCGGCCTGGGCCTCCGCCGCGGCGTTTGCCTGTTCGCTGACCAGCATCTCGATTGCCCGCCGCTCCTCGTTCAACCGGTCGAGCTCAGCGGCTATTTCGCGCGCTTCCTCCTCGTCGGTGGTGGTGAGCAGGCGAACACCAAGGTCGGACTTCCCAACCCTGCCGCCGGCATTGATCCGCGGGCCCAGCGCAAAGCCGAGGTCGCGGCAGGTCGGCGGCTTCATCAGCCGCGCCGCATCGGCCAAGGCAGCAAGACCGATGTTGCGCCGTTCCGCCATTACCTTCAGCCCCTGCGTGACGAAGGCCCGGTTGAGCGTTTTCAGCCGGGCGACATCGGCCACCGTGCCGAGCGCGACAATATCGAGCAGGTCGATGATCTTCGGTTCCGGCGCCTCGGTGAACCGTCCCCGCCGCCGTAGCTCGCGAAGCAGCGCAACGCCGAGCAGGAAGGCCATGCCGACCGCGGCAAGATGGCCATGCGCGGCCCCCGTTTCGCTCTCATCTAGCCGGTTCGGGTTGATGACCGCCTGCGCAGTCGGCAGCCGCGATGCGCATTGGTGGTGATCGCAGATAATGACGTCGAGGCCAGCGGCCGCGGCTTCGTCGAGGGCTTCGAACGCCTGCGCTCCGCAATCGACGGTGATGGCCAGGCTCGCGCCGCGTCGCTTCAATTCGACCAGTGCTGCGCCGGACGGGCCATAGCCTTCCATCAACCGGTCGGGGATATAGACCATCGGCTCGATCCCCAGCCGCCGCAGCGTCAGGGTCAGCAATGCCGCCGAGGTCGCGCCGTCGACGTCATAGTCGCCGAAAATGGCGATGGTTTCGCCGGTCTCGACCGCGTCCGCGACGCGCGCTGCGGCCTTGTCCATGTCGGCGAAAACCGACGGATCGGGAAGGAAGTCGCGAATGGTCGGCGCGCGATGACGGGCCAGTTCATGATCGGCAATGCCGCGCGCCATGAGCAATTGGTCGGTGAGATCGAGGCCCAGCTCGTCACCGCCGGGCCTGCGCCAGCGCCATGGCTGTCCACCGATGCTTCGTTCCACCCCGCAGACGAATTCGTTCATGCCAGCAACTCCGCGCGCAGAGCCTCGGCCTCGCTGCGCGTCAGGGCAGGGACGTGATGATCGGAAAAGCCGCCGCCCCCGGCAACTCCCAACCGCAGCGTGCAGATGCCGAATGCCCGGCTCCACCAGCTTTCGGTCAGGTCGACGCTCTGGATCTTGCCGCGCGGCACGATCGACCGGCGGTGCCGCCACCAACCGGTGGCGATGAACAGCATGTCATGGTCGAGGGCGAAGCGGGTGAGTTTCCAGTCGAGCCGCCGGACAAGAACGGCAAGCGCGCCGCCGGCCAGCCACAACAGGGCGATGGGGCCAAGCAGGCTGATGGTGCCGAGTGCGATCAGTGCGGCAGGCAGCAGGATGATCACGAAGGAAGTGACGAAGGCGTAGGAAATTTTCCGCCATTGTTCCGTCCTCGGCGCCACCGGCCATTCGATCGAATAGAGGATCGCGCCCGCTTCCTCCTCCCGCACTAGCGGAGCGACAACATGGTCGCCCCTAGCGCCGTCGCGGGCAAGGCTTTGGAGCTTGAGTACCCACCAGCCGAAGTGGCGCCGGACCGGGCCGCTGGCAAGGATCGCGGCCTGAACCCGGCGGGCCGGGATCGACACGTCGGTCAGGGTAACCAGGCCGCGGCGGCGGCGGAAGCCGACTTCCGTCCGGTCAAGCCGAAAGCCATGCTCGCGAAGCACCGTTCGAACCAGTCCCGTGCCCACGCCTAGCAGGATGAGCAGCAACGAGCCGGCAACCGCTGCGCCTATCTGGTGGGCGACGACCAGGTCGCGGACGGGGTCGGCGCGGTCGAGCAGCGAAGTCCAGAAGCTGCGCCGGAACGGATCGAACCCGACCGCCTCGCCCAGCGTCTGAGTGAAGCCGAACAGGCCGGCGATCACCGCCAGCGAGAAGTTGAACAGTCCGGCGGTCGCCACGCGCCTTTTGCCCATGGCGAAGATCGGCGCGGCCTCGTCGATCACCTCCGCGTCGCCGGTAGCCGTGACTGGCATGCCCTTGCGTGCCCGGATGTGTGCGCGCAGCGCCTCTGCGCGGTCGAGCGAGATGGTATGGAGGACTCCATCCTCTTCCTTGCCGCCGGCCGATGCGCCCGTTTCCAGCTTGACCCTGACCAGCCCAAGCAGCCGGTGAAGTGGTCCCTGTTCGAAATCGACATCGGTCACGCGGTCGAAGGGGATGGCCCGACTCGTGCGGCTAAGCCAGCCGCTATCGATGCGCAGCTCGTGGGTGCCTACGCGATATTCGAGTTTCAACCAGCGGATCAGAAGCGAGAGAAAGGAGAAGGTGACCGAACCCACGACAAGCAGCGCCGCAATCCACCAGCGCCCCTGGGAAGCCAACAGGGCGCCACCAGCGAGCAGGCCCCAGGCACCTTTGACGATCTGCGGGATGCCGGTGATGAGGTAGAGCGGGTGGAGCCGCTCGGGCGGTCCCAACTCGGCGGTAGCGGACGGTGCGGCCGCGTCGTTCATTCGGCGTCCGCGCGAATCTCGGATCGGATCGCGTCGCGGATGGCGGCCGCGCGCTCCGGGGCGAGGCCGGGTAGGCTGACGACGCTATTGTGGGTGCCGGCGGTGTGAATGACGAGCGTCGCGGTGCCGAAGAGCTTGTCGAACGGCCCGCGAGTCACGTCGATATGCTGGACGCGGACGAACGGAACGACGGTATCGACGTGGAACAGCCAGCCGCGAACCGTGCGCAACAATCGGGCGTCGATCGCGTAGCCAAGCCGGCGATAGATCCGCTCGGGCGCAACGGTGATCGCGCTGAGGCCGATCAAACCGAGGACCGCCGGCAGCACATCGGCGACAGGGGTCTGCGACAGGAACAGGCCGTTGATCACGAGCGCAGCGATGAACAGCGGCACCCAGAACGCCGCGGCCTGCGCGCGGAGCGCATGTTTATAGGCGGGCTCGACCCGCTGGATGTCGGCCGGGATGGCGGTTGCTGTCATGCGCCGACAATAGAGCGCGCCCGATGGCTCACAAGGTTTTTAGAAGGGCTTGTGATATTCGGTCGTCACCCGCCTGACGGTGCCGGTGCTTGCGCGCATGACAATGCTTTCGGTGGTGGTGCAACCGCCCTTGCGGCGCTTGACGCCATCGAGCAGCGAACCGTCGGTGACGCCGGTCGCGGCGAAGATGCAATCGCCCTTGGCCATGTCTTCAAGGGCATAGATGCGGTCGAGGTCATCGATTCCCCACCGCTTTGCGCGGCCCCGTTCATCGTCGTTCCGGAACAGCAGCCGGCCCTGCATCTGCCCCCCGACGCAGCGCAGCGCGGCCGCTGCGAGCACACCCTCGGGCGCACCGCCAGTGCCTAGGTAGATATCGACGCTGGTATCGGGATCGGTCGTCGCGATGACCCCGGCGACATCCCCGTCGGGAATCAGCTTGATCCCGCAACCGAGCGCGCGAAGTTCGGCGATTATCGCCGAATGGCGCGGCCGATCGAGCACGCAGGCGACGATTTCGCGCGTGTCGACTCCCTTGGCCTTGGCGAGGGCCCGGACGTTGTCAGCCACCGAACGGCCAAGGTCGATCGTCCCCTGCGGATAGCCGGGGCCGATAGCGATCTTGTCCATATAGACGTCGGGAGCGTTAAGCAGGCCGCCCTGCTCGGCGATCGCCAGTACCGCTAGCGCGTTCGGTCCGGCATTGGCGGTGATGGTCGTGCCTTCCAGCGGATCAAGCGCGATGTCGATCGACGGGCCTTGTTCCTGCTCGGTGCCGACCTTTTCGCCGATGAACAGCATCGGCGCTTCGTCGCGCTCTCCCTCGCCGATCACCACGGTGCCGTCCATCGGCAGCTGGTTGAGCGCGGCGCGCATTGCTTCGACCGCCGCGGCGTCCGCGGCATCATTGTCGCCCCGCCCGATCCAGCGTGAGGCGGCGATCGCCGCCGCCTCGGTCACCCGGACCATTTCAAGGACGAGGACGCGATCAAGGACTTGGCTGGCGCTGACCATGGGGACTCCGGATGGATAGGTTCGCCCCGCCGATAGGCATGTGCGGGGCGGCGCGCAACCGGCGCTACTCGGCTTCGGCCTCATGCTCCAGGATGTGATTCCCGATCTTGACGCTCCGGGTTGCCAGCCGCGTTTCGTAGAGGAAGATCGCAAAGCTTGCACCGGTCGCCACCATCGCGGCAATGAACAGCAACGCCACCGCGGTGCCGAACTTGTAGCCGCTCAGGAACGCGCCGAACAGCAGGATGACCACCAGCGAGATCAGCACCGCGGCCAGGACCGACGCGAAAATGGCGGTGTTGACGACGGCGATACGCCGGTCGAGCGCCCGCACTTCGCGGATTAGCCGGTCATGTTCCTCGCCCCGGCTCTGGAGGATGCGCGGCTCCAACTTGCGGGCCCGGTCGACGATCCGGGCAAGCCGGCCGGCGCAGACGTTGAGGAAGGCGCCGAGCCCTGCGAGGAGGAACACCGGCGCGACCGCCAGCTGGATGATCTGTGCAAGCTGGGTGAGCTCGGGTGTCGGCGGAATAAGGGGGGGCTGGGCCATCGCTCGCCTATGCCCGAACAGCGGCGCTGGGTCAGCCCTCGATGACCACCTTATTGCCAACCTTGGTCAGCGCGAACAATTGCTTGGCAAAGGCCATCGGCAGACGGATGCAGCCATGGCTGGCGGGGTAACCGGGCGTCGCGCCGCCGTGGAAGGCAATGCCCTTGTCGTCGATGTTCTGCATGTAAGGCATTGGTGCATTGTCATATTTGCGGCTGAAATATTTCTGGCGCTTGAAGTTGATCGTCCAGAATCCCAGCGGCGTGGGGTGACCCTTTTTCCCGGTCGACACATTGGTGACCGCGATCAGCTGCGAACCCTTAAAGATAAATGCGATCTGGTTGGCGATATCGACGGTGATCGCCACCTCGCCCTCGGCTGGGATATTCGTGGCCCAATGAAACTCGCCGGGACGCAGTGCGGTCCGGCCGATCATCTTGTGCATCGCTTCGAATCCCGAAGCCGAAAAGCCGTTGGTCCAGCGATAATTGGTGTGCGGCGGAATGAAGCGGGGAGACGCGACCTGCGGAACAGGTGTCGTCGAGGGGGTCGTTGAACAGGATGCGAGCGCGAGCGCGGCACCTGCCGCCAACGCCATCAGGATTCTACGCATGCCCGCCCCCGCTGAAAAGAGGAGCAATCCCTGCCTCACCGTCGAACGACGCACAAGCAGTTCAGGTTAACCCCGGACAACGCCCGACCGCGCGCGGTAACCGGCGTGTCGATAACCGCATCAACCGTAAGGCGATGAAGCTTTGCCAAAGGCCGCCCGTACCGCCGGTACGAATGTCCTTCCGACAGGAACCAGCCTTTCGTCGGCAAGACACAGGAAGAGCCTCTGGCCCTCGGTTCTCATGCCGGTCACCGCGGCCCGCGCGACCCACCATCGGCGGTGGATCTGCGTACCGAGCCGGGGATCGATCATGGCGACTGCGTCGGCCATCCGCATCAGGACAAGGGCGCTGTCGCCAGCAGCATGAACGCGAAGATAATGATCGTCGGTTTCCAAGGCGATGATGGCGCTGCCGACTTCTCGCGGAAGTCGGCTGAGCAGCGCTGGCGGGAAGGCTGGCGCGGCGGTATCGTCGCTTGGGTCCGGTACCGGCGCCCGAATTTCCGGCGGTGCAGTGATGGAGATCGCATAGCTGATCAGCAACTGGACCGCGGCAACCGCCATGAACAGGGCAGGGAGCTGCTGGAGCCCGAACACGCGGCCCGGCTGCACCTGTGAAAATGTCCAGGCCACGACGAAGGTCATCGGCAGGGCGGACAGCACTGCAACGCCGCCGATCCGCATCAGTCCTGCGGGAAGGCGTGTCCGCGGCATGATCGCGTCGGCGGCGATGACCGCCGCAACCCCGGCGACCGTCAGGCCAAGCCAGAACGCGTAGCGGATTGCGGTAGGGAATGCCGGGTAAGAGCCGAATGGCCCCGCGAAACCCAATAGCAGGCCAACCGCGCCAGCAACCAGCAAAGGTCGCCATTCCCCCTTTAAAAGCCGTTGGCGCCGCGTGAACTGCATGCATTCCACATTCGCGAAAAAGTGGACGCTATTGGCGAAAATCCGGATTGTCGATGTCAGCGCGTAGGTCGATGGCGCGGCGACCTGGCGCAATTCGCGCTTCCTGTCCCACCCAGATCCGGAGAATGACGATGAAAATGATGATGCTTGCGCTCGCCGCCGCCTCTGCGGCCGCCGCGACCCCCGTGCATTCGGCGACGTCCATTGCCGTAAATTGTGACAATGGACCCGCGCCCGCCAGATCGGAGCCGCCGAACCTGCATGGCAATTGGGACTTTCTAATGGACGTTGGGGGAACTCCGAGCTTCGGACTTTTGTCGATTGGACTGGTCGATGGCGGTTATGGAGGGTCATTGACGCCCGTAAGGACCGCGCCGGTGGTCCTGCGCCGCATCGACCTGGCCGGCGACAAGATCCACATGGTCGTCGCATCGCGCGAAGGCGATGTCCTGTTTGACGGCACGTTGTCGCCCAAGGGCGACCGGATGTGCGGGATTGTGACCTATCATGGCGGCCAGAGCTTCCCGATGATGGCGCAGAAGCGTCCCTCAACCTATCTGTCGCGGCCCGAGGCCCCGAATGCGCGCTAGGGGCGTCGCGAGCGGACGAGGTCCAGGGTCCCGACCTCGTTGATCAGCCGCAATCGGTCAGGCGGGGTCAGCTCCATGGTTAGCGTCTTACGCAAGATCGCATGGGCCCGCTCTTCAAGCGCCATGGTCGCGGGGTCGCAGCCGCGCTCGGTTATTGTGGCATGGTCGGTCCCCAGCGTCAGCTTGTCGCCGTTGCGGGCCCACCCTCCAATGCGCAACTCGTTGCAGCCGAGGTAGGCGCTACTGGGTGGTTGCGGAGATGCGCTGGCGGTCCCGGGCCCCGAACCGGCCGCTGTCGCCAGGCCCTGCGCCCCGAGCGTCAGCGACAGACCGCCGGAGGGACGCCCGTCCACCGCGACAATCGCCCATCGCCCCTGAAGCCGGTCTTGAACCGTGACCGGCCGGACCTCTCTGGCCGGATCGACCGCAGCGGTAGGACCAAGACAGGCGCTGAGCGCTAGCGGGAGGAGCAGGGCGAGGCGGTTCATGGCATGATCCTAGATACGGGACGATGACCCAGGTGCAGTGTCGCCGCTCAAGCCCGTCTCAGAATTTTCTTGATGCCGCGCGCGGCCTGCCTCAGCCGCTGCTCATTTTCGACCAGGGCCAGGCGGACGAAACCCTCGCCTTCCTCGCCGAAGCCGACACCGGGGGCGACCGCGACATGGGCCTCGGTCAGCAGAAGCTTGGCAAATTCCATGCTGCCGAGATGCTTGAAGGCTTCGGGGATCGGCGCCCAGGCGAACATGCTCGCCTCCGGGACGGGGATGGTCCAGCCGGCGCGGCCGAAGCTTTCAACCATGACGTCGCGGCGCGCCTTGTAGAGCGCGCGGTTGAAGTCGACGATATCCTGCGGGCCGTTGAGCGCGGCGCAGGCCGCCGCCTGGATCGGGGTGAAGGCGCCATAGTCGAGATAGCTTTTGACCCGGGTCAGCGCTCCGATCAGCCGGGCATTGCCGACCGCGAAGCCCATCCGCCAGCCAGCCATCGAATAGGTTTTGGACATGGAGGTGAATTCGACCGCGACCTCCTTCGCGCCCTCGACCTGCAGGATCGACGGCGTCGGCGTCTCGCCGAAGTAGATCTCAGCATAGGCGAGATCGGAAATGACAATCAGTCCGGCTTCGCGCGCAAAGGCCACCAGCTTTTCATAGAAAGCCAGGTCGACGGTCTGCGCGGTCGGATTGGAGGGATAGCCGATCACCAGCACCTTCGGCCGCGGGACCGTGTAGCGCATCGCCTTTTCGAGCCGGTCGAAGAAGTCGGGACCGGGAACAGCGGGGATCGAGCGGATCGCGGCGCCTGCGATGATGAAGCCGAAATGGTGGATCGGGTAGCTGGGGTTGGGGGTCAGCACGACGTCGCCCGGCGCGGTGATCGCCTGGGCAAGATTTGCAAGTCCTTCCTTCGATCCCAGCGTGACGATCACTTCGCTGTCAGGATCGAGTTCGACGTTGAACCGCCGCGCATAATAGCCGGCCTGTGCCTTTCTCAGGCCGGCAATGCCTTTGGACGCCGAATAGCGGTGAGCGGTCGGCTTGGCCGCCACTTCCGCCAGCTTGTCGATGACATGTTTGGGCGGCGCGCCGTCGGGATTGCCCATTCCCAGGTCGACAATGTCCTCGCCCCGCGCCCGCGCAGCGGCCTTCATCGCATTGACCTCGGCAAAGACATAGGGCGGCAGGCGGCGGATTCGGTAGAAGTCGTCGGTCATTGCGGGGTCATGACGGCGACGCTGCGTCGCGGCAAGACCGCTAGTCGTAGAGAAGCCATATCGCCACGATCAGTAGCATTGCCGCGCCGGCAACCCCATAGGCCGACCGGCTCATGCCTGCGCGCGAGGGTGGAGTAACCTCATGGCTCGAAAGCCTTTCGATGGCCATGCACATCCTCCGCCTCGCGCTCAGGATCATGACGATTGCAAGCAGGAGGAACAGCGAGGCGATCCCGCGCGGGATCCAGGCTGGCTCGATCCGAGCAAACAGCGCCCTGAGGCCAAGGCCGACCCCGATCGCCGCAAAGGATGCGGAGGTCCAACTGGCCATCGTACGTTCGACCGCCATCAGCGTCCGATCCTCGGCGAATTTGGTGCGCTGCCGGGCTTCCTCGGCTTGGTCGGTCGTGCTGATCGGCTTCTCCTTGCTTTTCCAACGAGACGCGAATGTTGCCGGTTCCCTAGCCCCGGTAGGCTGGCAGCGACAGCCCGCGAGCGATCGCCGCCGCCCTGAGCGAAAAGCCGGCGAGACCCGCGACCAGCGCGGCCAGCGTCAGCGGCACACCGGCCAGCGCGACGACCACAAACAGCCCAGACGCCAGCGCAGCAGCGGTAACATAAAGTTCGGGCCGCATCAGGATCGAAGGTTCATTCGCAAACACGTCGCGAATGATGCCGCCGAGGCACGCGGTCATCACTCCCATGGCAAAGGCCGGGACCGGGGCAACCCCGTAACGCAGCGCCTTGGCCGCGCCATAAGTCGCATAGGCAGCAAGCCCGACCGCGTCGAACCACAGCAGCGCCCGCTCGGCGATCGCCTCGCGCGACAGAAACCAGACGCCGAGCGCCGCGCCGATGCAGATCAGCAACGTTGCATTGGTGTTCATCCAGAACACCGGCGCGCCGATCAGCAGGTCGCGCATCGTCCCGCCGCCGACCCCGGTAACGACCGCAAAGAAGATGAAAGTCACCAGTGTCTGTTTTTTTTCGGCCGCGAGCAGCGCTCCCGAAACGGCGAACACGGCGATGCCGACATAGTCCAGCAGGACCAGCGCGTCGGGGAGGAGCGGAGGCGAAGTCATCGGCCGTCATTGCGGGGAACCGCGGAGCTTCGCAATCCATTTGCTTCGTTCCGGCAACAATGACGCGTATGATGGACCGATGAGCGACGAAACGACAACGATGACCGGGCCGGAGGATTGGCAGCATTGGGCGCTGGTTATGGCCCGCGCCAACCAGATGCTGCTCGAAGCCTGGGCCGACAGTCTTGGAAAGGCCAGGCAAATGCCGGGGCTGGGTCTGGCGCAGCCCCCGGTCGACGCTTCCGACCCGATGCAGTGGATGAGCGCCGGCGCCGAGGCCTGGTCTAAGGGGCTGGAAGGCTGGAGCCAGATGCTTGGCCAATATGCGTCAGCGGGTGAAGCGCGGGACCGCCGCTTCGGATCGCCGGAATGGCGCGAAAACCCGCTGTTCGACACCGTCCGCCAAAGCTATCTCGCCATTTCCGACAAATTGCTGGGAACCGTCGAGGAAATTGAGGGGATCGACGACAAGGCGCGGGACCGGCTGCGCTTCGCGACGCGCGGTTTCGTCGATGCCATGAGCCCGGCCAACTTCCTCGCTACCAATCCCGAGGTCATGAAGCGTACGCTCGATACCCGCGGCGAGAACCTGCTCGCGGGATTGCGCAACATGCTGACCGACATTCAACGTGGGCAGGTCACGCAAAGCCCCGACGGCGCGTTCGAACTCGGCCGTAACCTGGCGGTGACCCCGGGCAAGGTCGTCTATGAAACGCCACTGTTCCAGCTGATCCACTATGCGCCGTCGACGCCGGAAGTGCTGGGCACCCCGCTCGTCATTTTCCCGCCGTGGATCAACCGCTTCTACATCCTCGACCTCACCCCTGAAAAAAGCTTCGTCAAATGGACCATCGACCAGGGCGTGAGCCTGTTCATGGTCAGCTGGAAGTCAGCCGACGAGAGCATCCGCGACATCGCCATGGACGATTATGCCGCCGCCCAGGCAGAGGCGATCGACGTGATCCGCGACCTGCTCGACGTGCCGTCGGTCCATGCCATCGGCTATTGCGTTGCCGGGACCACGCTTGCGGCAACGCTTGCCTGGCTGGCGGCGAAAGGCGAAGCGGACAAGGTTGCCAGCGCGACCTTCTTCACCGCCCAGGTCGATTTCGAGGACCCTGGCGACCTGAAGCTTTTCGTCGGTGACGAGACGATGGCGACCCTAAAGCAGCTTACCGCGGAGGATGGGGTTCTCGACGGCCGGGTGATGGCCGCGACCTTCAACCTGCTTAGGGGACGCGATCTCATCTGGAACTATGTCGTCAATAATTACCTGATGGGGAACGACCCGCCGCCGTTCGACCTGCTGCACTGGAACGGCGACGTGACCAATCTGCCGGGCGAATGGCACCGCGACTATCTCGACCGGCTATATCGCCAGAACCTGCTGGTGAAACCCGGCGCGATTTCCATTCGCGGCGTCCCGATCGATCTCGGCCGGATCGAGACCCCGGCCTATGTCCAGGCGGGACGTGAGGATCATATCGCGCCTGCGGGAAGCGTGTGGAAGCTGACTCGCACGCTCAAGGGTCCGACCCGCTTCGTGCTTGCGGGGTCGGGCCATATCGCCGGGGTCGTGAACCCGCCGGCCGCGAATAAATATCAATATTGGACCAATAACGGCGCGCCGGCGTCGCTCGACGAATTCGTCGCCGGTGCAACCGAGCATAAGGGAAGCTGGTGGCCTGACTGGATCGAGTGGCTCAATGGCCTCGACGGAAAAACCGTAAAGGCGGAAGGCGCGCGCATCCCGGGCGATGGCAAACGCAAGGCGATCGAGGATGCGCCAGGCCGCTATGTCCGCACGCGCTAGGCGGTCAGTTCTTCATTCGGTTGAGGTGACGTTGCGGGATCGCGCGTCAGATGATGCCGCCGCCGATCATCAGCCTGACGATACCGACCACGACCACGAACAGGTTGAGGTTACGGCCAGTGCGGCTGCCGGACACCTGGCCGATGCCGGCGCCGACCACGGCTAGCGGGATAATCAGCCAGTTGGCCCAGCCGAGCAGGGGAAGAAAGGCAATCGCTGCGCAAAGCAGCGCGACGACCCCGATTATCAACGAGACAAGGTTCAGCATCGCGCGAGACTGCGCCTAACTGTCCTGGACTGCAAGTGGACGCCGGCGGCCCCGGGCCATCGCCCCGACATAGAGGATAAGGGCAATCCAGATGCAGCCGAAGGCAATGCCGTGCGCTGTTGTGAAGGGTTCGTGGAAAACCGCGACCGCCAGCAGGAATTGCAGCGTCGGGGCGATGAACTGGAGCATGCCGACAGTCGCATAGCGCAGTCGGCGCGCGGCGGCGGTGAAGCAGAGCAGGGGTACGGTCGATACCACTCCCGCAGCCATCAGCAGCCCGGTTTCGGTGCCGGATGTGCCGAACATCGGTCGGCTTTCGGCACCACCCATCAACAGCCAGCCCAGCGCCAGCGGGAAGAGGATCGCGGTCTCGATCGCCAGTCCGGGCAGTGATTCCACATGGGCGATCTTCCGAAGCAGGCCGTAGGTCGCGAAGCTGAAGCAAAGCGTCAGGCTGATCCACAAGGTGCCAAGCGCGCCTGCGGCCAGAACCGCGATGCCTACCCCGGCAATCGCCACCGCCGCCCACTGGACCTTGGTCAGCCGTTCCTTGAGGATGAACCGCCCCAGCAGGATGTTGGCGAGGGGGTTGAGATAATAGCCGAGGCTGCCGGCGAGGATGTGGCCACTGTTGATCGCGTAGACGTAGAGCAACCAGTTGATGCCGATAAGCACCGACGTCAGCAGCAACAAGGCCAGAGTCTTGCGGTGCGCGATCGCCGAGCGAATCTGGGTGAAGGCCTTCCCGATCCATGCGAGCAGTCCCAGCACCAGCAGCGACCAGATGATCCTGTGCGCGACGATATCGATCGCCGGCACTGCCTGGAGCCATTTGAAATAGATGGGCATAATGCCCCACAAGCCGTAGGCTGCCAGGCCATAGATCAGGCCGGCGCGAGTCCTGCGGTCGGAGTCGGACGGCTTTGGGGCGGAATGTTCGGGGCTCATCCCGTGCCGGTAATGTCCCTTGGCGCGCAGTCAATCGATGATCGCAACGAACCCGAGGTTGAAAGCGTTGCGGGGCTTTGACACCTTGGGAACGGGTCGGGGAAATCAAAGGAGTCGCGGATTGCAAGTCGTCCGATGCCTGACGCTCATGTCCATTCTTGGGGCTGCCGGATGCAATCTTCCGTCGGGGCCCAAGCCTGGGCCGACGGTCAGCATCGCTCCCAAAATGAAGAGCGATGTCTGGGAAGCGGTCGCGAGTGAAGCCGACTTGGCGCGAATCCGCAGGGTCGCGACGGGCTGGTCGAGTGGCCTCGCGGAGGCGCGCGCCAGCGGGGCCGCGAATGAAATCAGGGCCGAGGGCAAGCTGCTCGACCCCGACGCGGGGCTGGCTCGGCCGGCGCCGACACCTGGAAGTTATAGCTGTCGGCTGGTGCGCCTGGGGAAGGAAGGTTCGCGCGGGCCCGCCTTTCAGAAGTTCAAGCCATTCTTCTGTTACGTCCAGGTCGAAGGCGACCTGTTCACCATTGTCAAACAGACGGGAAGCCAGCGCCCGGCCGGGCGGCTTTGGGAAGACGATCTGCCGACCCGGCTGATCTTCCTCGGCACGCTTGCGCTGGGGAACGAGGAGGAAGCGCGCGCCTATGGCGACGATCCCAAGCGCGACATGGCCGGCATTTTCGAGCGGTTCGCGCCGTTCAAGTGGCGGCTGGTCATTCCCTATCCGCAAAATGGCGCGCGGCTTGATGTTTTCGAACTGACCCCGGTCGCCGACCAGCCCGCGGGATGAGCCTCGGCGACTGGCGGGGCGTGCGCGCGCATCTTGTCGCGGCGGCCGCCGCGGGCCATCCGCTTACCTATTCCCAGCTGCTCGAACATCTCGGCTATGGCTTTTCCCGGCCGAAGATGCGCGCATTGTGCAAGACGCTCGGCACTGTCGACGAAGATGCCGCCGCCAATGGCGAACCGGAGCTGGCCGTCCTCGTGGTCCGTCAGTCCGATGGCTTGCCCGGCCAAGGCTGGTGGGTGGCGGGCGGCGGGAGTGCCCATGGCTATGACGGGCCGTGGGAAGGACCCGAGGCCACCCGGTTCATCGACCGGCTTCAGCGCAAGGCCTTCGATTATTGGGCAATGGCGAACAGCGAGCGGAACCGCTAAGGCGCCGCCATGGTTACGCAATCCAGCGGCGATGTCCGGACTTTTACCGTCGGTGAGGATGATGATGGCATCCGTCTTGACCGGTGGTTCAAGCGGCATTTGCCCGACGTCAGCTTCAATCTCGTGTCGCGCTGGGCGCGGACCGGGCAACTTCGCCTCGATGGCAAGCGCGCAACGCCCGGGGACCGGCTCGAGACCGGCCAGACGCTTCGCGTCCCCCCGGCCGAGCCTGCGCCCGCGGAAGGGCCCGGCGCCAAGCCCAAGCGGATCGTCGAGCCGCTCACCGAGGATGAACAGTCTTTCGTGCGCGACATGGTGATGGCCAGGGGCCGTGACTATTTCGTGCTGAATAAGCCGCCGGGGCTGGCGACCCAGGGCGGCACCAAGACCAACCAGCATCTCGACCGGCTGCTCGACGGGCTGGCCGACGACGATGGACAGCGGCCCAAGCTGGTGCACCGGCTCGACAAGGACACGTCGGGCGTGCTGTTGGTGGCGCGGACGGCGCGCGCCGCGGGCCATTTCTCCAAGGCTTTTGCCGGGCGCACCGCGCGGAAAGTCTATTGGGCGATCATCGTCGGCGTCCCATCGCTGGAGGAAGGGACGATCGACGCGCCCCTGGCCAAGCAGCCGGGCACGGGCGGCGAGAAGATGCAGGTCGACGAGGAAAATGGCCTGCCCGCGAAAACACGCTACCGCTTGATCGACAGGGCCGGTAACCGCGCCGCCTGGGTCGAGCTTCAACCGCTCACCGGCCGCACGCATCAGCTTCGCGCGCATATGGCGGCGATTGGCCATCCGATTGTCGGCGACGCCAAATATGGCGGGGCCGACGCCTTCCTGACCGGCGGGATCAGTCGCAAGCTGCACCTCCACGCACGGCGGCTGAAGATCGACGGGCTCGACGGCAAGCCAATCGACCAGCAAGCGGACCTGCCGGGCCATTTCGCGGAGAGCCTTGAGGCCTTGGGCTTCGATCGCATGGCCGGCGACATGCTACCGCTAGACACGCCCGATCCGGCCCGCACGCCTGAGGCCAAGGCCCGCCGCGCCGCGGCCCACGCCAAGTCGGCCCGCAAGGCCCGCAAGGGCGAACGCCGGTCGCGCGGGGCCGCACCGGCCAAGACCGGCAGGAGGCCGCGCAAGTGACCGACAATAATGAAGCGCTCTGGCGCAAGAGGTTCCAGCTGTTCAGCGCGGTTCGGCTAATCGGACTCCTGACTGTGCTGCTCGGCGTCGCGATCGCCCTTACCGACTTGCTCCGGCCAGGCGGCTGGCCGCTGATCGGCGGCGTGCTGATCGCGGTCGGCTTCATCGATGCGCTGATAGTCCCCAGCCTGCTCCGGAAAATGTGGGAGCGCGAAGACCGGTGAGGCGCTTCTGGAAGACGGCGGAGGTCGTCGAGGCGAACGCGGGTTTTGGAATCTCGCTCGATGGCCGGAGAGTGAAAACCCCGGCCCGCGCCGACCTCACCGTTCCCGTGCGAGACTTGTCCGAGGCAATCGCCGCCGAATGGAACGGTTGCGGCGATTGCGTCGATCCGCGCGCCATGCCGATGACCGGCCTAGCCAATGCGGCGGTCGACCGGGTCGCACCCGATCGTGAAAGCTTTGCGCGGGGCCTCGCCCGCTACGCGGAAAGCGATCTTCTCTGCTACCGCGCCGAGGGTCCCGCGGCGCTGGTCGAACGGCAGGCCGAAAGCTGGGACACGCTGCTCGGTTGGGCGCGACGCCGCTATGACGTCGACTTTGCCTGCCAGCAGGGGGTGATGCATGTCGCCCAGCCCAAGGAGACGATCGACAAGCTTGGCCATGCCGTTGCGTCGCTCGATCCGTTTCGGCTGGCCGCGCTGTCGCCGCTCGTGACGATCGGCGGTTCGCTGGTCGCCGCGCTGGCCGTCCTCGAAGCGATGATGCCGGCCGCCGAGGCATGGGATGCGGTTAGCCTCGATGATCAGTGGCAACTTGAACAATGGGGCATGGATAGCGAAGCTCTGGCTTCACTCGATGCGCGGCAGCGCGATTTCCTCGCCGCTGCCCGGTTCCTAGATTTGTTGCGGTGACCCGGCGACGAGGTCGCGCACGAAGCTGACCAGATGGGCCTGGCGCCAGCGCTTCAGCCGTTCGGCAGCGAGGATCGATCGTACCTCGGCCAGACATGAGTCCATGTCCTCGTTGACCAGGACATAATCATATTCGGCCCAGTGGCTGATCTCCGCCGCGGCGCGCTGCATCCGTCCGGCGATCACCGCGTCGCTATCGGTTCCCCGTTCGTGCAATCGCCGTTCGAGCTCGCCCATCGACGGGGGCAGAATGAATACCCGTACCAGATCCTCACCCATCGCCGCGTGAAGTTGCTGCGTGCCTTGCCAGTCGATATCGAACAGCACGTCGCGGCCGTCCTTCAACGCCGCCTTGATCGGCGCCTGCGGCGATCCATAATGATGGTCAAACACCGGTGCCCATTCTGCGAACTCGCCGTCGGCGATCATTCGCTGGAACTCGCCCGGCTCGACGAAATGATAGTCCCGACCTTCAACCTCGCCGGGCCGCATCGGCCGGGTCGTTGCGCTGACCGACATAGTTACATGGGGATCGGAATCGAGCAGCATCCGGCTGATCGTCGACTTTCCCGCGCCGGAGGGCGATGACAGGACGATGAGAAGGCCCCGGCGACGGCGGGCGGGCTGAGAACGGGTCAGGTCGGCCATGCGTGCTGTTGGCGCGGCCTTGACGCGCCGTCAAGCAGGCAACCCCTGATTGTGCAGCGCACAAAAACTCTTGATTTTCTTTGTGCGGTGCACTATTGTGCATTGCAGCAAAGGAGTTTTGACGTGGCTGACGAAACCAAGGTCCAAGAAAAGATGGAAACGGCAACTGCCGCAGTGGCGACGCCGGTAAAGGTGGAGGCCGCAGCGGTCCAGCCGACCGTCCAGGCGAAAGTCCTCAAGCCCGCCGCCAAGGCCGCAACCAAGGTTGCCAAGGCGACGGCCAAGGGCGTCGATGCCGTCAAGCAAGTCAACAAGCGCGCGGCCAAGAAGGTCAAGCGCGCCCGCAAGGCCGCTCCGGTGGCCCGTGCAACCAAGATCGAAGGAACCAAGTCCATGAATTATGATTTCAACCAGCTGTTCACCAGCTTCCAGCTTCCGGGCACCGAAAAAGTCCAGGCGCTGTTCGCCGACGCCGGCGAGCGCAGCCAGGCCTATGTTGCCAAGTCGCAGAAGGCCGCCGAAGAAATGACCGACCTCGCCAAGGCGAACGTCGAGGCTTTCGTCGAAGCGGGCAAGATCGCTGCGACCGGCGCCAAGGCCATTGGCCAGGACGTCATTGCGTCGGGCCGTGAGGGCGTCGAGCAGGCGTCGGACGCGATGAAGACGCTGGCGGAAGCCAAGTCGCCGGCGGAATTCTTCCAGATCCAGTCGGAACTGGCCCGCGCCTCGTTCGACCGCTTCGTCGCCGAAAGCTCGAAGCTGACCGAGCGCGTCGTCAAGCTGGCCGGCGAAACTGCCGAGCCGCTGCAGACCCGCGCCAGCCTCAACGCCGAGCGCGTTAACACTCTGGTTGCCTGACCTCTCCCCCTCTTTGTGAAGGCAACCCTGTTCGCGGTCGTCCCTCAGCCTTACAGGCTGCGGGGCGGCCGCTTTTCTTTTCGGGACAGGCGGCACCAGCCTCCTTGCGGCGCGTTGCGCCGTTGCCATATTTTAGGGCGACAATGACAGACCAACCGATTCTCATGGCCGGCGACGAACCGGGGCAGGGCGACGGCCTCGACGATATCGAGACCGGCGTTGTCACGCGCACCCGGCCCAGGACGAAGAAGCCCTCCAATTATAAAGTGCTGATGCTCAACGACGATTATACGCCGATGGAATTCGTCGTACTCGTCCTGCAGCGCTATTTCTCGATGGATCTTGAAGACGCGACCCGGGTCATGCTCCAGGTCCATCAGCAGGGCGTCGCCGTATGCGGCGTGTTCACCTATGAAGTTGCCGAGACCAAGGTCAGCCAAGTGATCGACTTCGCGCGGGAGAACCAGCACCCGCTTCAGTGCACGCTCGAAAAAGCCTGACATCTTGTGAGTCTCGTCGGGTGCGCTAAAGCCCGCCGATGGATTCCATTCGCATTACCGGGGGAAAGCGCCTCGAAGGCAAAATCCCCATCTCCGGGGCGAAGAACAGCGCGCTGACGCTTCTTCCCTGCGCACTGCTCACCGAAGAAAAGCTGACCCTGACCAACCTGCCGCGGTTGGCCGACGTCGACAATTTCTCGCATTTGCTGAACGAGCTTGGCGCTTCGACCAAGGTCGCCGCGCTGAAAAAGGGCGAGATTGGCCGGCGAATGACGCTGGAGGCGGACGAGATCGCCTCGACCGTCGCGCCCTATGACATGGTCCGCAAGATGCGCGCCTCGATCCTGGTGCTCGGGCCGATGCTCGCACGGGCAGGGGAATCGACCGTTTCGCTGCCCGGCGGCTGCGCAATCGGTGACCGACCGATCGACCTTCACCTCGAAGCGCTGAAGGCGCTGGGCGCGGAGATCGAGTTGGCTGCCGGCTATGTCAAAGCCAGCGCTCCCAAGGGCAGGCTTCCCGGCGGCGATTACAGCTTCCCGGTGGTTTCCGTCGGCGCGACCGAAAATGCGGTGATGGCCGCGGTCCTGGCGACCGGCAGCAGCCAGCTGTTCAATGCTGCGCGAGAGCCGGAAATTGTCGACCTATGCAACCTGTTGGTGGCGATGGGCGCCAAGATCGAAGGGATCGGTTCGTCGCACCTGACTATCGACGGGGTCGAGGGCCTGAATGGATGCACCTATGCCGTCATGCCCGACCGTATCGAAGCAGGAAGCTATGCCTGCGCTGCGGGGATCACAGGCGGTTCGATCGAGCTGGTCGGCGCCAGGCCATCAGACATGCTGGCGATCACCAACGCGCTGGCGGCAGCCGGACTCGTCATCGAAATGACCCATAACGGCATGAAGGTTACCGCCGACAAGCCGCTCAGGCCGCTGGCGATCTCGACTGCGCCCTATCCGGGTTTCCCGACCGACATGCAGGCTCAGTTCATGGCCATGCTGTGCCTGGCGCAGGGCGAAAGCTTCCTTGAGGAAACCATCTTCGAAAATCGCTACATGCACGTACCCGAGCTTCGCCGCATGGGCGCGAGCATCGATGTGCGGGGCCGCTCAGCGATCGTCCATGGTGTCGCTGGCCTGACCGGGGCACAGGTAATGGCCACGGACTTGCGCGCCTCGATGAGCCTGGTGCTGGCCGGCCTCGCCGCCGAAGGCGAGACCGAGGTGCTGCGCGTCTATCATCTCGACCGCGGCTATGAGCGGCTCGAGGAGAAGCTCAGCGCGGTCGGCGCGAAGATCGAACGCGTCAGCGCGACCTAGTCGACTATCGTCAGCTGCCGTGCGCCACCTTGCTTGTGCACGCGGCCCGATTTCATCACGAAGCCGACGCTTTCGAGCAGCCGGATGTTGGCCGTCGGGTCGCCGTCGACGGCAATGATGTCGGCATCCTTGCCGGCAGCAATCGTGCCGACCCGCGACGACACGCCCAGCAGTTCTGCCGCATCGACAGTCGCCGATCGAATCGCGATCGCCGGGGCCATGCCGTTCTTGACCATCAGCGCAAACTCCTCGGCGTTTCGACCGTGCGGGCTGACCCCGGTGTCGGTGCCGAAGGCGATCTTGACGCCGCTGCGGATCGCCTGCGCAAAACTTTTCTCGGCATTGCCTGCGGCCAGCCGGGCTTTCTCAAATTGGGCGGGGGTCAGTGCGCCGCGCTGCCCGTCAGCAAGCGCCGCCGCCGGGGCGAGGAGGGTCGGGACATAATAGGCGCCCGTCTGCGCATAAAGGCGGAAGGTTTCGGCGTTGGTAAACGTGCCATGCTCGATCGAGTCTACGCCGGCGCTCAGGGCGGCATTGATCCCGTCGACCCCATGGGCGTGGGCCGCGACCTTGCGACCGAAGCTTTTGGCAGTGCTGACCGCGGCGCGGATCTCGTCGTCCATCATCTGCTGGTTTAGGCCACCGGGGACGTTCGAAAGGACGCCGCCGGTCGCCATGATCTTGATCACGTCAGCGCCGTGGCCGACCTGTTCGCGGACCGCGCGGCGGCAATCGTCGGCGCCGTTGCAAACGTTCCGAGGGTTGGCGACGGCCAGGCTGGAATCGCGATTACGCAGATTGCGCGGGTCGCCATGACCGCCGCTGACCGACACGCCGAGCCCTGCGGCGATAATCGTCGGGCCGCCGACCATGCCGTTGTTGATCGCGTCGCGCAGCGACAGGATCAGGCGTGGATCGCCGCCAAGGTCGCGGACGGTTGTGAAGCCGGCCTGCAGCGTCTTTCGGGCATTGGCCAAGGCGATATAGGCATTATCCTCGCTATCGAGCGAATTTTCTTGAAGCCGCGCCTGCAATCGGTCGTCGAGGCCGCGAAGGTGCACATGGCTGTCGATCAGGCCCGGCATGACAGTCGCGCTACGCAGGTCGATGACCCGTGCGCCGGGGACCTCGGCGAAACCGGGCTGGACCGCTTCGATCGTCCGCCCGCGCACGATCACACTGGCGTTCCGCATTGGCGCCTTGCCGGGCTCGGCCATCAGCGTGCCGGCATGAATCACAGTCAGCGGTTCGGACTGCTGCGCTGCGCCGGGCACGGCGAGGGCGAGGGCCGCCGCAGTGGCGGTGAGGCGGGCGACAAGCTGCATGGAATTCTCCCCTGATCGAATTGCCGATCAATGGAGCCGGTTGGCCGGCCGGTTGCAAGTCCTCAGATGGCGTCGACGGCGTGAAGCGCCAGCCCGACCAACCCACCGACCAGCGTCCCGTTGATGCGGATATATTGGAGGTCGCGCCCGACCGTCGTTTCGAGCCGGTTGGTGATCGTCTGGGCATCCCAGCGGCGGACGGTCTCGCTGACCAGCTTGACGATCGACCCGCCATAGCTGGCGGCCATGCCAGACACAGCGCGGCGGGCGAACATGTTGATCGCCGATTTGAGCCGCGCGTCTTGTTCGAGACTGTGCCCCATCGACTGGAGCACTTCGCCGAGCTTGCCTGCCATCGCCGCGTCCGGGTTGCGGGCTGCGCGGATCATCGCCTCGCGCCCCCGTTCCCACAGCGTGTCGAGCCAAAGGGAGACTGACCGGTTGTCCAGCAGCTCCAGCTTGATCGCCTCGACCCGGGCCCGAGTCTCGGGCTTGGTCTGGAGGTCGTTGGCAAGTTGGGCGAGCGCTTCTTCGATCTTGATCCTGACCGGATGGGCGGGGTCGGTGTGCATGTCTGCGCTCAGCTTGCGCAGTCCATCGACGATCGCGTCGGCCAGCTTGGCATCGAGCCCGGCAAGCTTGAGCACCCAGTTGGCCCGCTTGTGGACCATGTCCCGGATCAATCCCTCATTGGCGTCCAGCGCCCGGGCGGTCCAGCGGATCGCCGCCTCGAGCATCGGCACGTGCCGGTCCTCGTTGATCGCCGAGGCCAACGCATGGCCGAGCAGCGGTGACATCTCCATCTTGCGCACCCGCGCCGAAATGGCGGCTTTCACCAATCCTCCCAGCCGTTCCTGGTCGAGGCTTTCGAACAGGTCAGCAATGAGGCGGCTTGCGCCCTGCCGAATGCGGTTTTCCTCTCCCTGCGGCGCCTGCAGGAAGCGGCCTGCTGCGCCGGCGAGGTCGATGTTGCGCATGCGGCGCGCAACCACGGGCGCAATGAGGAAATTTTCCTTCAGGAAATTCGCCAGCGCTTCGCCGATTCGGTCCTTGTTGCGGGGAATAATCGCGGTGTGGGGGATGGGCAGGCCGAGCGGATGGCGGAACAGCGCGGTAACGGCGAACCAGTCGGCCAGCCCACCGACCATCGCCGCCTCGGCAAAAGCCTTAACATAGCCGACCCAGGAATAGGCAGCTTCAAACTGGCGACTGACCAGGAATACCGCAGCCATCAGGAGCAGCAGTCCGGTCGCGGCGACCTTCATGCCGGTTGCGCCTGGCTGCGCCGGGTTGAAGCGGGACAGGGCTGGCTGACGAGGAGGCGGCGTCATCACCGCCACTCTAGCCTGCCCTGCGGCGATGTCACTCCGCCGGTTGCGGAGCGGCCTCGCCGCCGGTCGCATGGTCGGGATCGTAGGTGAGGACCCGGGTCCGCAGCCACGGGCCGACCCGCTTCTCCAGTCCGTCGGCGAGGCTGAAGCCCGCGGGTACGATGAGCAAGGTCAGCAGGGTCGACAGCAGCAGGCCGCCGATCACCACCGTGCCCATTGGCGCGCGCCACGCGCCGTCGCCCGACAGGGAAATGGCGGTCGGCACCATGCCGGCAACCATCGCCACGGTGGTCATGACGATCGGCTGGGCGCGCTTGTGCCCGGCTTCCATCAATGCCTCGAACTTGGGAGTTCCGCGATCCATCTCCTCGATCGCAAAGTCGATCAGCAAAATGGAGTTTTTGGCGACGATCCCGAACAGCATCAGCACGCCGATAAACACCGGCATCGACAGCGGTTGACCGATCAGCGCGAGCGCGAGCAGTCCGCCAAGCGGCGCCAGAAGCAGGGAGCCCATGTTGACCAGCGGGGACATGAAGCGCTTGTAGAGCAATACGAGCACCGCAAAGACCAGCAAGATGCCGGAAGCCAGCGCGATGCCGAAGCTTTGCATCATTTCCTGCTGCCATTCATCCTCGCCAAAGGGCGCGTTGGACACGCCGGCAGGCAGGTTGGCCATCGTCGGAAGCGCGTTGATCTTCTTCATCGCGTCGCTCTTGACCACGCCAGGGGCAAGATCGGCGCCGACGAAGATTCGGCGGCTCTGGTTGTAACGCTGTATCGAGGTTGGGCCCGATCCGAAGCGGATCGTTGCCACTCGGCTAAGCGGCACGCTGCCGCCGGTCGCGGTCGGGACCGGTAGGTTGCGGATCGTTTCGAGGTCGCGGCGCGAATTTTCGGGCAGCATCACGCGGATCGGCACCTGGCGATCCGAAAGCGAAAATTTCGCGCTGTTCTGGTTGATGTCGCCCATCGTCGCGATGCGAATCGTTTGGCTCAGTGCGGCGGTCGTCACCCCCAGCTGCGCCGCGAGGTCCAACTGCGGCTCGATCAGCAGTTCGGGCCGGCGAAGGTCGGCGTTGATGCGCGGTGCCCGGACTTCGGGAATCCCGCTCATCTCGGAAACCAGTTTGCTCGCGGTGTTGTTGAGTAGGATCGGATCCGACCCCGACAACATGATCGAGATGTCGCGCCCGGTTCCGCCTCCGCCCGATTGCGACATGAAGTTCACCCGTGCGTCGGCGACCTGGGCCAACTGCGGCGTGATGTCCCGCTCATAATCGATGCTGGTCCGCTCGCGGTCCTTGCGCAGCGTGATGAAAATGGAGGCATTGCCTTCGCGGATGCTCTGCAATGCGGTTAGCGTCTCGGGCTGGGCATTGATGATCTCGGCGACCTTGTCGGCAACCTTTTCGGTCTGCTGGATCGTGGTCCCCGGCAGCATCTCGATCCGAACCCGGCTGAAATCCGAATTGGTGGTTGGGAAGAACTGCGTCGGCAGCGCCATGAACATGCCAATCGTCGCCAGGAACGACAAAAGGCCGATGCCCATGATCCAGATCCGATGGTCGCGAAGACGCGCGCCAACCCGCTGCCAGACGTAGGAGGACCATGCGCCGAACTGCGTTTCGCCTCGCCCGCGTACGGCGTTCCAGATGGCACCAAAGATCAGGGTCAGGAGAAGGCCGACGATCATGCCGAAAGGCAGGGCGACCAGCAGGCCCATGGCGATCTTGCCGCCGCTGATCCCGGCTTCGGCCGCGTCCGCAGCATCAGCTTGCGGCTGCGGTGCGAAGATGACCATCACCGCCACCAGCACGCCGAGCACCAGGGCAAAGCTGAAATAACTCGCCTTCTTCGGAGTGCGAACGATTGCCGCCCGCATTTCCTTGGCCCGCTTGTTGTTCAACGACCAGCGAAGGATCGTCATGTACCGATCCATCATCCAGCCCTCGCCATGGGATTCCTGGCCATGGGCCTTGAGGAAATAGGCCGCGACCATGGGTGTTATCATTCGCGCCACGGCCAGGCTGGCGAGCACCGCCGCGCAGACGGTCAGGCCGAAGTTCTTGAAGAACTGGCCGGACACGCCGGGCATCAGCCCCACCGGAAGGAATACGGCGACGATCGAGAAGGTTGTGGCGACCACCGCGAGGCCGATTTCGTCGGCCGCATCGATCGATGCCTGATAGGCGGACTTGCCCATGCGCATGTGCCGGACGATATTTTCGATCTCGACGATGGCGTCGTCGACCAGCACGCCGGCCACAAGTCCGAGGGCGAGTAGCGACAGCGAATTGAGCGTGAAGCCCATCAGGTCCATGAACCAGAATGTCGGAATGGCCGACAGCGGGATGGCCAGCGCCGAGATGACCGTCGCCCGCATGTCGCGCAGGAACAGAAACACAACCAGCACCGCGAGCACCGCGCCCTCGATCATCGCCAGCATGGAGCTGTTGTACTGGCCCTTGGTATAGTCGACGCTGTTGAACAATTGGGTGAACTGGACTCCGGGATTGTCCTTTTCGATCTGCCGCAACGCCTTGGTTGCGTCGTCGAACACCGTCACGTCCGACGCGCCCTTGGCGCGCGCCAGGGAAAAGTTGACGACCTGGCTGCCGCGGATCTTGCCGATCCGGCGCTGCTCACCAAAGCTGTCGCTCACGCTGGCAATGTCCGCCAACTGCACCGTCCGCCCATTGCCTAAGGCGATTTGCGTTTGCGACAGCGTATAGGCGTCGGGGGCATTGCCGAGCACCCGTACCGACTGCCGGGACCCGGCGATTTCGGCGCGGCCGCCAGCGGCATTGATGTTTAGCGTCCGCAGCGCGTTGTTGACCTGCGCGGCGGTGACGCCGAGCGATTGCATCCGCGCCGGATCGAGGATCACCCGGATTTCGCGATCGACCCCGCCATTGCGCTCTACCTGGGCCATGCCCTCGACGGCCAGAAGCCGCTTGGCAACCGTATCATCGACGAACCAGCTCAATTGTTCGATTGTCTTGTCGGGCGCCGACACAGCGAAATAAGCGATCGGCTGGCTCGACGTCGTCTGCTTCTCGACAAAGGGCTCGAGAATGCCGTCGGGCAATTCGCCGCGCACCTGGTCGACGGCATTCTTCACTTCGTTGACCGACTGGTTGATGTCCGTGCCGATTTCAAATTCGACGACGGTCGTCGACGAACCTTCCGAGGCTGTCGAGCTGATCGACCGGACCCCCGGCAAGGTGCGGACCGAGGATTCGACCAGCTGGGTAATCTGGTTCTCGATTTCGGTCGGCGCAGCACCAGGCTGGGCTATCGAGGCGATGACCACCGGGAATTCGATGTCCGGATTGTCTTGGACGTCCATCCGCATGAACGCGACCAGCCCGGCCAGCGTCAGGGCGATGAACAGGACGATCGGAACGACCGGGTTGCGGATTGACCAGGCCGAGATGTTTCTAAAGTTCATGCGACGAGCCCCGGACGAATTATTGCTGTTGGCGCTGCGGCCGGACCTTGTCGCCCGGGTTGAGGAACCCGCCGGCGCGAAGCACGACCATCTCATTGCCTTGCAGCCCTTCGGCGATGGCAATGCCCTGCGCCGTCACGGTGCCGGTCTTCACCGGCCTGCGCTCGACCTTATTATCCTTGCCCACGACGTAGACATAATTGCCCTTGTCATCGCTGAGGACGGCGGATTCCGGCAGCAGCGGCGCCTGCTGTGACCCGGCGACGATGGTTACCGACGCAAAGCCGCCCGGGCGAAGCGACTGATTGTAAGGAACCGCGACGCGGGCGATGCCTTGCCGGTTCTGCTGGTTGATGACGGGCGAAATCTGCCAGACCGCGCCGCTGGTCGTGACGGTCGAACCAACCGGGGTCACGGTTGCCGGCGATCCGACATTGATTACCGACAGGTCGGATTCGCTAAGCTGGGCACGAAGCTCCATCTCCCCGCCGCGGGCGACACGAAACAATGCGCCCGATCCGCCACTCACGACCTGGCCAGGTTCGACATTGCGTTCAAGCACCAGGCCAGCGGCCGGCGCACGAATGTCGAGGCGGCCGATCCGTGCCCGGGTTTCCGCCAGGCTGGCCTGGGCAACGCGAACGCGGGCATTGGCGGCGTCGCGCGCGGCCCGCTTGCGGTCGAGATCGGCCTTGGACACGAATCCGCGCCCGACCAGCGCTTCGCTGCGTTCATATTCATTCTGGGCCAGACGGGCATCGGCGCGGGCGACTTCAACCTGCGCTGCCAATTGCTGGGCCTGCTGGGATTGAACCGATCGTTCGATAACCGCCAATGTCTGGCCGGCCTTGACCCACTGACCTGGCTGAACCAGCACGCGCGCCACTTGGCCGCCTTCACCGGCAACGCCAACAGGCATGTCGACCCGGGCGGCGAGCGTCCCGGTCGCGGCAATCGCGCGATCGACCGACTGGCGGCCAGGGATGACGACGGTGACGCTCGGAACCTGGCCCTGTCCCGCACCAGCCGCGCCGGCGCCCGCAGGTTCGTCCCCGCCGCCGCGCATCAGGAAAAAGGCGGCCGCCAGGATGATCACCGCCGCGACCGCGCCGATGATGATCGTGCGCCGGCGCCTGGACCGATCCACCACGATCAGCGTGTCCGAGCTGTCAAAAGTCGTTTCCCGGTTCATAGGCCGCATTCTTTCAAGTCCCGTAGCCCGCAGTGGCGATTACTGCGGGCGCTGTATTACGCAAATAAGTCACCCCGCGCAACTGCAGCAGCGTTGGCGTTCTCGGCCAGCGAATTTCTACGAACGGCGGCACTCGCGACACCAATGCGCGTTGTTGCAATGGTGAAACGAGCATGGTCCACTGGGCCCAGTTGGACCTTCTAACACAGGGAGCGTTTTGGATGATCGAAAGTTACGGGTTTTTCGGCTGGATAGTGATCGGCCTGCTCGCGGGCGGAATCGCCAAGTTGCTTATGCCGGGCAAGGACCCGGGCGGGTGCCTCATCACCATGCTGCTCGGCATTGCCGGCGCATTGCTTGCGGGTTTTCTGGGCAAGGCGATCGGCTGGTATGACCAGGGCGAGGCGGCCGGCTTTGTCGCCGCGATCGTCGGCGCCTTCCTGATCCTGCTCGTGTACCGGCTCGTGCTGCGCCGTCGCTAGCATCCGGACCTAATGTTCATTTTGGGGCCATCGCCGCGGGTTAATCTTGCGGCGGTGGCCCCTTTGTCCATGGAGGAGAGTATATGAAACCCCTGTTGTTCGCCGCAGCCGTCACCGCGGCTGTTCCAACCGCCGCCGGAGCACAGGCCGTGGCAAGCGTCCCGGTGCTCACGGGCACCCGGGTTGATGTTAACGCCACCGGTGAAGTGACCCGAGTGCCCGACCTTGCCGTCATATCGGCGGGCGTCCAGACGCTGCAGCCGACGGCGACAGGCGCGATCGAGGAGAATGCGACGCGGATGGAACGGGTGCGCGCCGCGCTGAAGCGGGCAGGGATCGCCGACAAGGATATCCAGACGTCGACGATCAGCCTCAACCCCGAATATCGCTACCAGGACAACCAACCGCCGCGGCTGACGGGTTATCGCGCGACAAACACGGTCAACATCAAGTTTCGCGACCTCAAGCGGACCGGCGCGATCCTCGATGCGCTGGTGCAGGAGGGCGCCAACCAGATCAACGGGCCGTCGCTGACCATCGACAAGCCCGATGAAGCCTACGACGAGGCACGGGTGAAGGCGGTCGCCGCGGGCCGGGCGAGGGCGGAAATCTATGCTCGCTCACTGGGCAAGCGGGTGGTGCGGATCCTCTCGGTCAGCGAAAGCGGTGCTTTCGTTCCGCCGCCGATGCCTTATGCGGCCGACGCGATCCAGGTCACCGGATCGCGCGCCAAGACCGAAATTGACCCGGGCACCCAGCAACTTCAGGTCAACCTGTCGATGAGCTTCGAGCTCCAGTAAACATAAAAGGGCCGCCGGTTACCCGGCGGCCCTTCTCGTTCGCATGTTCCGTTGCTTAGCGGACGTTGCCGCGGCGAACGAGGTTGACGATTGCCAACAGGATGATCGCGCCGAGCAGCGAGATCAGCAAATTCGGGAGCGAGAAGTCGCCCGAGGTGATGGAACCGCCGCCGAGCATCGGTGCTAGCAACAGTCCACCAAGAATTGCGCCGACGATGCCGACGACAATGTTCAACAAAATCCCTTGTTGCGCGTCCGTGCGCATGACGATGCTGGCAAGCCAGCCCAAAATACCACCAACGATGATGATCAGGATCCAGGTCATTGCGTTCCTCCTGTTCGAGGCCACTCCATTATACGCGGAGCGCCTTTCCGGCATCATAGACGCGCGATGCGTGTCTGTTGTTCCGGTAAAGCAACGCCTTGTCTAGTCCACTTCTGTCAGGACAAGGAAAAGGGCCCCGCCATGCCCGGCGAGGCCCTTGACTGGATCACCGCTTAGGGGACGGGCGATCAATAACGTTGCTGGCGCTCATACTGGTCGCGGTAATGCTTGATCCGGGTGACGCGAAGGCCCGGCATTCCCGACCGGTCGACTGCGCGCTGCCAACCGGTAAATTCCTCGAGGCTCAGCGAATAGCGCTGGCAAGCTTCGTCGACGGTCAGCAATCCGCCCGCGACCGCTGCCACCACTTCTGCCTTGCGGCGCACGACCCAGCGCGTCGTCGAGGGCGGCGGCAATGAGTCGAGAGTCAGCGGTTCGCCGAGCGGTCCGATCACCTGAGCAGGACGAATTTTCTGATTCTCGAGCATGCTAAACCTCAATCACATTAAACTCTAACCGATGGGCTGTTATTAACCGAAGGGCGTTTCGAAGGTCTGAAACACGCTGGTAACCGGACCCTTCATCAATCCTTACCTCCAGTTAACCACGACGCCTCCGCGCCGCTGGCAAACGTCCCCTTCAATGCCTTTTTCGCATCCCGCCAGCCTTCGCTCCCGGAGAGAAAACAGGCGATTGCCTGGTTTCGTCCGGATGGCCCGGAATGTGCCGCCGCAGGCAGCGAGACGAGGGCCGAAAGAAGTTCATCGGCGTCGATCGCCGCATCTCCCGCTGCCTTCAGATGGCCATCGAATCGTGCCAATGAACGCCCCTCAACCCAATACCGACTTGCCTCGCTCTAGCCGGACAGGGTGAATTTCGAGTAAAGAACTGCCGCCGAGCGCATCCATGAACATCCATTTCGACCTTGACCGGCCCGCCGCCGAAAGCCGCATCGTCGTCGCCATGTCGGGCGGCGTCGATTCCAGCGTGGTCGCGGCGCTCGCCGCGCGCACGGGCGCGGAAGTGATCGGCGTCACGCTCCAGCTCTACGACCATGGCGAAGCCGTGAAGCGGTCAGGGTCCTGTTGCGCGGGTCAGGACATCTATGATGCCAAGACCGTTTGCGACCGGCTCGGAATCGCCCATTATGTGCTCGATTATGAAAGCCGGTTCCGAACCGGCGTGATCGATCGCTTCGCCGACGAATATGCCGCAGGACGAACGCCGGTTCCGTGCAGCCTGTGCAACCAAGGCGTGAAATTTACCGACCTGATCGGCTTTGCCCGCGAGCTTGGCGCCGACTGCTTGGCCACAGGCCATTATGTCCGCCGCGTCGTCGCTGCCGGGCGGGTCGAACTGTGGAAGGGCCGCGATCCATCGCGCGACCAAAGCTATTTTCTCTACGGCACCACCCGCAACCAGCTTGATTTCCTCCGCTTCCCGCTTGGCGACCTGCCCAAAAGCGAGACCCGGAGGCTGGCGGTCGAGACCGGTCTTGCAGTCGCCGACAAGCCCGACAGCCAGGACATCTGCTTCGTGCCCGACGGCGACTATGCCGGCCTGGTCAAGCGGCTTCGTCCCCAGACCGCCGCGCCGGGCGATATCGTCGACCTCGACGGCCGGGTCGTCGGCTCCCATCCGGGCGTCGTCCATTACACAATCGGCCAGCGCCGGGGGATCGAGATCGGCGGACAGCCCGAGCCGCTTTACGTCGTCCGGATCGAGCCCGAGCATCGCCGGCTCGTTGTCGGGCCACGCCGGGCGCTTGCCGTCTCGGTCGCATCGGTCGCCGAGATCAACTGGCTGGCGGAGGACCAGGTCGCAGTTGAAGCCAAGGTGCGCTCGCTGGCGCGGCCAGTGGCGGCGCACTGGAACGGGTCGTCCCTGCGCTTTGCCAATCCCGAATATGGCGTCGCGCCGGGGCAGTCGGCTGTTTTTTACGAAGGTGAACGGCTGCTTGGCGGCGGGACGATCGTGTCCACCGAGGCGGCGCTGCTGGCGGCCTGATCAGCCGGTTGGCGACCGACCCACGAAGCGCGCCCGAAAGCGCGTCGAGCGCGGTGCGGTAAGCCAATAATTGCCCAGCACGCCCTTGCTCAGCTTGACCTTGGTGCCGGGCTTCAGCGGCTGGTCGAACTTGCCGTCGGCCGACAAGTCGAAGCGGTCGCCGCTGTCGAGCTCGACACGGATCAGGTTGAAGCCATGGGCAAAGGACAGCTTTACCGTTCCTTCAAGCGTGCTCGGCGTGGTCGCTTCGTCGGCCGGAACCAGCTGCCCGGCGCTCAGCGCAAGCTTCAGGTCGCCGACGGCCTTGTCGTAGCACTGTAGCCGGTCGGCATCGGCCTGGACGGCCGCGCAGGCCGTCGCGGCTTCGATCCGGGGGTCGACCTTGTCCTTGGCGGCGGCGGGCATCGCGAAACCGATCAGGACAATCGCCGCCGAAACATTCCAGTACATCGCCATGGTTCTGCCTCCCTCGTTGCGGCGAGCATGGCATGGGTACAAGTTCGGCGCAAAGGTGCAATCGATGCGTTCATCGCAAATCAGAGCTGGAAAAAGCCTTCGATAACCGTAACCGCCCGCCCGCCGAGGATCACCCGGTCGCCCTTCAATTCGCAATCGAGTAGGCCGCCGCGCGCGCTGGCCTGGAGGGCGGAAAAGCGGTTGCGCCCCAGCCGATCGGCCCAGAACGGGACCAGTGCGGTATGCGCAGCCCCGGTCACGGGGTCCTCCTCGATGCCGTGATGGGCGGCGAACACCCGGCTCGCAATGTCCTGCGAAGCGCCGGGCGCGGTTACGGAAACCAGATAGGGAAGCTGGCGCAGCGCCGCGAAATCGGGCCGCACCGCGCGCACCGCGTCTTCGTCCTTGAGCAGGACCAGCGCATTGCCATTGCCCGATCGATTGCGGAAGGCGTCTCCATCCACTCCCAGCGCTGCGATCACTTCGGGAAGATCGGCGGGTTCGACTTGTGTTGCCGGCATGTCGAGCCTCAGGAATGACGGATCGTCGGGATCGCGGGTCACGGTCAGCACGCCGGACCTAGTAGAGAAGCGGATCCGTTCGCCCTTTAACAGGATGTGGGCGCTGGCCAGAGTCGCATGGCCGCACATCTCCATTTCGACCGTCGGCGTGAACCAGCGCAGGTCGAAGTCGGCGTCGTCGCGCGCGCTGGGTACGGTAAACGCCGTTTCGGCAAGATTATTTTCTGCGCCGATCGCCTGCATGACCGCGTCGTCCAGCCAATGGTCGAGCGGCATCACCGCGGCGGGATTGCCGGCGAAAGGACGATCGGAGAAGGCGTCGACCTGGAAAAAAGGAAGGGGGGTCATGTGGAACTCTCCGTTAGGCTCGACGGAAGGATGGTCTCGCGGTCGATATGGCCTTCGGGGTCGAGATGAATGATGATCTCGGTTCCCGGAAAGCGCTTCTGCAACGCCAGCTCGACCGCATCCATCCGGTCGTGGGCGTGGCGAACGGTCCAGTCGGCTGGCACCCAGACATGAAATTGGGCGAAGCGGTGCGTGCCCGAGCTGCGCGTGCGGAAATCATGCAGTCCAGCAAGCTCGGGATATTCGCGCGCGGCGGCTAGGAAGGCGTCGCGCTCATCCTCCGGCCATTCGCGGTCCATCAGCTGGTCGATCGAGTGGCTTGTAGCGCGCCAGGCGCCATAGAGCAGCCAGGCTGCGATGCCGAACCCGAAAAGCGGGTCGGCCAACCGCCAGCCCAGCAGCTGGTCGAGCACCAGCGCGGCAATCACCGAGACGTTGAGCAGCAGGTCGGACTGGTAATGGACATGGTCGGTGCGAATTGCCAGCGAGCGGGTCTTGCGGATGACATGGCGCTGGTAGGCTAGCAGGCCAAGTGTTGCCACTATCGCCGCAATCGACACGCCGACGCCCATCGCGAGGCCTTCGGTGCGCTGGCCGCTTTGCAGCTGGATCAGGGCACGCCAGCTGATTGCGAGCGCGGAAATGGTGATCAGGATGACCTGGACCAATGCCGCCAGCGCCTCTGCCTTGCCGTGACCGAAGCGGTGGTCGGCATCGGCCGGGATCGCCGCCCAGCGAACGCCAAGCAAGGTGACGATGCTGGCAATCAGGTCCAGGCCGGTATCGGCCAGGCTACCGAGCATGGCCACAGATCCGGTAGCGCGGGTCGCTTGGAGTTTCAGCAGCAGCAGGAAGATCGCCGTGGCGATACTCAGCGATGCGGCGCGCGTGGTCAGCCTTGCGCGGTCGTCAGCGATCATGGGTAAAGCAGCCCCTCACGCCAGCTCTGGCCGACCCGTTCGAACAGGCGGCGTTCGTGAAGCCGGTGCGGCCGGTCGCTCCAGAATTCGATAGAGACCGGGCGCAGGCGAAAGCCGGTCCAGCGATCGGGCCGCGGCACATCGCGGCCGTCGAACCGCTGCCTCGCTGCGTCGAACCGCGCTTCAAAGCCTTGCCGGGAATCGAGCGGGCGCGACTGGAGCGAGGCGTGGGCGCCAAGCTGAGAATCGCGGCTTCGCGTCGCGAAATAACGGTCCGCTTCCGCCGGTTCGACCTCCTCGACCGGACCCTCGATCCGGATCTGCCGGCGCAGCGATTTCCAATGGAACAGCAACGCCGCCACGGGATTCGCCGCCAGTTCCGCTCCCTTGCGGCTGTCGGCATTGGTGTAGAAGTTGAAGCCGTCCGGTCCGAAGCCTTTCAACAACACCATTCGGACCGATGGCGCACCAGACGCGGTCGCGGTGGCCAGGGCAACGGCATCGGGGTCATTGGGCTCGGAGACTTTTGCCTCCTCGAACCAGGCGGCGAACAGCGCAATCGGGTCATCGGCCATGGCCGCGCTTTGACGCCTGAACCGCCCGCTGTCGAGGCTTGGACGCTTGACGGACGGGGACGAGGGTCCGAAATCCGGGGACAACAAAGGGGATGGAATGGACCTGTATCAACAATTGGGCATCAGTCGCGACGCAAGCGAGGCCGAGATCAAGAAGGCCTATCGGAGCCTTGCCAAGCAGCTTCATCCCGATCGCAACAAGGACAATCCCAAGGCGGCGGAACGCTTTGCGGCGGTAACCCGGGCCTATGACCTATTGTCCGACAAGGAGAAGCGCGCCCGCTATGACCGTGGCGAAATCGATGAGGACGGCAACCCGCGCATGCCGTTCGGCGGCGGCTTTGGCGGCGGCAGACGACCACGACCGGGTAGCGCCGGAGGCGCGGGCCATGAGGGCTTCCCCGGCGGGTTCGAGGGCGATGCGGCTGATTTGTCAGACCTATTCGAAGGGCTGTTTGGCGGAGCGGGGGCCCGGCGAGGCCCCGGGGGGGCGGGTCCGTTCGGCGGATTTGGCAGGGCCCGGTCACCGCAAAAGGGCGCCGACATCGCGTACCGGCTGAAGGTGGGCTTTACCGATGCCGCGACGCTGAAGCCGCAACGCGTCACACTGTCGGGCGGGCGAACGGTAGACCTCAAACTGCCCAAGGGGGTCGAAGACGGGACCAAGATCCGGCTCGCCGGGCAGGGGCAGGAGGGGCCGGGAGGGCGCGGCGACGCGATCGTCACCATCGCCATTGCCCCGCACGCCTATTTCGTGCGCGACGGCGTCAACATCCGTCTAACACTGCCGGTAACGCTGAAGGAAGCCGTGCTCGGCGCCAAGGTCAAGGTCCCGACCCCGGACGGGCCGGTGATGCTGACCATCCCCAAGGGATCGAGCAGCGGCAAGCTGCTGCGGATCAAGGGCCGCGGGTTTACCGGGAAGGACGGAAACCGCGGCGACCAACTGGTCCAGCTTGCCATCGACCTCCCCGCAGGGGACGAATCGCTGCAGCAATTCGCTGAAGGCTGGCAGGGCGGTGGAAACCCGCGCGCCTCGATGGGGGTTTAGCCCCTAGTCCATGAAGGAAATCCATCCCCAGTCGCCCGAAGAACGGCGCAAGGCGCTGGCCCGTATCCGGGCCCGGTTCGGCAAGGCCGCGATTGAACGCGCGAAAAGCGAGATTCGTCCGCTGGTCATCGCCAAGCGGGTCGGCCTTGGCATTTATGATGATGGTTTCATCCACGCCGGAAACCTGGCCTATCTGTCGTTGCTTGCCCTGTTTCCTTTCCTGATCCTCGCCGCCGCGGTCGCCCGGCTGTTCGGCCGGTCAGGCGACACGGTGCTGGCGGTCAATACGATCCTCGGACGGCTTCCGCCCGAAGTGCATAGCGTGCTTGCCGAACCCATCACCGAGGTGCTCGATGGCCGTTCGGGGGCCTTGTTGTGGTTCGGGGCAGTCGTTGGCCTGTGGACCGCGGCCAGCTTCATTGAAACGATCCGGGATATTCTGCGCCGGGCCTATGGCGTCGAATATGCTGCCAGCTTCTGGCAATATCGCCTGGCGGCAATGGCCATAATTCTCGGGTCCGTCGTCCTGCTGTTCATCGCTTTCGGCGTTTCGGTATTATTGTCGTCGGTCCATCATTTCCTGATCGACCTACTGCCTTTTTCTGAAGGAGTAGGACGAACCCTCGGCCTGTATCGGATCGTGCCGGCAGTGACCCTGTTCGCCACTTTCTACATCATCTTCCTGGCGCTGACCCCATCCCGTTACCGCGTCATCGAATGCCGCAAATGGCCAGGCGCATTCGTCGTCACGACCTGGTGGCTTGCGACAGTGGAGCTGTTGCCCAATGTGCTCAGCTTGTTCGGCGGCTATGAGCGGACCTATGGCAGCCTTGCGGGGGTCATGGTCGCGCTCATCTTTTTCTTCGTCATCGGGCTTGGCGTCGTTGCTGGCGCCGAACTTAACGCCGCACTGGCGGAGCCCGGCGGTAAGGCGCTAAGGGGCGAGGTTTATGAGGGGCCCTACCGGGACGAACTTCCGGTGGACGAACCGGCCCCGGAGGAAAAACAGGGGCAGGCGCAGCAGGCCCCGAACAAAGGGGAATAGCCGATGGGCGGCATCATGGCGGGCAAGCGCGGGCTGATTATGGGCCTGGCAAACGACCGGTCGCTGGCTTGGGGAATCGCCCGCCAGCTTCGCGACCAAGGCGCGGAATTGGCCTTCAGTTACCAGGGAGAGGCGCTCCAGAAGCGGGTTGGCCCGCTGGCGGAGCAGCTTGGCAGCGACCTGCTGATCGATTGCGACGTCAGTGACATGGCGGCGCTTGATCGCGCGTTCGACCAGCTCAGGACGCGATGGGACAGTCTGGACTTCGTGGTCCATGCGATCGGCTTTTCCGACAAGAACGAGCTGCGTGGAGGCTATGTCGACACCAGTCTCGACAATTTCCTGATGACAATGAACATTTCGGTCTACAGCTTCTGCGCGGTGGCGCAGCGGGCGCGAACCATGATGAAGCCAGGCGGTTCGATGCTGACCCTCAGCTATTACGGCGCCGAGAAGGTCATCCCTCACTACAACGTTATGGGCGTTGCCAAGGCGGCGCTGGAAACCAGCGTCAAATATCTCGCCGCCGACCTCGGTCCCGAGGGCATTCGCGTCAATGCGATCAGCGCCGGCCCTATCAAAACGCTCGCCGCGAGCGGGATTGGCGACTTCCGCTACATCATGAAGTGGAACGAATATAATGCGCCGCTGCGCCGCAACGTCACGATCGAGGATGTCGGGGGCGCCGGCCTCTACCTGCTGAGCGAACTGGCAAGCGGTGTCACCGGCGAAATCCACCATGTCGACGCGGGCTATAACGTCGTCGGCATGAAGGCCGAAGACGCGCCGGATATCGCCACGGTCTGATCGTGCGCGTTCGCCGGATCGTCAGGATTTCAGGCCGCGTCCAAGGTGTGTTCTTCCGTGCCTGGGTCCGCGAGCAGGCCGAGGGGCTGGGGTTGGCCGGCTGGGTTCGCAACTGCGCCGATGGGACGGTTGAGGCGGAGCTGGAAGGCGAGGAGGACGTGGTTAGCCAGATGATCGACCGGATGCAGTCGGGACCGCCGCTGGCGCGGGTCGACGATCTCGAGGTCGAGGCAAGCGAACCTTTGCTGGCCCGGTCCTTCACCGTTCGACATTAGCCGCGGCGAGGAGGGACCGCTCAGGAGGTGAAGGGGTCCGACACCAGGATCGTATCCTCGCGCTGCGGCGAAGTGCTCACCAGCGCGACGGGGCAGCGGACGAGCTCTTCGATCCGGCGGACATATTTGATCGCCTGGGCGGGAAGATCGGCCCAACTGCGCGCGCCAGCGGTCGTCCCGCTCCATCCGTCCATTTCCTCATAGATGGGCTCGGCGCGCGCCTGATCCGCCGAATGGGGAGGAAGATAGTCCACCGTAGCGTCGCCAATGCGATAACCGGTGCAGATCTTCACCTTCTCCATCCCGTCGAGCACGTCGATCTTGGTCAGCGCGATGCCGGTCACGCCACTGACCGCGACCGATTGCCGCACGAGGACGGCATCGAACCAGCCGCAACGCCGCTGGCGCCCGGTGACGGTGCCGAATTCATGCCCGCGTTCGCCCAGGCGTTGCCCGACTTCGTCGCCAAGCTCGGTCGGGAAGGGGCCGGAACCGACCCGGGTCGTATAGGCCTTGACGATCCCAAGCACGAAGCCGGCTGCGCCTGGGCCCATGCCGCTTCCGCTTCCCGTCGTCCCGGCAACGGTATTGGACGATGTGACGAACGGGTAAGTGCCATGATCGACGTCGAGCAAGACGCCCTGCGCCCCTTCGAACAGGATTCGACGGCCACGGCGGCGCGCTTCGTCGAGATCGCGCCATACCGGGCGGGCAAACTGCAGCACGAAATCGGCGATCTCGCTGAGGTCGGCCTTGAGCCGCTCGCGGTCGACCGGCGGATGGCCGAAGCCGGCGCGCAGGTGATCGTGATGGGCACAAAGACGGTCGAGCTGCGGGTCGAGGTCGCCAAGGTGGGCCAGGTCGCACACCCGGATCGCACGCCGTCCGACCTTGTCTTCATAGGCGGGGCCGATCCCGCGGCGGGTGGTGCCGATCTTTCCCGCGCCGCTGGCGTCTTCGCGCAGCGCGTCGAGGTCACGATGGATCGGCAGGATCAGCGGGCAGGTTTCGGCTATCATCAGCACGTCGGGAGTGATCGCCACGCCCTGCGCCGACAATTTCTCGACTTCGGCCTTCAATGCCCAGGGATCAAGCACCACGCCATTGCCAATTACCGATGGCGTGCCGGTGACGATGCCCGAAGGCAGCAGCGACAATTTATAGACCTTGTCGCCGACCACCAGCGTGTGGCCGGCGTTGTGTCCGCCCTGGAACCGGACCACCATGTCGGCGCGGCTGGCCAGCCAGTCGACGATCTTGCCCTTGCCTTCGTCGCCCCACTGCGCGCCAATGACGGTGACGTTGCCCACGCGAAAATCCTTATTTTTTACGGTCGCGCGCTCCTAAGCGGGAAGCGGCCGCGCGTCCAGTTTCGCTTTCGTCGGACCAACCTCGGGCCTGCGTCCCTTATCCCGCGAACCGCGCTCAGAACCGCAGGGGAACCACGTCGCGCACTCCGTCCAGCGCACACAGCGTCTTGACGACGCCTGCCGGAACCTCGCCGTCGACCGAAACCAGCGCCACCGCCTCCCCCAGCGCCGCCCGGCGGCCCAGGTTGAACGTCGCGATGTTGATCCCTGCCTCGCCCAGAGCGGTCCCGAGCTTGCCGATGAAACCCGGCATGTCCTTGTTGACGATGTAGATCATCATCCCGGCAAGGTCAGCCTCGATCTCGACTCCGAACAATTCGACCAGCCGCGGCGCCTTGTTGCCGAACAGCGTTCCGGCGATCCGTCGAACGCCATCCGACGTCCCGGCCTCCACCGCGACCAGCGTGTGATAATCGCCCTCGCGGTCGTGCCGGACTTCCCGCACGTCGAGCCCGCGTTCCTTGGCCAGCACCGGCGCGTTCACCATGTTCACCGTCTGCGAATAGGTGCCCATCAGCCCGGCCAGCACGGCGCCGGTGATCGGCTTGGGATTGAGTTGAGCGGCGGCGCCTTCGACTTCGACCGACACGGAGCGGATGTCTTCGCCAAGGACCTGGCCGATCAGTTTTCCGAGCTTTTCCGCAAGTGCCATATAGGGCTTCAGCCGCGGCGCTTCCTCGGCGGTGAGGCTGGGCATGTTGATCGCGTTAGTGACCCCGCCAAGCAGCAGAAAATCGCTCATTTGCTCGGCTACCTGGATCGCGACGTTGACCTGCGCTTCGCTGGTCGACGCGCCCAGATGCGGGGTCGACACGAAACCCGGAGTCCCGAACAGGGGCGATGCGGTCGCGGGCTCGGTTTCGAACACATCGAGTGCGGCCCCGGCCACTTGGCCGCTTTCGAGCGCGGCCTTGAGTGCGTCCTCGTCGATCAGGCCGCCGCGGGCGCAATTGACGATCCGCACCCCTTTCTTGGTCTTGGCCAGGTTGGCCTTAGACAGGATGTTGCGGGTCTGGTCCGTCAGCGGCGTGTGCAATGTGATGAAGTCGGCGCGGCGCAGCAGCTCGTCCAGCTCGACCTTTTCGATGCCGAGCTCGATCGCTCGTTCCGGCGTTAGGAAGGGATCGAAGGCCGCAACCTTCATTTTCAGCCCGATCGCGCGCGTCGCGACGATCGAACCGATGTTGCCCGCGCCGATCAGGCCAAGCGTCTTTCCGGTCAGTTCGACGCCCATGAAGCGGTTCTTCTCCCACTTGCCTGCCTGGGTGGAAGCATCGGCTTCGGGAAGTTGGCGGGCGAGCGCGAACATCAACGCGATGGCATGTTCCGCGGTAGTGATCGAATTACCGAAGGGCGTGTTCATCACCACCACGCCGCGCGCCGTCGCGGCCGGGATGTCGACGTTGTCGACCCCAATCCCGGCACGACCGATGACCTTGAGCCGCGTCGCCGCTTCGAGGATCGCCGTCGTGACCTTGGTCGCCGAACGGATTGCCAGCCCGTCATAGTCGCCGATGATCGCCTTCAATTCGTCGGGGGTCAGGCCGGGCTTCTCGTCGACCTCGATCCCGCGCTCGCGGAAGATCGCGGCGGCTCGCGGATCCATCTGGTCGGAAATCAGTACGCGAACCGTCATTGCAATGTCTCCCAGGCCCAGTCGAGCCAAGGCCCGAGGGCCTCGATATCGGCGGTGTCGACGGTTGCGCCGCACCATATGCGAAGGCCCGGCGGGGCATCGCGATAGCTGGCGATGTCGAAGGCCACGCCTTCCTTCTCGAGCAGCTTGGTGAAGCGCTTGATGTACTCAGCATCGGCACCGGCGACCGTCAAGCAGACGCTGGTCTTCGACCGGCTGGCCGGGTCGGCGGCAAGATGGTCGAGCCATTCGCGCGTTGCGACGATGCGGTCGAGCGCGGCAGCATTGGCCTCGGTCCGGGCGATCATTCCCTTAAGCCCGCCGACCGACTGCGCCCATTGCAGCGCAGCAATCGCGTCCTCCACGGCCAGCATCGACGGCGTGTTGATGGTTTCGCCGCTGAAAATGCCTTCGATCAGCTTGCCGCCCTTGGTGAGGCGGAAGATTTTTGGCAGCGGCCTGTCGGGCACGAATCGTTCCAGCCGCTCGACCGCGCGCGGGCCGAGGATCAGGACGCCATGCGCGCCTTCGCCGCCGAGCGCCTTCTGCCAGCTGAAGGTGGCGACGTCGATGCGGTCCCACGGCAGGTCATAGGCGAACACCGCGCTGGTCGCGTCGGCAAAGCTAAGCCCTTCGCGATCGGGGTCGATCCATGCGCCGTCGGGCACGCGGACACCGCTGGTCGTGCCGTTCCAAGTGAACAATATGTCATTGGACCAGTCGACCGACCCAAGATCGGGAAGCTGGCCGTAATCGGCGCGGATCACCGCTGGGTCGAGCCGCAACTGCTTGACTGCGTCCGTCACCCAACCTTCGCCGAAACTTTCCCACGCCAATGCGGTTGTCGGCCGTTCGCCGAGCATCGACCACATCGCCATCTCGAACGCACCGGTGTCGGAGGCGGGGACGATGCCGATGCGGTGGGTGTCGGGCAGCTGCAGCATCTCGCGCATCAGGGTGATGCAAGTGGAGAGCCGTTCCTTGCCCAAGGGGCTGCGGTGCGACCGGCCGAGGGTTCGGGTGTCGAGGTCACCGAGAGACCAGCCCGGCGGCTTGGCGCATGGACCGGAGGAGAAATAGGGCCGTGCGGGACGCGCGGCTGGCATGGCTATCGTCAATCAAACTCTCCTTTCAGAGAGCACGCGCCGCGTTGGGACGGCGTGGCCCGTCGCGGGGTTTAGCGGCAAGTCGGGTCGCTGTGAACCGTGGGCACGGTTTGAGCAAACCCGGGCGAATCACAGAAAAGGGCGGTAAATTCCCGTTAAAATCTTAATCTAACGCAAGTTCCTCCCTCAACTCGTCGTGGCGAGTTGGCGACTCACCCTTTCGCCGGGAACTTGCTGTTGAATTGGTAACGATCTGCGGGTCAGTTTCTGCCTCCGACGCTAGGTGGGCAATCGAACGTCGGGAGCCGGGGCTGGGGAGCTCCATGAAAATGAGGATGTTGCACTGGGCGCGAATCGTCGAGCCCGGTGTCGGTCACATGAGGAGCTCTGCTGAGCATGACCCAGACTACGATCGCCGCAGCCCGTTTGTTCCGGACGCGCGACCTGTTCTTCCACGACGGCAATCACCTTCGCCGCTTGCGCCTGTCGGCGCCGGTGCAGCTGGTGATGCTGTCGCTGATGGCGCTGGTACTGGCCTGGTCGGCCTATTCGACCGTCCGCCTGTTCACCGTCCAGCCGGTTGTCGTTTCGGCCGCCGCTCCCTCGACCGACATCGCCCGCCTCGCTGCCGCCACAGAAGCAAAGGTCCGCGAGCTGGAACATCGCCAGCAAATCCTTGCCGCAATGCTTGCCGGCGAAGACGTCAAGCCGGAAGCGATCGCCGAACTTGGCTATGCGCTGGCCCCGGCGGGCGCCAAGGGTGGACCGTTCGAGGCTTCGAGCCAGGCCGACCCGACCTTCAAGTCGCTTTTCACCAGCTGGAAGAAGCTCGACAATCTCGCCGATGGCGCGATCGCGGTGCCTTCGGACAAGCCGGTAAAGACCGCTGAATTCACTTCGGGCTACGGAATTCGCTCCGATCCCTTCCGCGGCGGCGCCGCAAAGCATGCGGGCATCGATCTCGCTGCTCCGATCGGGACCCCAATTTATGCCACTGCCGACGGGGTCGTCCGCGAGGCCGCCTACAATAGCGGTGGTTACGGCAACCTCATCAAGATCGAGCATGGTCGCGGCATCGAAACCCGTTATGCGCACCTGTCGTCGATGACCGTCCGCCAAGGCCAGCGCGTGAGCCGCGGCCAGCTGATCGGACGAATGGGCTCGACCGGGCGCTCAACGGGAAGCCACCTTCACTATGAAGTCCGGATCGATGGCCGCGCGGTCAATCCGATCCCGTTCATGAAGTCGAACGAATATCTTCTCGCCATGCAGAAGAACGGCGCTGGCGTCCACGCGATGGACGCGGTGGCCCTGGGCGGTCCGACCGGGGGCAAGCGCTAAGCTTGTTCGAACGGACCGGCCGCCCTATCTGGCGGATGTGACCTCCATTACCCTTACCTCAAGCGCCGCGCGCCGCGTCGCCTCCATCGCTGACAAACAGGGCAAGTCGGCGGTGCTGCGCCTGTCCGTGGACGGCGGCGGCTGCGCCGGGTTTTCCTATCGCTTCGCGCTCGGCGAAGTCGAACAGGATGACGTGGTCAGCATGACTGACGGCGTTTCGCTGGTGGTCGATCCGGTAAGCCTCGACCTGGTCGCCGGGTGCGAAGTCGACTTTGTCGAGGAACTGGGTGGTTCTGCGTTCCGGGTGAACAATCCCAATGCAGCGTCGGGCTGCGGATGCGGGTCAAGCTTTTCCGTCTAAGCCGGATGACGGACCACAGGCTGCGCGCTAAGCCGGACCGATGAAGATCGTCACCTTCAACATCAACGGGATTCGCGCCCGCCTTCCGCGCCTGGTCGAATATCTGGACCGGGAACGGCCCGACGTCGCCTGCCTTCAGGAGCTGAAGTGCGCCGACGAGGCGCTTCCGATCGCCGATATCGAGGCGGCGGGTTATAGCGCGGTCTGGCACGGCCAAAAGGGCTTTAACGGGGTTGCCATATTATCGCGTGGCGCGGCGCCCCGGCTTCGGCAGATGGGCCTGCCCGGCGACCCGGACGACAGCCATAGCCGCTATATCGAAGCGGAAGTGGACGGCGTGATCATCGCCTCCATCTACCTGCCCAACGGCAATCCCGTCGGAACCGAGAAGTTCGATTACAAGCTGCGCTGGATGGAGCGGCTGCGCGAGCGGGCGGCTGCCATCCTTGCCGAGGAGCGGCCGGCGGTGCTGGCCGGCGATTATAATGTCATTCCCGACGATCGCGATACATTCTCCCGGCGGGCGATGGCTGGTGACGCGCTGTTCCAGCCGGAAAGCCAGGCGGCCTTTCGGCGAATCGTCAATCAGGGCTGGACCGACGCGCTGCGCGCGCTCAATCCGGACGATGACCGGCTCTACACTTTCTGGGACTATACCGCCGGGGCCTGGCCGCGCGACGCGGGGTTCCGGATCGATCACCTCCTATGCTCGCCGCAGGCGGCTGACCGGCTGGTCGGCGCCGAGGTCCATAAATGGGCAAGGGGCGAGGAGAAAGCCTCCGACCATGCGCCGGTGGCGATCGCGCTAGCCTAGGTCGCGCTGGTAGATACGATAGACGTGGTTGATGTTCGCGCCGGGTAGCTGGGCGATCGACATCATGCCCTGATTATCCTCCAGCACCCAGCCGAATTCGCCATGGGTGACGCCGAAATCGGCGACGCAGGCGCGGCGGATCTGCTCGATCAGCATGAAGGCCAGTTGTCCCGCCAGCCGCGAGCCCTGGATTTTCTTGGCAACGCCCATCAATGGCACGCGCACTCGCGCCGTCCGCGGCTTGCGAAGCCGCCACAGCAATTTGGCCCAACCGAACGGAAACAGCCGTCCGTCGAGGTCACGGATCAGTTCGTTGACGTCCGGGATGGTGATCATGAAGGCCACCGGCTCGCCATCATATTCGGCAATCCGCACGAGATCCTCATAAATGATCGGTTTCAGCTTTTTGCCGGCATAGGCGATTTCCGCCTCGGTCAGCGGAACGAACCCCCAATTGTCCGACCAGGCGTCGTTCAAAAGGTTGAGGATGATCGCTGCCTCCGCATCAAAGCGCGAGGCGTCGACCTTTCGCACATTGATCCGGGGGTTGGCCTCACCGGCCCGGATAAGCCGTTCGATCACCGGGATCATGTCAATCCGGATATCGAGCTCGTAGGTATAAAGGTCCTTGGCCTTGCTATAGCCGGCCGCTTCGATCCAGCCTTCATATTCGGGACGGTGATGACCCATCATCACCATCGGCGATTGCCTGAACCCCTTGATCAGCAGGCCGGGTTCATCCCAGATCGAAATGGACATGGGGCCGATCGCGCGAACCATCGCCTGTTCCCGAAGCCAGGATTCGGCGGTCGCGATCAGCGCGGCTGCGACCTCGGGCTCCAGCGCCTCGAACATGCCCCACTGGCCGGTTCCGGGGCGCATATGCTGCTGAACCAGTTCGTCGACCTGGGCGCTGATACGTCCCACCACCCGGTCGCCGCGCAGTGCAAGCCAAAGCTCCGCACGGCCATGGCCGAACCAGGGATTGCGCTTCGGATCTAGCAGCCCATGCACTTCGTCCTTGAGCGGCGGGACCCAATAGGGATCGTCGCGATAGACCGTCCAGGCGAAGTCGACGAAGCGTTTTCGATCAGCCTTGTCGGCGACCTTGCGGATGGTGAGCGGAGCAGTCATCGCGCCATGAGTTGCAGCCGAGCCCCCTCTGCGCAACCGCTTTCCTGACGGTCCTGTTCATTGTCCGGCCACGATGGTGCCACTATCTCCTGCAATCCGCATGACGATGAACAGCAAGACCATTCCTCTGCAGCGCGGCGGCGCTGGCCGGCGCGAATCGCCCGCTGCCTTGGTGCGCGCGGATGACAAGGCCATGCTGAAGGCTGCGGCCGACCTGACCCGCGAATTGAACCAGCCCAACAGCAGCATCTACTGGGCCGATTTCCTCGGTTCCGCACTACTCGGCTACGCCGCGCTGGCAATTGCGGTTACTGCGGCGAGTGTCAGCACCGGTCTTGTCGCCGCGCTCGTCTCGGTGCTCGCTCTCTATCGCGCCGGCAGCTTCATCCACGAATTGACCCATTTGAAGCCAGGCGCGGTGCCAGGTTTCCGATTGGCGTGGAACGCGATCGTCGGCGTGCCGCTGTTGGTTCCGTCCTTCCTCTACGAAGGCGTCCACAACCAGCATCACGCCAAGACCTATTATGGAACGGCCAATGACCCCGAATATCTGCCGCTCGCGCTGATGAAGCCGTGGACCTTGCCGATATTCCTGCTGGCCGCGGCGCTCGCTCCGATTGGGATGCTAATCCGATTCGCGGTGCTTGCTCCGCTGTCGCTGGTGAGCCCGGCGCTGCGCGCCCAGGTGGTCGCCCGCTATTCCGGACTTCAGATCAATCCGCAGTTCCGCCGGCCTGCCCCGCAGGGCCAGTTCGGCCGCGATTGGGCGGTGCAGGAAACCGCCGCAAGCCTCTGGGCGATCGCGCTGATCGTCATGGCGGTCAGCGGGGTCATCGCGCTCCGCCCGTTCCTGATCGGCCTCGGCATCGCGTCGGGAGTGATGTTCCTCAACCAGGTCCGCACGTTGGTCGCGCACCTGTGGGAGAATGACGGTCAGCCGATGAGCGTTGCCGAACAATTCCTCGACAGCGTCAACGTCCCGCCGCCGGCAACGCTTCCGGCGCTCTGGGCGCCCGTTGGCCTGCGGTATCACGGACTGCACCACCTGCTGCCTGGCCTGCCCTATCATGCGCTTGGCGAAGCGCACCGCAGGCTGGTTGCCACGCTTCCCGGTGACAGCATCTATTTCCGGTCGAACCATCGCGGCCTGTCGCCGCTGGTCGCGCGGCTCGCTGCAAGCAGCTGGCGGGGCGGCCGCCCGGGCTGAGGCTCTTATTCCTCCTGGCGGATCAGCACCAGTTCGCCAATCAACAGGAACAGGAAGAAGGGCGCCCAGGCGGCGAGGAACGGTGGGTAGGCGCCGATATTCCCAAGCGCCATGCTGAAATTGTCGGCAACGAAATAGGCAAACCCAAGCGCCATTCCGATCGTCGCGCGAAGCAGTACCTTGCCGGAACGCGCCAGCCCAAACGCGGCGGTCGCCGCCAGCAGCGGCATCAGCATGGTGGACAAGGGCCCGCTGATCTTGTGCCACCAGCCGGTGACGGCTTCCTCGGTTGGACGCCCTGCCTGCTCCAGTTCGGCGATCGCGCCGCGCAACGCATGGATGTCGCGTTCGGCGGGATCGACCTGGGCGAGGGTGAAGCGCTGGGGCTCGACCCCCTGAAGCAGCTGTATGCTACCTTGGCGCAAGACCATATTGGTCCGCGCGTCATAGATTCGGACCTTCTCGAGGCTCCAGCCACCGCGCTGCTGGGTCGCCCGCTCGGCCTCGATCACCCGGGCAAGCGTGCCGTAGTCGCGGTCGTAAAAGGTCACGCCGCGAAGCCGCGCGCCCTTGCCGCGCCCCAGGACGAGACGAGCCCGGACAAGATCCTCGCCGTCGCGCACCCAGACGTTGGACAGGATGCCGCTGTCGGGCGGGATCGGGCCATAATCCTCGCTTTCCCAGGCGTTGAGGGTGCGGGTCGCCTTCACCACCACGGTCTCATTGAACATAAACAGCAAGGCGGCGACCGCCAGGCTGGCGACGATCATAGGTGCAAGGATCTGGTGCGCCGACAGTCCCGCGGCCTTCATCGACACCACTTCGCTATGCTGGTTGAGACTGGTGAAGGCGATCAGCGCGCCTAGCAGCACCGAAAAGGGCAGGAAACGCGAGACCAACATCGGCACGCGCAGCGACACGTAGCGCCAAAGCTCGGCCTCGCCATTGCCCTCGACCTTGAGGATTTTGCCGGATTCGCCAAGCAGGTCGAGCGCCATCAAGACGAGGACAAGCGCCATCAGCACCGCGAAGCTGCGCGTGAGGAACATCTTGCCGGCGTAAAGCGCCAACTGCCGCGAAGGCATGAAGTTGAGGTTGATCATGCCGCCGCAACCGTTCGCTCAAAGCGCCGCTTGGGAAGCATCCGCCGGACCGCCCGGCCGAGCTTGGCAAATGCCGCTTCCAGCGCCCCGATCGGCTGTCCGCCGGGCCGGTGGGCGATGACATGGTACATCCAGGCAATCAGCGCGACGAGCCCAAGGAAAGGAAGCCACAGCGCAAGTTCGGGTTGTAACCGCCCCTGCGCGCCGGCGCTTTCGGCATATTGATTGATCTTGTGATACGTGACGACCATCACGATCCCGACGAAAATTCCCAGCGAACTATGGCTTCGCTTCGGCGGAACCGCGAGCGCGACCGCCAGCAGGGGCAGCATCAACATCATCGCGATCTCGACCAGCCGGAAATGGAGGTTGGCCCGGGCCGCCCGCTCGTCCTTGCGGCTTTCGGCCGTACCCGCATAGGCGCGGCTGGCGACTTCCGGCAGGGTCAGTTCCTTTTCCTGGTTGCCGCGGTTCCGGAAGGGATCGATCGCCGGCAGGTTGATCGGTAGGTCGTAGCTGTCGAACGACAGCGTTCGGGGCGTTGCGAATTTCGGCCCGTCCTGGACCAGCCGGCCCTGGCGGAGACGGAAAATGATCGTGTCCGGATCGTCGGTCGCGAGAAACTGGCCTTCCGCGGCGGTCGCCGCGAGGCGCATGCCCGACTTGTCGTCGAGCGCTGTAAAGATGCCCATAAGCTTGGTACCGTCGTCCTCGCTCCGCTCGATGCGCAGCGTCATTCGCTTGCCGAAGTCGGTGAACTCCCCGACCTTGATCGACGCGCCGAGCGCGCCGGACTTGAGGTCGAAGCGAAGCCCTTCGTAACGATAGCGGGCATAAGGATCGAGCCAGCCGACGATGGCGATGTTTAGCAGCAGCAGCGCGACCGTGTACATGTAGGGCACGCGAAGCAGCCGGGTATAGCCGACGCCGATGCCGCGAAGCGCATCCAGTTCCGACGACAGCGCGAGCTTGCGGAACGCGAGCAGGATCCCGAGCAGCAGGCCGATCGGAATGCCGAGGGAGAAATATTCCGGCAGCATGTTGGCCAGCATTTGCCAGACGACGCGGACTGGGCCTCCGGCGCTGATCACGAAGTCGAACAGGCGCAACATCTTGTCCAGCACCAGCAGCATCGCCGCCAATACCAGTGTCCCGATCAAGGGAACCGCGATGTTCCGCGCCAGATAGCGATCGACCAACGCCAAAAGATCAGCACCTTTTCGTCCTCGCGGCACCATGATTTGGCCGCAAAGGGGGCCGACATGACAGCCGGGCGCCAAATCCCGGTCGACTCCAACGTCAGGGAGAGCGGCAGGGTAAGGCGCCGCTTGTGCCTATAGCGAAGCGGACGATAAAATCATGTCGAAATCTTCGATCCCTTTTCTCGCTGCCGGAGCTGGCCTCTTCGCCGCGCTTGCGCTGGCCGGCATCCCGGGATCGGCGGAAGCCAGCGCCAGCTGCGCGGCGGGCAGGCCGTCGGTGCTCGTTCGGGTTGACGGCCTCAAGCAGCCGACCGGCCAGCTCAAGGTTTCGCTTTACGGTTCCGACGCCAGCCTGTGGCTCGCCAAGCAGGGACGAATTCACCGGACCAAGGTGCCGGTGACGGGCAAGGCGATGGACATCTGCCTGCCGGTTCCCGCGCCCGGACGCTATGCGGTGGCCGTCCATCACGACCTCAACCTCAACGGTTCGCGCGACCGCCAGGATGGCGGCGGCTATTCGCGCAACCCTAAGGTTAGCTTGCTTAACCCCAAGCCACCCTTCGCCCGGGCTTCCTTCCCGGTCGGTCAGGAACAGGCACAGGTCGGCGTGACCTTGCTTTACATCAAGGGGATGAGCGTAGGACCGGCAGGAAGTTGATGGCCCGGCCGCGGATCGCCCTGCTCAGCAACCCCAAGTCGACCGGCAATATTGCCCAGCTCCCGCGCATCCGCGCCTTTTGTGCCGAGCATCCCGACATTTTCCACTATGAGGTGGAGCGCGCCGACCAGATTGGGGAGGCGATGCGGACCATTGCCCGCATCCGTCCGACCGTGCTGGCGATCAACGGTGGTGACGGCACAGTCCAGGCCGCGCTTACCGAACTGCATAATGGCGGTCATTTTGGAACCGAGGCCCCCCCGGTTGCCGTGTTGCCCAGCGGCAAGACCAACCTCATCGCACTTGATTTGGGAGCGCAAGGTGACCCGGTCGAGGCGCTCCGCCGCTTGCTCGACATCGCCGCCGCCGACCTTGCCCCGCATCTCGTCGCCCGGGAGCTGATCGCCCTGTCGGGAGGCGAAGGCGGCATCACGCCTGTCATTGGTATGTTTCTTGGCGGTGCCGGGCTGGCCGACATCATGCTTTACTGCCGGGAACGGGTCTATCCGCTCGGCCTGCCGAACAGCGTCAGCCATGTGATCACCGCGATCGCCGTGGTGCTTCGGCAGGTATTCCGCCTGCGGGCCAGCTTCCTGCCGCCCGAGCCGCGCCTGCTAAGCGTCAGCGTTCGGCGCGAAGGCGCGATCACCGGCCGCTTCGCCTTCCTACTCGTGACCACGCTGGACAAGTTGCTGCTGTCCGGAGAGATGGCGTCGACCGGTCGCGGTCCGTTGAAATTCGTCGCCGTCGAGCAAAAGCCGATTTCGCTGCTTCGGGCCTTCGGCGCGAGCCTGGTCGGCAGGCTTGGCCGGACAAAGCTTGACGGGGTTCATGTCGAGGAAGCCGACGAGATCGCCATCGAGGGGGAATCGAGTCAGGTCATCCTTGACGGGGAGACATTCTGCTCGGGACCCGGCAAGCCGATCCTGTTGCGCCCCGCCCAGCCTCTATCGTTCGTCCGAATCGCCGCCTGAGCAGCTTATGGAAAACCGCTTAAGGCCGCTCGTCGAAGCCGAGCTGACGCGGCCGGTCGATCCACGCGTCTCCGCCATCGCCAAAGCCATCGCTGCGCGCCACGGCGCCGCGAGCCGGGCCGTGCTTTTTTACGGCAGCTGTCTTCGCGAACATCAGCTTGAGGGGCTAATGCTCGATTTCTACCTGATCGTTTCGGACTATTCCGAGGCCTTCGACCGGCGCTGGCTGGCGATCGCCAACCGGCTAGTTCCGCCCAACGTCTTTCCATTTCATCTCGGCGGCCTCGGCGCGAAATATGCGGTGCTCAGCGAAAGCGATTTTCACCGCCTCAATGGGCCGGAAACGCTAAATGTCTCGGTTTGGGCGAGGTTCGCGCAGCCATCGCGGCTGGTGTGGAGCAGCGGTGCAGAAGCCACAAAGCGGGCGCTCGATGCAGTGGCGCGCGCCGCGCCAACCCTGCTTTCGGCAGCCCGGCCGCTACCCGATGTCGGGGACGGGCTGGAACCGTGGCGTCACGCCTTCGCAAAAACCTATTCGGCGGAGCTGCGCGCCGAACGAAAGGGACGCTCGGGATCGATCGTCGACCATGATCCCGAACGATACCGGCAGTTCTTGCAACCCGCATTGGACACAATCGAACCGGGGGCGCGGTCTGGAGGCTGGGGACGGCGCCGGATCGCCGGCAAGCTCCTTTCAATAGTGCGGCTTGCCAAGGCCAGCGCGACCTATGCCGGCGGCGCGGAATATATCGCCTGGAAGATCAATCGCCACGCAGGAACGACAATCGAGCTCAGCGCGTGGCAGAAGCGTCATCCGCTATTGGCCGCGATCAGCCTGTTGCCGCGGCTCCTCCGCTCCGGCGCGATTCGCTAGGGCCTGCCGACAAGGCCGCCGATACGCTGGCTGCCAATGTCGCAACGGTAAACGGTTTGCGCAGGAGGGCCGTTTCAGCCAACTCATCGCTGTCGCCTTCGCCGACATAGCCGGTGACGAACAACACCGCGACCTCGCCGTGCCTTGCTTTCAGTTCGCGCACCATTTCCGGCCCGGTCATCTCCGGCATGATCACGTCCGAGATTACCAGGTCGAATTCCATGCTGGCGAACAGCGCGAGTGCTTCGGCCCCGCTGGAGCAGGCCACGGGCTCATACCCCAAGTCCTCAAGGGCGCCGACCGTCGCGGTACGGACCCGCGGATCGTCTTCGACCAGCAGGATTCGCGCTCCCTTGACGGCCAATTCCTCTTCGCTCTTGCCCTGCAGTTCAGGGTTTGCACGAACGCTCCTGCCGGCAACTTCGGTGCGCGGCAGATAGATGGAAACGGTCGTGCCCTTGCCAAGCGTGCTCTCAATTGCCGCTTCGCCTCCTGACTGATGGGCAAAGCCAAAGATCTGCGACAGTCCGAGGCCGGTGCCCTTGCCGACATCCTTGGTGGTGAAAAAGGGCTCGAAAGCCCGATCGAGAACCTCGGCGGTCATTCCGCAGCCGGTGTCGATCACATCGATCACCAAATATTCGCCGGCCCGGATGTCGCCGACCTCGTTGGCGCTGACCTTTAGGTTGCGCGTGCGGATCAGCAGCGTTCCCGTGCCGTCCATGGCGTCGCGGGCGTTCACCGCCAGATTGAGGATCGCATTTTCCAGCTGGTGCGGATCGACGAACACCGGCCAGGCGCCCTTCGCCAGCTCGGTCTTGATGGTGATGCGTTCGCCCAAGGTACGATCGAGCAGTTCGGTCATGCCGGTCAGCAATTCGCCGCTCTCGAGCCGTTCGGGCAGAAGCGGTTCCGACCGCGCAAAGGATAGCAGGCGGCGGGTCAGGGCCGCGGCGCGGGTCGCGCCTTCCATGGCATTGGTCAGGTGGGTCATGACCTCCCGCCGCGGGCCGTTGAGGCGGCGCAGGGCAAGGTCGATCCCGCCGACGACCACGGCAAGCATGTTGTTGAAATCGTGAGCGATTCCACCGGTCAGCTGGCCGACGGCCTCCATCTTCTGGACCTGGCGCAGTTGGGCCTCTGCCGCCTGGCGCTCGACCGCTTCGCTCCGTAGCGCCTGGTTGGCCTCCCAAAGTTCCTGGGTGCGTTCGCGCACCGCCATCTCCAGCGCCTCCGCTCGTTCCGATTCGGTTTCCGCCTGTTTTCGGGAAGCCGCGTTGAGGCGCAGCGCCTGAACCGCGACATAGCCCATGAAGATGGCAAACAGGCCGACGATCAGGCCTAGCCAGCTGAGGTAGTCGGTCAGTTGCTCGGCGCGCGCTGCGAAGACCTGGGTGGTCCGCATCTTCGCCGACAGGGCTTGCCGCTCCGCGGTGGCGATTTCCGCCAGCTTGGCCCGCAATTCCTTGCCGATGTCGGCTTCAGTCGAGATGTAATACCAATATTGGAAGCCGTAATTTTTTTGCCGCGACCGGACATAGGTGGCAACGGTCGAGAATTGCTGGCCCCGCTGCTGGAACAATGCGCGAAGCCGCGCGGCGCGTTCGCGTTGCGCCGCGTCGCCGGACAGCGACCGTTCCAATTGGGCGATCTGCTGTTCGGCAAGGCGCCAATGGGAATAATAGCGGCTGCCGGTTTCCTGCTTTTCATCAAGGGCGTAGCGCCCGACGGCGGCCTCCGCGCGGGCAACGCTGGCGTCGATCGTGCGGGTCAGAAGAGTGACGTCATAAGCATGCCGCTCGGCGGCCAGCGCACGGTCGCGCGTTGCATTGGTGAGTGCAACGAGGACGACCATGCCAAGCAGGACCAGCGTCGCGATCAGCGCTGCCGCCGCCGCCAGGCTGCCCCGCCGCCAGTCGAACGTCTGCTCTTCCCCCGGCGTCATGGCTTCAACCTACCCGTCCGATTCGCGCGATGAAAGCCCGGATTGCCTCAGCCGATAACGCCAGTCCTGCGTCCTGCCGCTTCGAACATACCTAGGATCTCATTGACCTGTTCGCTGCTATGCTCCGCGCACAACGAGCAACGCAGTAATGTCATGTTGCCCGGCGTCGCCGGCGGGCGTGCAAGGTTGACGTAAAGTCCTTCATGCAGAAGCGCTTCCCACATCGCCGCGCCGCGTTCCAGGTCGGGCAAGATCACGGCGATAATCGCCGATTGCGGGGTTTCGGTGCCAAGCTTGAAGCCGAGCGCCTTCAGCCCCGCATGCAGCTTCTTGCTGTTTTGCCACAAATGGTCGCGCTTGGCCTTGCCGTGCATCAGCTTGCGGATCGATGTCGCGGCGGTGGCGACAACCGACGGCGGCAGCGACGCGGTGAACACATAAGGCCGGCACACCAGCCGGAGGATCTCGAACTTGGGGTGGTTCGACACGCAAAATCCGCCGACCGTGCCGACGGACTTGGAAAAGGTGCCGATGATGAAATCGATGTCGTCGATCACGCCCTGCGCCTCGGCCACGCCGCGGCCATTGTCGCCGATGAAGCCCATCGAATGGGCCTCGTCGACCAGGACCATCGCGCCATGGGCCTTCGATATGGCAACCATTTCCTTGAGCGGCGCAATGTCGCCGAGCATCGAATAAACGCCTTCCAGCACGACCAGCTTGCCGGCTTCGGGAGGAAGTCGTTTCAGCCGCTTTTCGAGCGCGTCGACGTCGTTATGGCGGAAAGGCACGATCTGGGCGTTGCCGAGCGCGCAACCGTCATAGATTGAGGCATGACTGTCGATGTCGAGGATGATGTAATCATCCTTGCCGGCCAAGGTCGAGATGATGCCGAGGTTCGCCTGGTATCCGGTGGAAAACACCATGGCATGATCCATGGCGTAGAAGTCCTTTAGCGCGTCCTCGACGGCCTTGTGGCCGACATAGGTGCCATTGAGGACCCGGCTGCCGGTGGTGCCGGAGCCGAATTCGTCGAGCGCTTTCTTGCCCGCAGCGATGACCTCCGGGTCGAAGGTCATGCCCATATAGTTGTAGGTGCCCAGGAGGATGGTCTTCCGGCCGCTGCAGATGGCGACGGTCGGTGAAACCACTTCCTCCATCACCAGTCCGAAAGGATCGGTAAGGCCGGTCGACAGCAATTGTTCGCGGGTTTCGATCAGCGGATCGAACTTGGAGAAAAGGTCGGTCACCTCAGTCGGCCTTGAGCTTGCCGACCGCATCAACCAGCTGGTCGACCGTCTCGATCTCGGCGGCCTGGTTCATGGTGATGATGATGTCGAATTCATCTTCGACATTGGCGACGAAATCCATCACAGTCAGGCTGTCCCATTCAAGATCCTGGGCGAAACGGGTCGAGCCGTCGACCTCAGTTCCCTTTTTGTTGAACGGTTCGATCAGGCCCTTGACGATGGCCTCGGTTTGCTCGCGGTCTGTCATTGCAGCGTCCTACGGTTGCGCGGGCGCTTTCGCAACGAAATCGGGCGGGAAAGTGGCGCGCGGCGCCAAATGACGGCCGCCGCTGATCGAACCGACAGGCTGCTGGTCTAGCGCGGCTGGCCAATGTGAACCGGTTGCCATAGCCTTGGGTTGGAGGTTCGCCTTGCCAATTGCCCGCCTTGGAATGGCCCTTTCGCTCGTGCTGGCCGATCCCGCGCTCGCGCTCGGCGCCCAGGGGTCCGGTCCGCCGGCCGTCGCCAAGCCGCGTCCTGCTCCCGACCGGCCTTCGACGATGCCGCCGTTGCCTCCTGCAGTCATCGACGATGAACTGGCCATTGGCGGCACTGAGGTCGATGCAAAACAGGTCAAGACCCGCCTGACAGTCGAAGTGCTGGTCAACGGCCGGGGCCCCTACCAATTCCTCGTCGACAGCGGGGCCGACACGTCCGTCGTCGGGTTGCGCATCGCCCGCGACTTGGAACTGCCGCTGGGATCCCCGGTGATCCTTAACGGGATGACGTCGCGCAATATCGTCGACCGCGTGGTGGTGAACGAGCTGACGCTCGGTCAAAGCACGATCCGCGGCCTCGAGCTGCCCGCGCTCAAGGAACAGGATATGGGCGGCGCCGGAATGATCGGGATCGACGCACTGGTCCAGCAGCGGCTGATGATGGACTTTGAAAAGAAGATCATCCGCGTCGAGGACGCCCGCGAACCCGCCAAGGTGCTGGATGGGGAGATCGTCGTCACGGCCCGGCGCCAGCGCGGCCAGCTGATCCTGACCGAAGTATCCATTGGCAAAGTTCAGATCGAGGCCGTCATCGATACCGGCACCGAGATTTCGATCGGCAATACGGCGCTGCGCGACAAGCTGTTCCGTGGACGGCGGGACCGGCCGCTGACCGTTGCGGCGACGGGCGTCACGGGCGTCACGGTGAACCTCGAACTGGCGATAGTGAAGGAGCTCCGGCTAGGCTCGGTGATTCTGCGTAACGTCCCGATCGCCTTTGCCGACCTGCCACCGTTCGAGGTGTTCGGCCTTAAGGACGAGCCTTCGCTCTTGATTGGCACCGACCTTCTCGAAACCTTTCGGCGCGTCTCGCTGGACTTCAGGTCGCGTAAGGTCCGGTTCCAGCTGCGCCGATGCGGATCGTCGATTGTCGAGTTTGCGACGATGGAAAGCTCGACCATTTCGCGCCTGTCTTCGGGCGGGAATGACTCAGTTTGCCGGCGCGAGGCCCGGGACTAGCAGGCGGCGGGGCTTGCGTTGGATTGCAAAGCGCGGTTGCATGGCAATCCTGAAGGAACGGGGAACAATAGATGAGCGAATCCGGGTCCGGACCCCATGCCGGTGACAACGCGCCTGACCGTTCGGCAGCATCAGGCGATGGCCGCTTCTTCGAGCCTGAATATATCAACGTCTTGGTGTCGGCCCATGCTGGCAATCTCGAAATGTCGAATATGGCGGACAGCAAGGCCTCGATCCTGCTGGGCGCGAGCTTCGTCGTCTTCGGCCTGTCGATCTCGGACATCGCAGAGGGCAAGGCCAGCATCCCGCTGGTCGTCCTGACGCTCTTTTCCTTCGCGGCCACCGTCCTCGGCGTGCTGACGGTGCGGCCGACCCGCATTCGCGACTGGAAGGTCGAACCGGGCAAGGCCAACATCATGTTCTTCGGAAGCTTCACCAACGTCAGCCGGGAGCAATATATCGAACAATGCGTCGATACGCTCGCCTCGCAGGAAGGGTCGATCCGGGCGATGGCCGGCGACATTTACGATCATGGCAAGCTGCTCAAGAGCGAAAAGTTCAAATGGCTCTACTGGAGCTATACCGCGTTCCTCTGGGGGATGTGGATCACGGCGGTTGTCGTAATCGCCGACGTCTACATGTCCTGATCGGTCAGTCGGCCGGTTTTTCCCGGCGGCGCTGCATCACATCGCTCATCGCCGCGGCGAGAATCCCTGTAGGCAGCGCAATTGTCCCGATGGCCGCGATCGATACCAACGCGGAAAAGAACTTGCCCAGCGCAGTTACCGGATAGACGTCGCCATAACCGACCGTCGTCAGGGTGACGATGCCCCACCAGAAAGCGCGCGGAATGCTGCCGAACTTGTCGGGCTGCGCTTCGCTCTCGGCCCAGTAAAGCAGGGAACTGGCGATCAGCAGGGTGAATGCAGCGAGCGAGAAGGCAAGGAACAGTTCTTCGCGGCGCGAATGAAGCGCTTCGCCCAGATCGCGCCAGGCGCGGGAGAAGCGGCCGAGCCTGGCCAGGCGCAGGATCCGAAAGAAGCGCACGAAGCGAAGCATCAGCGTTGCACCGTCGGCAAATGCGAAAAATGAGGGGATGATTGCCAGCAGGTCGACGATCGAGGCTGGCGACGTCACGAACTTCAGTCGCGGATGTTTCGCGGCGCCAAAAACAGGATTCAGGTCGGCGACCCACAGCCGCAACAGATACTCGACTGAAAACAGGATGCCGAAGCTCAGTTCGAGCGCCTGGAACAGGGTTTCGCGCCCGGCGGAAACGGTTGGCTCGGTCTCGATGACCGCCGCGGCTACCGCGGCGAGGATCATGAAGATGACTAGCCGGTTGGTCGCGGACAGGCCGGACTCGCGCGCGGTCGGATCGACCTGCCGGAACACCACGCCTTTGATACCCTTTACCATGATGCCCCCGCGATGGCCCGTGTGACGCAAGGCTAGCCTAAGGTCGCGATCCTGTTGAGTCAGGATCGGACGGTGTCAAAGCCAGCCCTCCTGCCGATACCATCGCGCCGTCTGGTCCAAGCCCTGCGGGGTCGGGATCCGCGGCACCCATAATGTTTCGGGTGCCGCATGTCGCGGATCGCAGACCCAGTCGGGATGACAGAAATAGGCGGCACGGTCGGGCGTCAGCTTGGCCTTGTCGCCGCGCAGCCAGCGATCGATCGTCGCCCCCATGCGGACCAGTGCCACAGGCGCTGAAAAGCTGATCGCCCGCCGCCCAACTGCGGCCGCCAACGCCTCCCCAAAAGCGCGGTGGGTCCATCCATCGGCGGTGCCATCGTCAGGCTCGACGAGCAGCGCGTCGGGCGCGACCGGAGAAGCCATGGTCAGCAGCAGCCGGGCAAGGTCGTCGACATGTATAAGGGATAGGCGGCCCCTGGGCGGAAGCAGGATCAAGCCGCCCTTGGCCATGCGGAACAGCTCCAGCGTCTCCCGGTCGCCGGGGCCGTAGACAGCCGGCGGACGGACGATGGCATGGCTGAGGCCCGACGCACGCACCAGAACTTCCGACCTCGCCTTGCTTGCACCGTACATCGAAAGGGCGGGCTCCCGCGCGGCAAGCGAACTGACATGGACGAAGCGACCGACACCAGCCGCCTGTGCGGCGTCCAGCACCGCCCCCGTCCCGGCGACATTGCCGACTTCAAATCCCGCCGCGTCCGGGGAATTGATGACGCCCGCGACATGGATGACGGCATCGGCGCCCTCGACGAGCTTGCGCAACGCCTCGGGCCGGTCGAGCGCACCTTCGATCCAGCTGATGCCCGCGCGGTCCGGTTGCGGACGGCGGGTGAGGGCGCGCAACCGGTGTCCGCCGTCCAGCGCCAGGTCGATCAGGCGAGCGCCGACGAAACCGGTGCCGCCGGTAATCGCAAGCGTCAGAGCGGCGACCATTCGATCGATTCCGCCGGTCCGTCGTCGTCGAACGCCCGGTCCTCGCGCAGCCGTTCGAGCAGCGCGTCGAGCACAGGTTCGATTCCGACTTCGCCGGCTGCGCTGATCGGCAGGACGGGAAGGCCGCTTTCGGCCGCCAATTCGGCGGAGAGCGCGGCAGTCAGTTCCTCGTCGAGCGTGTCGGTCTTGTTGAGCGCGAGCACCACGGGCTTGTCGTGAAGACCCTCGCCGTAGGCATCGAGTTCGTCGCGGACGACACGGTAGCTGGTGGCGACATCCTCGTCATTGGCGTCGACCAGATGGAGCAGTACCTGGCAGCGTTCGACATGGCCGAGGAACCGGTCGCCGATGCCCGCGCCCTCGGCGGCGCCCTCGATCAGGCCGGGAATGTCGGCGACGACAAATTCGCGGCCGCGGTGGGATACCACGCCCAGCTGCGGGCGAAGCGTGGTAAACGCATAGGCTCCGACCTTGGCCTGGGCATTGGTGACGGCGTTGATGAAGGTCGACTTGCCGGCGTTCGGCAGCCCCACCAGTCCGACATCGGCAAGCAGCTTCAGCCGCAACCAGACCCACATTTCCTCGCCCGGCCAGCCGGTTCCATGCTGGCGCGGGGCGCGGTTGGTCGAGCTCTTGTAGCTGGCGTTGCCGCGCCCGCCGTCGCCGCCCTTCAGGAAGTGGAGCCGCTGACCTTCTTCGGTGAAATCGGCAAGGAGGGTTCGATCCTCGTCGTCGGCCAGGATCTGTGTCCCGACCGGCACCTTGATGATCAGGTCCCTGCCGCCAGCACCGGTCATGTTGCTGCCTGCGCCGCCCTTGCCGCGCGGTGCCCGGAAATGCTGGGTGTAGCGAAAGTCGATCAGCGTATTGAGGCCCGGAACCGCCTCGAACACAATGTCGCCGCCCTTGCCCCCGTCGCCACCGTCGGGTCCGCCATATTCGATGAATTTCTCCCGCCGGAAGCTGACCGCGCCGGGGCCGCCGGCACCGGAACGGATGAAGATTTTGGCTTGGTCGAGAAAATGCATGGCGCCGCCCTTAACGACAAATGCGGCGAAATGGCAGCGTCCTCGCTATTCGCCGACGATCCCCTTGATCAGTCCGACCGCATCGTCGCGCACCGCGATCCGCGCAAGGCCGGTCGCTTCGGCCACCTCCTCGCCGACCAAGCTGTCGCCGATCGCCAGCAGCACCAGTCCCAGTGTGACCCGGTCCATCGGCCGTTGGTCGCCCGATTCGCGAAAATCCTCGACGATAGAACGGATGGTGGTGATCAGCGGTTCGAGCGCCTGACGCTGCCGGGTGAGTGCGATCCAGCCGATCAACTCGCCCGCGCGCTCGGCATGGAAGGCGTCGAACATGGTGTTGACGACATCGCGGGCGCTGGCTTCGCCGCGCCGGCGCTTGCCGATGGCGGCCCGGATCGATCGTGAAACCGTCAGGCTGATATCTTCGGCAAGCGCCTGGTGCAGGCCCGCTACACTGCCGAAATGATGAAGAAGATTGGCGTGGGTCCGGCCAATTCTGGCGGCCACCGCCTTCAAGGTGACGCCGCCCATGCCTTCGTCGCGCAATAGGTCGCGCGCCGCCGCAACCGCAGTTGCGCGTGCGTCATCGGGGGATTGGCGTTTCCGCTTCGCTATTGTTATTGACATTTATGTCAGCTAATTCACCATGTGACTGCAACCTGTTCCTTGGAGTGGATTGATGACCTCCGCAAGCATCGCCCGCCAGAAGACCCCGGCCGATCTCACCATCACCCCGCGTGACCGGCGTTTCGGCCGGGACGCCAAGCCGACCCGCTGGTGGAACGGTGGCGATCCGGTCGCGACCGCGGTCTATAACGCCCTCTCGGCGACCTTTCCGAAGGGCGAGGCCTTCTTTGTGGAAAGCGTGCGAACGTTTCGCGAGGGTGCACCGCCCAAGCTCGCGGAGGAAATTCGCGGCTTCACCACCCAGGAAGTAATTCACAGCCGCGAACATGCCGCCTTCAACAAGGCGGCGCTCGATGCAGGCTATGTGTTGCAGGGGCTGGAAGATCGGGTTGAGTGGCGCCTCGACATGGTCCGGTCGAAGCCCCCGATCGCCTCGCTCGCGGCCACGATGGCGCTTGAACATTTCACCGCCATCCTTGCTCACGAACTACTCGCCGACCCTCGTCACCTGGCCAATGCGGAGGGCGAGGCTGCACGGTTGTGGCAATGGCATGCGGTGGAGGAGATCGAACATAAGGGAGTCGCCTACGACACCTGGCTCTACGCCACCCGCGATTGGACCCGGCGCAAGCGGTGGACGGTCAAGGCCAAGGTAATGATGCTGGTCACCCGCAATTTCCTCGTCGACCGGACTCGCGGTGCCCTGGAGCTGCTGCGGCAGGACGGAATCACCGGCCCCCGGGCCTGGGGCCGGCTGCTGTGGTTCATGTGGGTCCGGCCCGGCATGATGCGCAAGATATTCGGGGCTTGGGCGAGCTTCTTCTTGCCGGGATTCCATCCCTGGAACGAGGATGATCGCGCGCTTATCAAAACTTATGAGCAGCAGGCCCCCGCCGCCGAACCCGGGAGAATGGTCCGGCGGGCGAAGGCTGCGGCCTAGGCGGCCAGCGACGCGTCGACATCGGCCCGGCTAGCCAGCGACAGGCGCAAGATGCGCGACAGGCCCGACCCGCCGCGTCCGCAACTGTAGCGCTCGGCGCTAAGGCCGGTGGACACGAAGCCGAGCTTCTCGAGCACCCGGCCCGAGCCCGGATTGTCGACGAAATGCGATCCTTCGAGGCGCGGAAGCTTGAGCGTCCGGGCGATATCGATCAGTGCTCGCCCGGCCTCGGTGGCGAAACCCTTGCCCCAGTGCTGGCGGGCGATCCAATAGCCCAGTTCGACCGCACCCGAGGGGCGCCGGCCAAGGCCGCAGGCGCCGATGATGCGCGGAGGACCGTCGGTGCGTTCGCAGATCAGGAAACTCGGCAAGACCGGGTCGCGGGGCGCCGCAAGAAATGCCTCCGCGTCCTCCAAGGCATAAGGCCAGGGTGCCGTGGCCAAGTTGCGGACGATCTGTTCGTCTGCGATCGCGCAGGCCAATTCCGGCGCGTCCTCGGCCCAGCCGGGTCTCAATAACAGGCGTTCGGTTCTGGCAAACATGACCAACGTCCTCCTCCCTTCGGGCTCCCCGCTAGGGCCGCCCTGTTGCAGTTTCGGGAGAAGAAAGGGTCGTTTTCGTGACCAAAAAAAAGGGAGAGGAGGGGGCTTCCCTCTTCTCCCTTTTTCGATTCCTGGTTTGCAGGTCTCGATCCGGGCTGCCCCCTCGCGGGAGCGGCCCTTTATCGACCGATCCCGATTATTCCGCCGCCTCTGGCATAATGGCTTCGACATGGACGTATTTGCGACCAAGCTTGCCATCGCGGAACGCGACGCGGCCGTCGGTAAGAGCAAAAAGGGTATGATCCTTGCCCAGGCCGACGTTCGTCCCCGGGTACCAGCGCGTGCCGCGCTGACGCACAATGATGTTCCCGCCGCGAACCACTTCGCCGCCGAACTTCTTCACGCCAAGGCGCTTTGCTTCTGAATCGCGGCCGTTACGCGACGAGCCGCCAGCTTTTTTATGTGCCATTTTCTAGGACTCTTACTTCTTGGTCTTGGCCGCGGGGGCCTTCTTGGTTGCCGCCTTAGCAGGTGCAGCATCCTTTGTCGACTTCGCCGCCTTGGGCGCGGCTTCCGCCTTGGCAGCGGTTTTCGGCTCGGCGGCCTTTTCCGCCTTGGCGGGCGCTGAAGCCTTTTCCTCGGCCTTGGCCGGGGCAGTCTTCTTCTCGGCCGGAGCCTTTTGCGCCTTCTGGCCGCCGATGCTCACGATCTCGAGGATCGTGTGCTGCTGGCGGTGACCGGCCTTGCGGCGGTAGTTATGGCGGCGGCGCTTCTTGAACACCGTGACCTTTTCGCCCTTGGCCTGGGCAACGATCTTTGCCGCGACGGTCAGGCCGTCGGTCGACTTTAGGTCCGATCCTTCGCCGGCCAGCAGGACATCAGTCAGGTCGATGCTGTCACCGGCGTCACCAGCCAGCTTTTCGACGACGATCTTGTCTCCGGGGGCAACGCGGTACTGCTTGCCACCCGTGCGCACGATAGCGAACATGGGCCTTATCACTTTCCGTCACGTATGAACCGCGCAAGGCTTGGCGCCGCGTGGCGACGCCCCGCGCGGGAAAGCGTGCCGCCTATGGGAGAGGGGCGATTCTGTCAACCGCCGCAGGGCGATTAATGGCGATGTTCGGGTTTCAGCTTGTAGCGCTGACCATCGAATCCTTCGAACAGCGTGCCAATCGCCGGATGATCGATCGGCTCGCCCTCGTCGTCATGAACCAGGTTCTGCTGGCTGACATAGGCGACGTAGCTCGACTCCGCATTTTCGGCGAGCAAGTGGTAAAAAGGCTGGTCCCTGGCCGGCCGCATCGCCTCGGGAATGGCCTCGTACCATTCCTCGCTATTGGCGAAGACCGGGTCGACATCGAAGATCACGCCGCGAAAATCGAGCAGGCGATGACGAACCATCTCGCCGATGCCGTAGCGGGCCTGGGGGATCTTTTCCTGGGGAGACGCAGTGGATACGGACATGGTCCCAATTTAGGGACTGCTCGGCTGAAGGCAAGGAAATCAGCCGGGGATTTCCTTACCCCGCCAGTCGAAACAGCGGCCGCTGTCGCCGGGGCGCAGGCCGTCCAACACCGACAACAGAGCCCGGGCGCTCTGTTGCGGTGAAATCAGCTGCCCGTCGCGCAGGTTGCGCTGGAACGGCTTGCTGAGCCCGGTGTCGACGGTTCCGGGATGCAAGCCAACGAGGATCGCCTCCGGCCGGGTCCTGCCGAGCTCGATCGCCAGGGTACGGATGATCTGGTTCAGCGCCGCCTTTGAGGCTCGGTAACCAACCCAGCCGCCCAGCCGATTGTCCGCGATCGAACCGACCCGCGCTGACAGCGCCGCCATAACCGCGCGGCGATCGGGGCGTAGCAGGGGGAGGAAGTGACGCATCACCAGTGCAGGGCCGATCGCATTGACCTGGAAATAGCGGTCCAGCGTTTCAGCACGGATTGCCCGCATGCTCTTCTCCGGCTCGAGCGCTTTGTCATGGAGCAGGCCCGTAGCGAGGAAGATCAGATCAAACGGCCCGTCGGGGGACAATTCGGTCGCGGCCCGGGCGATGCTGCCCGGATCGGTGAGGTCGACCGACGGGGTCGCTGAACGCGACAATTGGCGAACAGACGCACCGCGCTCCGCCAGCGCCGACGATAGGGCGCTGCCGATCCCTCCGGTCGAGCCGATGATGATCGCTTGCACATTGAGCCAACGTCCGCGATCCCGGGCGGGTTCAAACAGGCTTTGCATCTGCGGCAACCGCTGCTAGAGGCCGCCACCGACCTTGCCGGCCGTCCGCCGGCCCGGTGTTGCGCTTCTGCGGAGAGGTGGCTGAGAGGTCGAAAGCACCGCACTCGAAATGCGGCGTGCCGGCAACGGTACCGTGGGTTCGAATCCCACCCTCTCCGCCACATTCTGATGCTGTTGAGACGCTCCAGCTGGACGCCGATTGGCGCACGGCAAGGGAATCCCGTCATTGGCCCGGTTGAGCCTTCTTCGCCTTAAGCCGTTCCTCAAGCTCGGAAATTTCCCAATAATCGTTGCGGCTGAGCGGAAGCAGGGGCTTCAACGCGGCGAAGCTGGCCTTGCCGATCGCATGGCGCAGTGCTTCCAGCCGGTCGAATGCCGCGCCGGCTTCGACCTCGACTTTCGACACATCATCCAATTGATCGTGCAGCGCATCCTCCGCAGTCCAGGCGAGAAATGTCAGCTGCTCGCAATATTCGCGGATACTCTCACCAGTTTTCGGATCTGACCGCGCCACCAGGGCGGCGATCTTGCGGCCGCTGTCGCTATCCGGGTAGCGGCCCGCGCGCCACCTATCGAGCGCGATGCGATGGGCCTCGCGTTCGGTTGCGAGCCACTTTTGCGCTTCGATCGCGCCGAAGCGCAAAAGCGTCATGATCAAGAAGGGGGCGGCTGCCACGGTGGCGATCATCGCCAGCATGGGTTGGTTGGGAAATTGATTGAACAGGGTGTGGACCGCGACCGCGCCGAGATAGCCGGGGGCGAACCACAGCGGACTGAAGTTGAATTCGGCGGCGACGCCGCGGGTCTCGCGCTCGGCAAATTCATGCGCCGTCGCGGCGAGGATAGCGACCGCGCAGCCGTGCATCACCGCGGTTCCCAGGCCCCGCACCATCCAGACGGTCGGCGCGAGATCCGGGAAACGGGTCAGGTAGATGATGTTCTCGACTACGGAGAAGCCGGCGCCGATGGCGAAGCCGGAAATGACCGCGTCCAGCTTGAAACCGATGCGGTTGAAATAGAATAATCCGACGATGGCCAGGCCCTTGATGAGCTCCTCGATCCAAGGCGCTGCAAAGCGGCTGTAACTGGAATAGCCCAGTGGCAGCTGGTCAAGGAAAACACCGCTGACCGGGTAAGCGATCCCGGCGGTCATCCCGCCGAGCGCGAGCAGGCCGATCGTTTCCCAACCGGTCATTAGCTTGAACACGTCGAGCCAGATGAACATCATCAGCATGACGAGTACCGGCGCCAGGGCGACCGACCAGTTGGTGAGCTCGAAGATCATCGCACGCCGACCCTACATGATCTTGAGCGACGCGAGCAGTTCGGTCTTCTGATAGCGGCCGTCTTCGAATCCCGCAGCGGCGCCGACCGAGAAAATCATTGGCAAGCGCAGCGCAACGGTGAAATTCAGATCGACCTGTCCGCCAAGGTCGTAATAATTGTGATTGCGGCCAGCAGCGTCGCGGGTCAGCATGGCACCGGCGAACAGGGCCGGCCGAGCGTAGCTAAGATAGATGGCAGGTGTGCCTATCTCGGCGAAACGGACCGGTGGCAGGTTGATTTCCCCGGTAAGCTTGACGAAGCGGCGGGCGCTGATCTGGTCGATTTCGAACCCCGGGAAACTGTCGATTTCGCGGTAGCGTTTTTCGGGCCGGTTATCGACGTAGTTGTTGCGGAACGAACCGAAGTAGAAGCTGCCGAGCGGGCTGGTCGCCTTGCCACCGGCGACACCGCCATGGATGTAAATCCAGGCCGAGGCATTGGCGATCGGTAGCGGGATGCCGTAATCGAGCCCGAGCTGGAGCTTGGGATAAATATCGGACCGTGCGAAATCGGTCGTCCCGATCGCGCGCCAAGCCACGCCCTTTTCATGATCGACCCCACCCAGGGACTTGCGGGTATTCGTGTATTTGACCCCGCCTTCGACACTGAAAATATTGGCCGGGCTCGTGATATTCTGCGCCGAGGGCAATTGCGCGAGTCCGAAATATGCGGCCGCCGAGCCGAAGAAATCGAGCTGGCGCGGGGGGTCGTAGATTTTGGTCTTATTCCAGCTCACGATGAACGCGTCGCCCTTGCGGCTGCGCTCGACCGGTCCGAACAGATCGTAAAAGTCGGCGTCGTTATGCTTATATTCTAAGCTCCAGTTCAATGTCTTATACTTCAGTCCGATGTGGAGCCGCTCGCGGTTCGGCAAATTTCCGAACGGCGAATAGCTCACCGTCGCGTCGAACTGGCTGAACTGCATCGGATCTTCGAAGTGTATATAATATCCAGGCGAGATGGCGCCCTGATAGCCTTCGACGATCGGGTAGGCGGCGGCCAGCTTCATCCGCCTGGCCGGGCGATATTTGCCTCGCTCGGTGACCAGCGGGTCGAGGTCGATCTTTGCCGGCGAGCCAACGCCCCATTCCTTCAGTTCCGGATGCGCCTTGATCACTTTTGTGCCAAGAAATTCGACCGTGCCGAGATCGTCGCGTTTTTGCGGAACAATGCGCGAGGGGGTCAGGCCGGCGCCTGTATATTCGTAGACCAGCATGCTCCCGTCGGGCTGCGGGAGGGGCCGGAAGAAACCAGTCGAGGCGTTGCTCACCACCTCGTACTTCTGGGTCGCGATATCGAACGTGAAGACGTTTGACACGCCGGTATAATAGGCGGTGCCAACCAATGACTTGCCATCGGGCGAGAAAGTAAAGCTTTCGGGCGTCGAGGGCGACAGGTCGAGGCGGGCAACTTCCTGCGGGCCGCCGCCGGAAAGCAGGCTTTCGGCAGTCCAGACGCGGACCGACTGCTTGCCGTCGATTTCCCCGAAGCTGGCGGCGACCAGACCCCCGTCAGGCGAAATGTCGAGATCGAACGGGGTCTGGCCGTAGTCGAAGGTGTGGACCTGGTTGAAGCCGGCATAGGGCTGGGGAATGCGCACGATGGTGGCGAAGCCGTTCTGGTGGCGGATTCCCCAGATGGTTTTGTCGGCGGGGTTGACCACCAGGTCGCCGATCCGCGCGTCGCGGAGCAGCGTGCGTTTTCTACCGGTGTCGATGTCGATTTCCACCAAGTCGCGGAAGGCGTAATTGTCCTCGGTGTAATATGCTTTGCGGACCGCGGGATCAAACGCGAGGCTGGTGACCTTGTAGAGCATCATGCCCTTGATTTCCTGGAGCTTGCGGAGCTTGCCGCTCGTCAGATCCATGGTTCCGACGAAGCCGATCGTGCCCGGGTAGCGGAAGGCGGCGACCAGGCTGTTGGTCTTCGGGTCGACGAAGCCGCGGCTGATCGACCCCAGGCCGATTGGGGACAGGTGGGTGACGTCGGTCAGCGGATAGGCCGAAAGCTTCGCCAATTGTTCCTTTTGGAATTGCTTTTCGAATGCGATCCATTCGGCCCAGGCATCATCGAGCTTGCGCCCGAAAACATGGCGGAACTGGGCGGCGTAAAAGGCCTTGCTGTCCGCATCGCGGCCGAGCCACTGGACGACCTTCCCTGGACCGTAGGTCAGGGCGAGCCAGGAGAAGAAACGCGTGCCGTAGAGGTAGTCGTTGACGCCGACCTGGAAATCGACCGCAGTACCTTCGGATTCGAGGCCAAGCGGCGAATAGAATGTGTCGCCATCGCGGACCTTGGCGCGGAACACCATTTCGTCATAAGCGCCCTGCGCGCGGCCAAGACCTCCTGCCATCCACGTCTCGAAAAACACCGCCGATCCTTCAAGGTACCAGCGCGGCACCGCGTTGCGCGGGGTGGCGAGGTAATTCCACAGGATCGATTCCGGATGCTCCTGGATCGGCATCGGTTTTCCGCGCAGGAAGCGGCGCCAGCCGGCATCCTGACTGTTCCACACGTCCATCGTTGCGACGTGGGCCAGCTCATGGTTGGTCAGGGTGAAGAAGCGCTCGCCCGGGGTGAAGGTTTCCATCGACACCGACAGTGGCGCGACATCGAGCAGCACGGCGTTGTTGGGCGACGAGCGGGCCGCGGCATTGCCGTAATCGCCGAAATCCTTGAGCAACAAGGTGGTCCGATCCCACGGCGTCCAGTTGAAGGTCTTCTTGTGGAAGACCAGCGCATTTTCGAAAGCGCGCGCGATGTAAGGTGTCAGGTAGGTCTGGACCGGGTCGAAGTAGAGCAGGCTGAGATTGGCGGTTTCGAGGGTCGACAGGTCGATGCCCGATGCGTCGGGCGGGACATGGTCGGGACCTTCTGCTTCTTCCCCGATTGGCTCGGCCGGTAGAGTGGTATCGGACAAGACTATCGGTTCGACCACCGTGGTGATGTCGGAGGGCGGAGGCAGCTGTTCAGGCGATTGCTGCGCATAAGCGGTCGTGGCCGCGCTGCAAAAAAGCGCGGCCACTTGCCCCCTGATGACTTGGCGGATTCGCCGCCGGTCCCCTGCCATCCGCCCCCTTTCAGCCCGAAGGCCGTGGCCGTTACCGGGCCGCGATCGCTTGCGAGAAAGCCGGGCTCTGCAAGGCAGCGGCGAAGTTTGCGTTCATTGCCAGTGCCTGGAAATTGGGGTTGCGACCCAAGGCTGCAAACGCCTGCGCGTTGCGCGCGAAGGCTGCCAGCGCCGCCGGGTTACGCGCCAGTGCCGCAAACGCCTGCGGATTGGCGGCCATGGCCGAGAAAGCCTGCGGATTACGCGCCATGGCGGACATCGCCTGTGCATCCAGCCGGCCCTGTGCCGCCGCGGCCTGCGAATTGAACGCCTGCGCCGCACGGGCCGAGGCTGCGAGGCCATTGGCATCGCGCGCCATAGCCTGGAACGCCTTTGCGTTGCGCGCCATGGCATCGAGTGCCTGCTGGTTCATCGCCGCTTGGAACGCCTGCGCGTTGGAAGCGAGGGCGTTAAAGGCACTGGCGTTTCGACCGAGCGCCGAAAAAGCCTGGGCATCGCGGGCCAAGGCAGACATTGCCGCGCTATCCCGGGCAAGCGCCTGGAACGCCTGGGCGTCGCGCGCCATCGCCGCGATCCCCGCGGGGTTGCGAGCCGCCGCCGCAAAGGCATCGGCATCGCGACCATAAGCTGAAAAGGCGTTGGCATTGCGCGCCATCGCGGCAAACGCCTGAGGATGGCGGGCGAGTGCGGCAAAGGCTTGCGGGTGCTGCGCCAGAGCGGCGAAAGCCTGCGGTTGCAGGGCGAGGGCATTGAAAGCCTGCGCGTTCATCGCGATTGCTGATGCGGCACTGGAATCGAATGCATTGGCGGCGCGACCTTGCGAGGCGAAGGCCTGGGCCGAGCGCGCGGCGGCGCTCAGTGCAGCGGCGTTCCTCGCCATGGCCGAAAAGGCATCGGCATTGCGCGCCATCGCGTCGAACGCCTGAGCATCGCCGGCCAGCGCCGACATCGCCGCGCTGTCACGAGCGAGCGCCTGGAACGCCTGGGCCTGACGGGCCATGGCGGTTACCCCGGCCGGATTGCGTGCCGCCGCGGCGAATGCATTCGCGTCTTTCGCATATGCGGCAAAAGCCTGGGCATCGCGGGCCATTGCCGCGAAAGCTTGAGGATGGCGCGCCAACGCGTCGAACGCGTTGGCGTGACGCGCCATTGCCGCAAAGGCCTGGGCATCGCGGGCATTGGCGGCGCGACCAGCAGCGGACGCGGTCTCAGCATTCCTGACCATCGCGGCGAACGCCTGAGGATCGCGGGCGAGGGCGGCGAATGCCTGCGGATTGGCAGCCATGGCCGCCATAGCCTGCGGATTACGGGCCAATGCGGCGAAGCCGGGATCCTTCGCCATGGCGCGGAAATTGGGATCTTTGGTCATCACTTCGAAAGCGTCGGACTGCATCAGTTGCGGAATCGACGTATCGCCGAGTGTGACATCGCCTTCACCCACTTGGGGCGCGACATAACGGTCGGCGGGAGTGATCGTGCCTTCAGTGGGGCCGAACGGCGGATAAACGCGGCCCAGACCATAAGCGCCGGCGGCGATCAGGACGACGAGCGCGCCAGATGCCAGATACTTGCGGTTGTTCGCGGTGGTAGCGTTCATGAGTGCCCCCTATTGAACCATCCGCCTTTATTAATAATTTGTTAACCGGAGTCAAAGTTTTCGCGCACGAAAGGATGTCGGTCCGGGCCATGACGAGGGCTGGGTGCGCCAGTCCGATTATGCAGAAAACGGCCGTTTGTACCTCGCGAGGCACTTGCTTCCAATGGCGACGCGGCTCGAGTCGGACCGCCCGTTCGCGCCCGCAGCAGTTTCGATCAGGCGGCAGTGCGCTGCTGTTCGCGCCAGTCCGTAGTGCGGCGATCGTAGTCATCGGCCAGCGCCTCGAGCGCGGCGGCGCAATCGCCTTCGAAGCTGGGTCCGTGCATCAGTGCTAGCCGGGCCGGCTTGAGCGCGGCAAGGCGGCGGATGGTTGATCCCATCTGGGGATGAAGGCTTGAGAAGCCGAACTGATCCTCGGCGGCGATCGCCGGACCGACAATGTCCGAAGCGGTCAGGGCATGCGCCGCTCCCACCTGCGTGAACAGATCGCCGCACAGCAATGTGTCGCTCGTTTCCTCATAAAGCAGTCCCGCATCCCATCCGTGCGGCGTATGCGGCGTGTCGATATAGCGCACACGCTTGCCGCCAAGGTCGAGCAGCGCTTCGTTTCCTAGCGCCACTGGTGCGCGGTCGCACATGTCGGTGAGATTGATATCGCAGGCAAGCGCACCATGCGCGACCTGCGCGTTCGCGGCAGTCTCGAGCCACAGATTGGCCGATCCGCATTCGTCGGCCTCGACATGGCCGAAGCTGATCCAGCGCAGGGTCTCGGGCGGGATGACCTGGGCGACGGCATCGCGCACCGCAGGGAAGAGCTGCCGCTGCCCCGTGTGGAAGAGCAAGGGCTGGTCGGCGAGGATGAGGAACTGGTTGAAGGTCAGGCCGGCAGGCGGAACAAAGGTCGAAATGCGAAAGATGCCGTCGGCGATCTCGTCGAGCTGGGTAGTCATGCTGCCGCCTTTCCGATGAGAATTAAATTGACTACACAGCACTGTGCAATTATTTTGAGAAAATGTCAACGCATTCGCTTAATGCTCCCCCAAAACGGGATTATCGGCTGGGCAAACGGGCCAAGAAGCAGGAAGAGACGCGCCAGCGCATTGTCGAGGCGGCAGTCGACCTGCACTGTTCGATCGGTCCGGCGCGCACGAGCGTGTCGCAAATTGCCGAGCGGGCAGGGGTGCAGCGTCATACCTATTATGCCCACTTTCCCGACGAGTGGGACCTGTTGACGGCCTGCTCGGGCCTGGCGCTGTCTCGCGACCCGCTCCCCAGCGTTGAGGACTGGCTGGATTTTCCCCCCGGCCAAGAACGGATCGTCCACGGGCTTGCTGAACTCTATGCCTGGTTCGGCCGCAATGAAGGGCAGGCCGCCTGCGTCCTGAGGGACGCGGAACATCACGAGCCGACACGAAAGATCGTCGCGCTAAGGATGCAGCCGACATTCCAGCGCGCGGCCGCTCTGCTCGCGGAAGGCCTGCCCGGGCAGGGCGCGTCGCTGGTCGCGGTGGCGCTCGATTTCCACTGCTGGCGGATCCTGGCGAGCGATCATAGTCCGTCAGGTGCAGCGGCGCTGATGGCGGGCGCTATTTGCAGCACGACCCCTGTCGCCTAAGGACAGCGCGTTATGGCCGAGAGCGTACGTCCGATCCATGGGCAGGGGAAATGCCCCACAAGGCAAATCATTGTCCGCTGCGGCTCCCTCCTGACGCATTCGGAGTGCGAGCAGCTCCGCAGCCTTATGCTGGCGGCCATATTGCATCCTGCAAGCCGGTACGACGCGGAGCAAAGCCGCACATGGGCCAACAATGTTCCAGCGATTGCCAATCTCCAGGAAAGGCTAGCCCCGCAACAGTTGGTGTTGGCTGTCGAGGAAGAGGTACTGCAGGGATTCATGTCCCTTGCCGATGACGGGCTCATCGATCTTGCGTTCATCGCGCCCGAATATCAGGGAACCGGCCTGTTCGCGGCGCTGCTGACGGATGTTGAGCGAGCCGCAAGCGCACGAGGTCTTGCCTGGCTGGGCGCAAAAGCGAGCTTGAATGCAGTCGGCCCATTCCAGCGCCGGGGTTTTTCGGTTCTGGACCGGGAAGATGTTACATTGCCCGGCAGTGGTCGATCGCTGACCCGCTTCCACGTCGAAAAGCCGCTGACCTGAAGCCGCCACGACTGGAGGCAGTGCGCCGGGGCCGGTTCCGGGGCGGGCCTTGGATGCGCTTTGCTTATCCGGAAGGGGTCTGGACCGCTGGCGAACGGTTGAGTTCGGCGACCTGCTTGCGGTTGGCCTGGACCGAGCGGTGCGCCCGCTCGATCATTGCGGCGACGTCGGCAGTCATGTTCGCCGCGGCCAATGCGCTTTCCAGCTTCTCGATCAGATATTCCTCGCCGCGCAGGACTTCCTCGATGACCGCTCGATCATCGCGGCCCGCGAAGTTCGCCTTGAAGTCGAGCCAGCGCTGATGGAGGTAGCCCAGCGTCGTGCCATCGCGATCCGGGTCCACTCCTTCCGCGTAAAGCAGCTTGTTCATGTCCCGAAGCGTGCGGTCCCGCTCATTCACGAGGGCGGTGAACAGGCTTTGCATTTGCGGTTGCTCGGCATGTTGGGCAGCGTGCCGGTAGCCGTTGACGCTGTCGGCGACGGTATCGGCAAGGGTTTTCAAGAGGGCCAGGCTCTCATCCTTGTTTGTCGGCATTGGTGGCCTCCACAGATTGACGATGCCGACTGAACGTCCGGCGCGACGAGTCGATGCATGGAGATGGTGCGCCGCTGGAACGACTTGCCTTGCCGCGGTTTAAACTTCTTTTCAGGAGGTTGCCCATGAACACGCGTAGTGAGAGCCGGGCCAAGCCCGGACAAGATCGTAGCCCGTTCAACTTCAGTGGTGGTTCCGTCATCGCCGCGGTCGCTGCCGGCGCGGCCCTCGCACTTGCCGGAAACTTTGGCCGTAAACTGGCGGTCCAAGGCCTCAGCGCTTCGAAAGGCGATTGGAGTGAATCGCTGGCCGCCGAGCATACGGCCGTGGAAAAACTGTTCGACGCGATGCTCGCGACCGACGACGGCGACAAGTATAAGCGCGCGCTGCTGCTCACGCAGCTTTCCCATGCGCTGGACAAACATGCCTATGCGGAAGAGCATGTCATCTATCCCAAGCTGCGCGAAACCGGCGACGAAAGCTTCGCCGAGCATCTCGAGAACGACCATGGCGCGGTAAAGGAATTCCTTTATCGGCTGTCGAAGATGAGCAGCGAAGATCCGGCATGGCGGGAAACTGTCGGCGCCTTTCGCAATGTGGTCCTGCTGCACGCCGAGGAAGAAGAAAAGCAGATTTTCCCGGCCCTTCGCGCCAAGCTGTCCGATGATGACAACGCGCGGCTGACCAAGGACGTCAACAAGGCAGGATTCTGGGCCGCTTGATCGGAAATCACCGAACCAGGGCAGGGCGCGGCGCATGCTTGGACGCCTGTCGCGTTGCGCGTGGGCCCGCTACCACAGGCGCCATGATCGACGCTTGCGCCAGCTTGGCCTGATTCGATGGCGCACCGCATCGCAGTTGCCGATATCGGCGGGACCCATGCCCGCTTCGCGCTGGCCGACATTGCTGAGGGCGCGGTGGTCGGGCTTGGCGACCCGCTAACGCTTGCCACCTCGGATCATGCCAGTTTCCAGACTGCGTGGCAGCAGTTCGGTCACCAGCTCGGCGAACCCTTGCCGACCGACCTCGGGGTCGCCTTTGCGGGGACCGTCCAGGGGGATGTGCTGAAGCTGACCAACAATCCTTGGGTCATTCAGCCGGCACTGATGAAGGAGAAGCTGGGGGTCGAGCGATTCTTAATCGTCAACGATTTTGGCGCCGTGGCCCATGCCGTGGCGCAGCTTGGCCCAGACCATTTCGACCATCTGTGCGGGCCGGACCGGCCATTGCCCGCGACCGGCGTCACATCGGTCGTCGGGCCCGGCACAGGGCTTGGGGTCGCACAATTGCTACGCCACGCCAGCGGCTATCATGTCATCGAAACGGAAGGCGGGCATGTCGATTTCGCGCCGCTGGACGGACTTGAGGACCGCATCCTGCAATATCTGCGCCGCCAGTTCCGCCGCGTGTCAACGGAGCGGATCGCCTGCGGATCGGGGCTCGCCAATCTTTATGACGCACTTGCATCGATCGAAGGGCAGAATGCCCGCTATGCCGACGACAAGGCATTGTGGGCGGCCGCACTGGAGGGACGCGACCCGCTCGCCGGGGCTGCGCTCGACCGCTTCTTCCTGACCTTGGGCGCGGTTGCCGGCGACCTTGCGCTTTCGCATGGCGCCAATGCCGTCGTCATTGCCGGCGGGCTCGGCTTCCGGCTCAAGGATCGCTTCGCCGGCTCGGGCTTTGCCGACCGGTTCATCGCCAAGGGGCGTTTCGAACGGCGGATGGAGGCCATTCCTGTCAAGCTCGTCACCCACCCGCAACCCGGATTGTACGGCGCTGCCGCGGCCTTCGCGATCGGCCTCACGGGCGGCGGCCATTAGCTTTTGCCGAACGATGGTCGCAACCTCGCCCCAGAACAGCTAGGAACGGAGAGGATGAAGACGGTCAGCACCCTTTTGCTGTTCGGCGCCACCGGCGACCTGTCGCATCGCATGTTGCTTCCGTCGCTTTACGGTCTTCATGTCGACGGGTTGCTGCCGGCGGATTTCCGGATCGTAGCCACCGCCCGAAGCAAATTCGACGACGCGGCCTTTCGTGCCAGCGCCGTCGACGCGCTGAAGGACCATGTCCCGGCGGATTTCTTCGATGATGCCAAGGCCGGGGAGTTCGTTTCCCGCCTGAGCTATGTGCCGCTCGATGCAACCCAGCGGGACGGCTTTGACCGGCTTGCGGAGAAGATCGATCCGGCCGGCGGACTGGCGATCTTCCTGTCAACCGCGCCATCGCTGTTCAAGCCCACGATCGACGGGCTGGCCTCGGCGGGCCTGACCGGCGAGGATGTTCGTCTGGCATTGGAAAAGCCGCTCGGCACCGACCTCGCCTCTAGCCGGGAGATCAATGACGCGGTCGCCGCGGCCTTTCCGGAAGAGCGGACCTTCCGGATCGATCATTATTTGGGCAAGGAAACCGTCCAGAACCTGCTTGCGCTGCGCTTCGCCAATTCGACCTTCGAGCCGCTTTGGAACAGCGCCCATATTGACCATGTCCAGATCACGGTCGCGGAAACGGTCGGGCTGGAAGGGCGTGCCGGCTATTATGACAGCGCGGGCGCGCTTCGTGACATGGTCCAGAACCATATGCTGCAACTGGTCGCGCTGGTGGCGATGGAGCCCCCGGCCAACTTCGATGCGACCTCGGTCCGGGACGAAAAGGTCAAGGTGCTGCGCTCGCTGCGCGCCATCGGCAGCGACGATATCGCAACCCATGTCGTCACCGGCCAGTATGGCAATGGCGCGGTCGGGGATCAGCCCGTCGGTAGCTATACGTCTGAACTCGGCAAACCATCGTCGACCGAGACCTTCGTCGCGCTCAAGGCCCATGTCGACAATTGGCGCTGGTCCGGCGTGCCCTTCTACCTGCGCACCGGCAAACGGATGGCCGCCCGCAAGACCGAAATTTTCATCCAGTTCAAATGCGTGCCCCATTCGATATTCGCCAGCAGGGGTGCGCGGACACAGGCCAACAAGCTCGTCATCTCGATCCAGCCGGAAGAGAATATCCGCCTGCTGGTGATGGCCAAGACGCCCGGACTCGACCGCCAGGGCCTGCGTCTTCGCGAAATTGCGCTAGATGTGGCGATGGCCGACGCTTTCGCTGACGCGCGGCGCCGGATCGCCTACGAACGGCTGCTGCTCGACCTCGTCGAGGGCGATCCGACCCTGTTCGTGCGCCGCGACGAAGTGGAGGCGCAGTGGCAATGGATCGATGATGTCCGCGCTGCCTGCCGTGAGGCGGGTTTGGAACCGCGAAACTATGGCGCGGGAAGTTGGGGTCCCTCGGCGGCCATCGCCCTGACCGAGCGGGACGGGGTGCATTGGCATGACTAGCCTTGATCCGCGCGTTGGCAAGGTGACCGACCGGATAATCGAGCGGTCGAAGGCAAGCCGCCGCCGATACCTGGAGCTGATCGCTGCCGAGGCCGACCGTGGCATGCGACGCGAACGGCTTAGCTGCGGCAACTTCGCCCACGGGTTCGCCGCGAGCGGGGAGGACAAGCCTGCGATCAAGGGTCTGCGCGGGCCGAACCTTGGTATCGTCACGGCCTATAACGACATGCTGTCGGCGCATCAGCCCTACGGCCGTTACCCTGAGCAGATGAAGATTTATGCCCGCGAGGCCGGCGCCACCGCCCAGGTCGCCGGGGGCGTTCCGGCGATGTGCGACGGGGTAACGCAGGGCCAGCCGGGAATGGACCTGTCGCTGGCAAGTCGCGACGTGATCGCGCTGGCCACTGCGGTCGCGCTGTCGCACGGCATGTTCGACGGCGTCGCCATGCTCGGAATTTGCGACAAGATCGTTCCGGGCCTCTTGATCGGCGCATTGCGCTTCGGTCATTTGCCGATGCTGCTGGTACCCGGCGGGCCGATGCCTTCGGGCCTGGCCAACAAGGAAAAGCAGCGCGTTCGGCAGCTTTATGCCGAAGGCAAGGCGAGCCGCGAGGAGCTGCTGGCTGCCGAATCCGCCTCGTATCATGGCGCCGGCACCTGCACCTTTTACGGCACCGCCAACAGCAACCAGATGATGATGGAATTGATGGGCCTGCATATTCCCGGCGCGGCATTCGCCAACCCGGGAACGAAGTTGCGGCAGGCGCTGACCCGGGCCGCGGTTCACCGGCTCGCTGCGCTGGCCAAGAACCGGGCCCGGCCGCTGGGCGAAGTCGTCGATGAGAAAGCAATCGTCAATGCAGCGGTCGGCCTGCTTGCGACCGGCGGTTCGACCAACCATGCCATCCACCTTCCCGCGATCGCCCGGGCGGCCGGGATCCTGATCAATTGGCAGGACCTCGCCGAACTGTCGGCTGCTGTCCCGCTGATCGCGCGCGTCTATCCCGGCGGGTCGGGCGACGTGAACGATTTCCATGCGGCGGGCGGCATGGCGTTTACCGCCCGTACACTGCTGGACGCCGGGCTGTTGCATGGCGACATGCTCCCGGCCGGGGCTGACGATTTCTGCGCCTTCGCCACTAATCCCGCGCTCGATGGCGAAGAACTGCGGTGGAGCGAGGTGCCGGCCTCGCGCGATCCGACAATGTTGCGCCCGGTCGCCGAGCCGTTCCTGGCCGATGGCGGCATGCGGCTGGTCGCGGGCAATATCGGCCGAGCGATCTTCAAGACCAGCGCCGTCGCTCCCGAACGCTGGACTATCGAGGCGGCCTGCCGATGTTTTTCGGATCAGGACCAGGTCCTGGCGGCGTTCCAGGCGGGAGAGCTCGATCGCGACGTTGCAGTGGTCGTCCGTTTCCAGGGACCGCGCGCCAACGGCATGCCCGAACTGCACAAGCTGACCCCGGCGCTCGGCGTGCTGCAGGACCGGGGACATAAGGTGATGCTGATCACCGACGGGCGCATGTCGGGAGCCAGCGGCAAGGTGCCCGCGGCAATTCATTGCTGTCCGGAAGCGCTTGGCGGCGGTCCGCTGGCGCGGCTGGCCGATGGCGACATAGTGCGCCTTTGCGCCGACAAGGGAACGCTCGAGGCCGTCGGAGTGGACCTGGCCGCCCGCGGGCCCGCCGAAGCCCCTGCGCCTCCGGTCGGCACCGGTCGCGAACTGTTCGCCTTCATGCGCGATGGCGCGGACGATGCCGAGCGCGGCGCATCGGCGATGCTCGACATGATGGAGCAAAGCCTGTGAGTATCGACACGATCATGCGCTGCGCGCCGGTGATCCCGGTGCTGGTCCTCGACGGGCAGGTAGATCCTGTGGCGCTTGCCGAAACGCTGGTCGAGGCCGGCCTCCCGGTGATCGAGGTTACCCTCCGGACGCCTTCGGCGCTCGATGCGATCCGCCGGATGCGCACCGTGGAAGGCGCGATCATTGGTGCGGGCACCGTACTCAGCGCCGCGATGATGGAGCAGGCGATCGGCGCTGGCGCCCAATTTGCCGTTTCCCCGGGCCTCCTCGACGGGCTTGTTCGCATGGCTAGCGAACGGGATCTGCCCTACCTCCCCGGCGTTGCCAATGCGACCGACCTGATGATCGGCATCGACCTCGGACTCGACCGATTCAAGTTCTTCCCGGCCGAAAGCTCCGGCGGGATCGCTGCCCTATCGGCACTGGCCGGCCCGTTCCTTGACGCCCGATTCTGCCCCACCGGCGGAATCACGGCGGAAACGGCTAGCGCCTGGCTCGCGCGTACCGAAGTGCTGTGCGTCGGCGGCAGCTGGATTATTCGTGCCGGCGAAACCGATCTCGCGGTTATCTTCGAGCGGGCGCGGGCCGCTGCGGCTCTTGGCGAATAAGGGCCTCCGCGCCGGCCAATCGGCGGCGTAACGAAACCCGTTGCTTGGCGCCGACGTTAGGGAGGACATGTACCAGCCGCGCCCCACGACCAAGGACCGTATCGCGACGATCATCGCAGTTCTGGCGATGCATGCGATGTTGGCCTTTGCCTTGATCAACATCTCGCCGGACGCGCGCGAACAGTTGCCCCCCGAGGTTATCGAGATTTTCGACGTGACCGAGGCGCCCCCGCCCGAGCCCCCAGTAGTCGAGCAGCTTCCCGAGCCCGAGCAGGAGCCGCAACCGCGCGAAGAGGGCGCTGCGTCCGCTCCCAATATCGAAAGCCGCGCCACGCCGGTCGTCGCGCCGCGCCCGCCGATCTCCCTGCCCATCCCGCAGCCGATGCCGGTCACCCAGACGCCGGGCGAGGGCAGCGAGTCCACGCAGGGTGCAGCTCCCATTGCGGGTCCCGGCACCGGCGCCGGCGGCGTGGGCACCGGAACGGGCAGCGGCGGTGCGGGCAGCGGGACCGGCGGAGGCGGCGCGGGCGGGGGAACGCGCCCATCGCTGCTTCGAGGAGTCACCAATCGCGATTTTCCCGAGGCGATCCAACGGCGCTGGCCGCGCGGGGGGCGGATCTTCGTCCGGGTTCGGGTCGAACCCAATGGCCGCCCAAGCCAGTGCGACGTATTGCGCTCCTTCGGCGACGCCGCAAGCGACCAATGGACTTGCAGCCTAGTAATGAGCCGCGCCACTTTCCGCCCAGCGACCGACGCCAACGGCCGGCCGATTTCGGCTTGGTTCGGCTATGTGCAAAGCGACACCGGCCGCTTCGACCGCTAGGCAATCCGCGTCGAACTGCCTAGAGCCCGGGGCAGCGAAGGGAGCGACCAATGATTGAAGCCGAATGGTGGGACTATGACGATGCCGACGAGATGGCTGATGCTGTTGCCGGCGATATCGGCTTCATCATCGAAAGCGCGCTCGATGCCCGCGGCGAGGCACTGATTGCAGTCCCAGGCGGCCGGACCCCGCTGCCGATCTACCAGCGGCTGGCGAAGGCCAAGCTCAACTGGAAAAAGGTTACGATCATCCCGACCGATGACCGGCTGGTCCCATTGTCCGATGACCGGTCCAATGTGCGGGCCATAGCCCAGGCTTTCTTGCCGACCGGTGCCCGGGTGTTTCCGATCACCAGCGACATCGACGACTATAAGCTTGCCGGGAACAGCGCCAACGCCAAGCTCAACGAACTGAAGTTCCCGCTCGACCTCGCCTGGCTGGGCGTCGGCGGGGACGGTCATACCGCCTCGATCTTCGATGGTCCTGACCTCGACGAAGCGCTCAACGCGCCAAAGGGTCGTCATGCCATCGGTGTGATGCCGGACCCCATGCCGTCCGATGTTCCGGTCGCCCGCGTCACCCTGACCCGCTCGGCGATTCTGTCGGCGCGCACCGTGCTGATTACCGTGACCGGCGATGCGAAGAAGGCCCTGCTCGAAGGCGCAATCGCCGACGGCCAATCGTCGAAACTGCCCATCGGACGCGTGCTTGCCGAGGCCGAGCAGCCGATCGACATTCACTGGAGCGCCTGACCGGGCAGCGGTGTGCCGGGGCCCAGCGCGTGGACTCGCGCGGGCCGCCGCCGCCTTTTCACCGATTGCTCACCACGACCTCATGCCGCTCATTGGCCTGCGGCGTAGTGTGGACGCTCCCGAACCATGTGGAGCGACAATGATGGTGACTTTCGTGCGTGCCGGGCGCGGCCGCATTCGGCTGATCGCATGGGTGGCGGCATCCGCGCTGATACTGGGACCGCTTGCGGCGCTGAAAGCTGCGGATCCGACCGCTTGGGCGATCGAGGATTTGCCCTTCGCCTTGCTAATGGTGCTCGCGGTGGGCGGCGCGCTCGAGTGCGCCGTCCATATTCCCCGGCGCCTGGCCTATCGCGCCGGCCTCGCCCTGGCGGTCGGCCCCATGGCGCTCCTGACGCTGGGCAATCTGGCTGTCGGGTTCGCGGGGTCGGAAGAAAATGCGATCAACGCGCTTTTTTTCATCGTCCCGCTGATCGCAGTCCTCGGCGCAGTCATGGGCGGGTTTCGTTCACGGAGCCTGGCAGTGACCATGCTTGCCGCGGCCACCGTACAATTAGCCTTGGGAATCTACGCGTTCGTCCATGGCTATTTCACCGGCCCGCTGACCGTCGCCTTCACAAGCCTATGGTTGGCATCGGCCTTGCTGTTCCGACGGGCGACCTGAAGCTCGGCCTGCTGCGCGACCGCCAACAGACCCGCCGGTGGTGACCATTGCGCCGTCCTTTTGGTCAGCATTCATCCAGCGGCTTGCCGCGGGTCTCCTTGAGGAAGAATATCGTCACCACGGCGCTTAGGGCGGTGAACGCCACCGCATACCAAAGCCCCGCATAGATATCGCCGGTCATGGCCACCAGCGCGAAGCTGGTAACCGGCAAGAACCCACCGACCCAGCCGGTGCCGACATGGTAAGGCAGGCTCATCGCCGTATAGCGGATGCGGGTCGGGAACATTTCGACCAGCGCCGCCGCCTGCGGCCCGTAAAGCGCAGTCGCGGCGACCACCAGCAGCAGCAATACCGACAGCAAAATCGGCATGTCGACCGCTTTCGGATCGGCCGACTTCGGATAGCCGGCGGTTTCCAGCACGCCGTTGACCGCCGCGGCGACATTCGCCTTGTGCGCCTTGAGGTCGCCGACCGTCTCACCGCCGGGCACCGGCACCGCCTGCTGGCCGGCAAGGATGCGCGTCTGGCCATCGCCCGACGCGCGCGTCGAATAAGCGATGCCCCGGGCGATCAGGGTCGACTTGGCGATGTCGCACGCGCTGGTGAACTTGGCCGTTCCGGTAGGGTCGAACTGCGAGGAGCAGCTGGCAAGGTCGGTCTCAACCAGCACTGGCTGACGCTCCTGCGCGGCGACCAGCGCTGGGTTGGTCGCTTCGGCGATGAGGTGCGAACCGGGAAAGTAGAGCGCAAGTGCAAGCAGCATCCCGCCCAGCATCACCGGCTTTCGGCCGACCCGATCGCTAAGCCAGCCGAAGAAGACGTAAAGCGGCGCGCTGACCACCGTCATGATGATCAGCAACATGTCCTTGGTCGCGCCGGGAAGTCCTAGCGATTTTTCCAGGAACACCTGCATGTAGAAGAAGGTGAAATACCAAACCGCCCCTTGCGCGCACATGATGCCGAAGAAGGCTATGGCGACCCGGCGCAGGCTGTCGCGCGTAGCGAAACTTTCGCGAAGTGGGGCCTTGCTGGTCGCGCCTTCGGCCTTCAGCTTCGCGAACTCCGGGCTTTCGGACAGCTTCACGCGCATCCACACCGAAATCGCCAAAAGCAGGATCGAAACGAGGAATGGAATTCGCCAGCCCCACGCTTCGAATACCTGCTCGCCGAGCATGGTACGGGTGGCGAAGATGACCAGAAGCGCGGCAAGCAGGCCGAACGACGCCGACGACTGAATCCAGCCGGTGGCCGCGCCGCGCTTGTCGTTATCGGCATGCTCCGCGACATAGATCGCAGCGCCGCCATATTCGCCGCCAAGCGCAGTCCCCTGGCAGATGCGCAGGATTATCAGCAGGATCGGGGCAATGATCCCTGCCTGGGCATAGGTCGGGAGCAGGCCGATGGCGAAGGTTGCTCCCCCCATCAGGCTGACGGTGGCCAGGAAGGTGGCCTTGCGTCCGATGCGGTCGCCCATTGCGCCGAAGATGATCGCGCCGAGCGGGCGGAAGGCAAAACCGACCGCGAACAAGGCCAGCGCAGCGACCAATGCACCGGTGGGATCGAGCCCGGCGAGAAACACTTTGGCGATGACCGGCGTCAGCGAACCGAAGATGAAAAAATCATACCATTCGAACGCCGTCCCTGCCGACGAAGCAGTGACGACCCGGGCCATCGACCATGGCTTGGCCGCTTCGGACATTTGCTGATCCTCCCCCTTCCGGCCGGTCATGTGGCCGGAGACTTGCGGGCGATCCTTTCGTCAAGGCGGGCGACATTCAAGCCCCATTTGTAGATGTCGAGCCGGTTATGCACGATTCCGTCCATCCCGAGCGTCAATGTCTGGCGAACGCGGTAATCCTCGGTGGCGTAGCGGATCGTCATGCGATTGCCCTGGACCGCCGCTTCTACCGGCCCGACCGCCTCGGTCAGCGATCCCGTAAAGCGGCCTTTGCCCATCGGCCAGATCGTCCAGCGCCGCTCCCGAACCGCTTCACCCTCAAGGTGAAGGAGCTGGTCCAGCCTCAGGCCGCCGCCGGGAAGCTTGCGCCCGACACTGGATACCGACAGCGGCTGCGAGTTGCCGACCAGCTTGTGAAGCGCGCCCCTGCCTTCGGTATAACCGGCGAAAAAGGCGATCGGATCGAGCTTCGGTTGTGCATCCGCCCGCGGCCGGTCGGCCGATGGCAGGCAAGCGGCAAGCCATAGCGCGGGAATAAGCGGCGCGAAGATCCTCAAGTGCGTTGCGGCATTTCTATGACGAAGCGGTGTGGCGTGTCGCCGCGCGATAATTTGTCCCAGGCCTCGTTGATCTGGTCGGGACTGATCACCTCGATTTCGGGCATGACATCATGCTCGGCGCAAAAATCCAGCATTTCCTGCGTCTCGCGGATACCGCCGATCTGCGATCCGGCGAGCGCCTTGTTGCCGAATACGATCCCGAATGTGCTGAGTTCGGGCAAGGGGCCGATCTGCCCGACGATGACCAGCTGGCCCTTCGGCTGAAGCAGCGCGAGATACGGCTGGACGTCATGCTTCACCGGGATGGTATCGATGATCAGCGTGAAGCGCCCCTTGGCCGAGCGCATCGCCGCCTCGTCGGTCGACACCAGCACATCCCTAGCGCCAATCGCCCGCGCGGCATCGGCCTTGGACGGGGAGGTCGTCAGCACCGTCACCTCGGCGCCCATCGCCGTGGCCAGCTTGACCGCCATATGCCCCAGCCCGCCGAGGCCGGCGACGGCGACCTTGTCGCCGGCCTTGACCTTCCATTGGCGCAGCGGTGAGTAGGTGGTGATGCCCGCGCACAGCAGCGGAGCGGCCCTGGCCATGTCCATTCCGTCGGGGATCCGGCAGACGAATTCCTCGCGGACCACCAGACTTTCTGCATAGCCGCCAAAGGTGATCGATCCGTCCTGCCGGTCCTTGGCCGAATAGGTGAAGGTCGGCATTTCGACGCAGAAATGTTCCTCGCCTTCGGAGCAAGGGGGACATTTCAGGCAGGAATCGACCAGGCAGCCGACGGCGACGCGATCGCCTTCCCGATATCGGGTGACGGCCGACCCGACTGCAGTCACCGTGCCGACGATCTCGTGCCCCGGCACCATCGGGTAGAGGCTCATTCCCCAGTCGTTATGGGCAAAGTGGAGGTCGGAATGGCAGATGCCGCAATGGCTGACCCTGATCGCGACATCTTCGGGCCGAAGGTCGCGGCGCTCGATGGTCATCGGGGTGACAGGCGCCCTGTCATCGGTCACGCCCCAGGCCTGGGTGGCGGTCGTCATCGCAGCAGCTCCTCGTTTTTGTCTATCGGACCCTCATCAACAGTCTTTTCGCCTGCAGGAGGTGCGGACGGTCTACCATCTTTCCGTCGATCGACAGCACGCCCGCGCTAGGCTGTGCCGCAAAGGCGTCGGCGATTGCCCGGGCATGGGCAATCTCGTCGGATGACGGGGTGAATGCGGCGTTGATCGGCCCGACCTGCGCCGGATGGATGGCAAGCTTCCCGGTGAACCCTTCCGCTGCCGCGGCGCGGGCTTCGGCAACCAGCCCCTCCTCGTCGCGGAAGTTGGCGAACACGCCGTCGACGGGCTGCACTTCGGCTGCGACCGCGCCGGCGAGGGTCAGTGAGCGGGCCAGCCGATAGGTGAAGGCGAGCTCGCCATCGGCTCCGAATTTGGAGCTTGCGCCCAGTGCCGCGCTGAGGTCTTCGGCGCCCCAGCTCATGGCGAACAGCACCGGAGAGCAGTCGCGATAGCTCAGCAGGCTGAACAGCGACGCCGCGGTTTCGGTGACGATGGCGTGGATCGGCAGGCTTCGCGGCGCAAGCGCGGCGGCAAGGTCGGCGACATCGTCCCCGCTCTGGGCCTTGGGCAGAACAATCCCGTCAATGTCGAAATCGTCGAGCGCGGCAAGGTCTTCGTCATGCGCGTCGCAGCCGATCGGGTTGATCCTTACCCAACGCTGCGGACCATCATCGCCCCGCTGCGGAAGAAGGCCAAGCAGTTCGCGGGCCAGTGCTTTTTGGGCCGGTGCGACGCTGTCTTCGAGGTCGAAGATGACCGCGTCGGCCTCGCTGCCGATGGCCTTCATCACCTTCTTGTTGCTGTCGGCCGGGACGAACAGCCAGCTGCGCGGCGGTGGCGCCTGCGGGATCATGCCGGTTTCTTGTGGAGCAGCGCGGATCGCTTCATCGAGCAAACCGTCTCGTCGCGCTGGTTCACCGCCCGATGCTCCCAGGTCACGATGCCCGCGGTCGACCGCGAGGCGCTTTCGCGCAGCGCCACGACCTCGCTTTCGATGCGCAGCGTGTCGCCGATGAACACGGGCTTAGGAAATTTCACCTCGTCGAATCCCAGATTGGCGATCAGCGTCCCGAGCGTCGTTTCACCAACCGAGACGCCCACCGCCAGGCTGAAGGTGAAGCAGCTGTTGACGAGAATCTGCCCGAATTCGCTCGCCCTTGCCGCCCCTGCATCAAGGTGCAGCGGCTGCGGATTGTGGGTCAGTGTCGAAAAGAGGAGATTGTCGGTTTCGGTGACCGTGCGGCTGATCGGGTGGGCGACCATGTCACCGACCTGCCATTCGTCGAAATAGCGTCCTGCCATGGCCTTGCCTTAGGGCAGGTCCCGCCCGGCCTCAAGCGGCGCCGAGCTTGGCTTTAAGCTCGCACATGCCGATCCGCTCGATAGCATGGGCTCGGTCCTCGGCGCGGACGACGTTGGCGATATGACCGATCATCTGGCCGACGATGTCGACCGCCTGCAGCGCGACTCCATGCTCGGCAACCACCTCGGGGCTCATCGCCAGTTCGTCGCCCATCGCCACCAGCAGATCGCGGGCATTATCGAGCTCGGCAGCGAGCAATCGGTCAAGTGGAGTCGGCGGGCAGGCCATTCCGCGATGGCTAGGACGGCGATGCTTAAGAAGCGGTTTGCGGCAGCAGAAGTTCGGCGATTCCCTCGGTGATCGCGGCGCCGTCAAGGCGGTAGGCGGCATATAGTTCGGGCAGGCTGCCGGTCTGGCCGAACCGGTCGACACCCAGCGGGGCGACGCGATTACCGCGTACGCCGCCAAGCCAGCTCAAGGAAGCGGGGGCGGCATCACACAGGGTGACGAGGCCGGCGCCGGGCCTGATGCGGGACAGCAGCTGTTCGACATGGCTCGGTCTCCGGCGGCCAGACCAGCGCGCCGCCTGCGCAGCTGTCCAGTCACGGTGCAGCAGGTTGGGGGAGGTGACGCTGAGGAGGCCTAGGCCAGGGATATCGCCGCGCAGTTCCTCCCACGCCGCCAGCGCCTCGGGCATCAGAGCGCCCATGGCGACGATCGCCGCCTCGGCACCGGTGCCCGGCTCCTTGAGCCAATAGCCGCCCTTCAGAGCGCCATCCTTCCACATGTCGTCGGTCCGGCCGGTCTGGATCAGCGAACGGGTGGACAGGCGCAAATAGGTGGATTCGCCGGCCGGATCATCGATCAGGCGGAAGGCCAATTCCATCATCGCCGCCAGTTCGTCCGCGAAGGCGGGCTCATAGTGACGCAGGCCCGGCTGGCCGAGCGCGATCAAGGGCGGGTTGATCGACTGGTGTGCGCCGCCTTCGGGGCCCAGCGTCAGGCCCGAGGGGGTGGCCACCAGAAGGAAGCGGGCGTCCTGATAACAGCCATAATTGAGGCTATCGAGGCCGCGGGCAATGAACGGATCGTAAAGCGTCCCGATCGGAACCAGCCTTTCGCCGAACAGATCGCCCGACATGCCGAGCGCGGCCAGCATCAGGAAGAGGTTTGATTCGGCGATCCCCAATTCAATATGCTGGCCCTTGTTTGTCCCCGACCATTTTTGCGCGGAAGGAATCTTTGCGGCTGCGAAAACGTCAGCCATGTCGCGGCGCTTGAACAGGCCGCGCTGGTTCACGAAACCGCCGAGGTTGGTCGAAACCGTGACGTCGGGGGAGGTGGTGACGATACGGTCGGCGAGCGGGTGGCCCGACTTTGCAAGGTCGAGGAGAATTCGCCCGAACGCCGCCTGGGTCGACTGTTCCTCACCTTGGGGAGCGGGGATTGCGGGGACGCTGAGCTGGCCAAAGCTGCGGTCGCGCTTGGTCCTCGTAATGCGAGTGCGGTCGAGAACGGCCTCGACGGCAGAGCGGGCATTGCCGCCAAGTCCGGCGAGCGGTTCCCATTCCTCGCCCGGCGTCACGCCCATCGCGTCGCGCAGCGCATGGGCCTGGGTCGGGTTCATCAGCCCGGCGTGATTGTCCTTGTGTCCCGCGAAAGGCAGACCGAAGCCTTTTACCGTCCAGGCGACGAACAGGGTCGGCACATCGTCCCTCGCAGCGTCGAAGGCTTCGACGAGGCTATCCATGCAATGACCGCCAAGGTCGCTCATCAACCCCGCAAGCGAATCATCGTCATGGGCCTTGAGGAACGCTGCCGCTTTTTTGCCGAGGTCGGCCTCGATCCGCGCGCGCCACGCCTTGCCGCCCTGGTAGAGCAGTGCCGAATGGTCCGCGTTGGGCAGCGCGTCCAGCCAGTCGGCAAGGGCCGGATGTTCGGCCAGCGCCCCTTTCAACTTCTTGCCGTGGCGGAGTTCGACCGTGCGCCAGCCGCAGCTGCGGAAAATCTCGTCGAACCGTTCGAACATCCGGTCCTGCGAAGTCGCGTCGAGGCTCTGCCGGTTATAATCGACGATCCACCAGCAATTGCGGATGTCATGCTTGTGCGCTTCAATCAGGCATTCGTAGATATTGCCTTCGTCGAGTTCGGCATCGCCGATCAGCGCTACGAACCGGCCGCGGTCTTCCTCCGCCATCAGCCCATGGGCGGTGAGATAATCCTGCACCAGCGAGCCGAATGCGGTTATTGCGACGCCCAGTCCGACCGAGCCAGTGGAGAAATCTACCGGGATCCGGTCCTTGGTTCGGCTGGGATAGCTTTGCATGCCGCCGAAGCCGCGAAAATTCTGCAGCTGATCGAGCGTCTGCGAACCCAGCAGGTAATGGATTGCGTGCAGTACTGGGCCGGCATGGGGTTTTACCGCGACCCGGTCGTTGGGGCCCAGAGCATGGAAATAGAGCGCGGCCATGATCGCGGTCATCGACGCGCAGCTTGCCTGGTGCCCCCCGACCTTCAGCCCGTCGGCGCTGTCGCGAACATGGTTGGCATGGTGGATGGTCCAGGCCGACAGGAAGCGCAGCCGATCGTCGAGCGATTTCAGGGCAGCGATGTCGGGGGAAGCAGGCTTTAGCATGGCCAAAGCCCTAGCGCGTCGGCGGCAACTGGCAAGGGGCGCTCAGCCGCTCAGCCCAGCCATAACCAGCCGAGCAGCACAAGCAGGCCGGTCCAGATGGCGATGATCGCTGCGGCCGCGGTACGGCTCACCGGCCGCTCGGCCAGTTCGGCGCCCCTTGCGCGAAATTCGACGAGCAGCGGTGGGGGGATCAGCCGGACGGCGAGCCAGATCCCGGCCGGCACGATCAGCAGGTCGTCGAGGAGCCCCAGGACTGGAATAAAATCGGGAATCAGGTCGATCGGACTGAGGGCATAGGCAGCGACCGCACCGGCAATAAGCTTCGCGGGCAGGGGAGTGCGCGGATCACGCGCCGCGATCCACAGCGCCAGCACTTCGGCCTTCAGCGCTCGTACCCGGCTGCGCCAATTCATTTACTGTCCTGGATCGCGTCATATTGTTGCTGGGCGGCACGGATACAGTCGATATGGGCATTGGCCCAGTCGCCCAGCGCCTTCACCGGCTCGCGCAGCGACAAACCCAGCTCGGTCAGTTCATAATCTACTCGCGGCGGAATAGTCGGCGTGACCGCGCGGCTAATCAGTCCGTCGCGCTCGAGCGCACGAAGCGACAGCGTCAGCATGCGCTGCGACACGCCATCGAGCGCGCGTTTCAATTCCGAAAAGCGGCGCGGCCCATGGGCCAGCTGCATGACGATCTGCATGCTCCACTTGTCGCCCACCCGGTTCAGCACCGGAGTAACCCGGCGGCAGGTGGAACCGACTTCATGGGGTTCGGTCACATTGGTGTGACTGAGGAACAAATTTTTGCGTTCTTGTGCGGTTGCCATCGGTAGTTATTTAAAGTGTCTCGGTAACAAATCAATACCAAGGACAAAATGATGACCATCCTGCAAATCGACAGCAGCATCACCGGCGACAATAGCGTCAGCCGGGTGCTTACCCGCTCGATCGTCGAGCAACTCCGCGCCGCCAGCCCGGGAGCGAACATCGTCGCTCGCGACCTGGTCGATGAGCCGCTCGATCACCTGACGCTTGCGGCCTTCGCCGACACCGCCGTGCTCGACGAATTCCTAGATGCGGATACCATTGTCGTCGGCGCGCCAATGTATAATTTTGCGGTTCCATCGCAGCTCAAGGCATGGATTGACCGCATCGCGGTGGCCGGCAAGACCTTCCACTACACGGACGAGGGCCCCGTGGGCCTGGCCGGCGACAAGCGGGTGATCGTCGCCGTGTCGCGCGGCGGCTATTACGATGCCGACAACAGCTTCGAACATGTCGAAGCCTATCTCAAGCCGATGTTCAACTTTCTGGGGATCGAGCCGGAGTTCGTCCACGCCGACGGCATTGCGGTCGGGCCGGTGCAGCGCGAGGCGGGAATCGCCAGCGGCCTGGCCGAAGTGGAAAGGCTGGCAGCATGAACCGCGAAGTCGGCATAAGCAGCCTGGGCAGCAGGCTTGATCGATTCGAACCGCTGATGCTCGGCATTGTCCGGATCATGAGCGGGCTGCTGTTCCTGGCGCATGGCACCCAGAAATTCCTCGGCTTTCCGGGCGGCGATTGGGCCGGATCGGGCTGGGCCTTCGACAATCCCGGCGCCTATGCCGGGCTGATCGAGCTAGTCACCGGCGCGCTGATTGCACTCGGCCTGTTCACCCGGCCGGCCGCCTTTCTGGCGTCGGGGACCATGGCCGCCGCCTATTTCATCGGTCATGCGCCGCAGGGCTTCTGGCCGGTGAACAATATGGGCGACGCCGCAATCCTTTACTGCTTCATCTTCCTCTACCTGACCTTTGCCGGTCCAGGTCGGTTCGCCCTTCGGCGAGACTAGTGAGACAGCAGCCTGAGGGGGTTCTCGAGGAGCCCCTTCAGCGCCTGCAGGAAGCTTGCCGCGTCCCAGCCGTCGACGACACGATGGTCGCACGACAGCGACAGGTTCATCACCTTGCGCGCCTCCAGTTCGCCGTCGACGATAACCGGGATTTCCTGGAGCTTGTTGACGGCGATGGTTGCCACCTGCGGCGGAGCGATCACCGGAGTCGAGGCGATCCCGCCCATTGGACCGAGCGAGGAAATGGTAAAGGTCGGTCCGCTCAGTTCCTCGCGGCTCGCCTTGCCGGACCGCGCGGCTTCGCTCAGTCGGACAATCTCCCGGGCAAGCTGCCAGACGCTGAGCTGCTGCGCATTGCGGATAACGGGGACCATCAGGCCTCCGTCGGTTTGGGTCGCAACGCCCATGTGCACCGCGCCGTGGCGCGTGACGACATTGGCGTCATCGTCATAGGTGGCGTTGATCATCGGCCAGTCTGCCATGGCTTTCGTCATCGCCGTGATGAGGAAAGGCAGAAGGGTCAGCTTCGGGTTCGAACCGCGGTCACGGTTCATCATCGCGCGCGCTTCCTCGAGCGCGGTGACATCAAATTGTTCGACCAGCGCGAAGTGCGGGATTCGGCGCTTGGCTTCCTGCATATTCTCGGCAATCTTGCGGCGCAGTCCGACAACCTTGATCGTCTCGTCGGCGCGTGGCGCCGCGCTACGGCCCGACGCGCTCCCGCCATGATAGAGAAGGTAGGCGTCGAGATCGGCATGGCGCACGCGATCGCCGCTGGTCCGCACTTCGCCAAGGTCGATCCCTAGATCGCGCGCCCGTTGCCGGACGGCGGGGGAAGCCAGCACCTTGCCCTGCGTTGCCGGCGTGGACGGCGCCGGGGCAGGTTCGGCCTTGGATTGCGGAGCAGGATCCCTGGCCGGTTCAGTCGCGTCCCCGGTCGCCGTGACCGGGATCTTTTCTTCCTGCGCCGGGGTGGGATCTTCCGCGCCGTCGGCCAGCGGCTGCTCCTTGCGGCTCTCCGACGGGGCGGGGGCGGGATCGGCGCCGTCGGTCTCGATCTCAACCAGCACCGAACCGATCGCGATCTGGTCGCCGACCTCGCCGGCCAGCGACTTGACCACGCCGGCCACCGGACTTTCCATCTCGACCGTCGCCTTGTCGGTCATCATGTCGGCCAGCTGCTGGTCCTCTTCGACCCGGTCGCCGACCTGGACATGCCATGCGACGATTTCTGCCTCGGCAATGCCTTCACCGATGTCGGGAAGCTTGAACTGGTAGACGCTCATGCTGCGAGGACCTTCTTGAGGGCGTTTTTCAGGCGAACGGGGCCGGGGAAATAGACCCATTCATAGGCGTGGGGGTAAGGCGTGTCCCATCCGGTGACACGCTCGACGGGCGCTTCGAGATGGTAGAAGCAGCGCTCCTGCACCAGCGTCGCCAGTTCGGACGCGAAGCCGCTCGTCTTGGTCGCTTCCTGGACGACCAGGCAACGACCGGTCTTTTTCACGCTTTCCTCGATCGTTTCCATGTCGAGGGGAAGGAGGGTGCGCAGGTCAATCACCTCGGCGTCGACGCCATTGTCCTCGACCGCAGCCAACGCGACATGGACCATCGTGCCATAGGCCAGCACTGTCAGTGCCTCGCCCTTGCGGACGACCTGGGCCTTGCCCAGCGAAACCGAATAATGGCCGTCGGGCACGTCGCTTAGCGCATGCTTTGACCAAGGCCTGACTGGCCGGTCGTGATGCCCATCGAACGGCCCGTTATAGATCCGCTTGGGCTCGAAGAACATTACCGGGTCTGGGTCTTCGATCGCCGCGATCAGCAGGCCCTTGGCGTCATGCGGATTCGACGGGATGACGACCTTGAGGCCGGCGCAATGGGTGAACAGCGCTTCGGGCGATTGGCTGTGCGTCTGGCCACCGAATATGCCACCGCCATAGGGTGAGCGGATAACCATCGGCATGGTCCACTCGCCCGCGGTGCGATAGCGGATCCGGGCGACCTCGCTGACGATCTGGTCGTAGCCGGGATAGATATAGTCCGCGAACTGGATTTCGATTACGGGTTTCAGGCCATAGGCCGCCATGCCCACGGCGGTTCCGACGATGCCGCCCTCGCTGATCGGGGCGTCGAAACAGCGGGTCTTGCCGAATTGCTGCTGAAGGCCCCCGGTGGCGCGGAAAACGCCGCCGAAATAGCCAACGTCCTCGCCGAACACCACGATGCTATCGTCCCGCTCCATCATCACGCGGTGGGCGTCGTTGATCGCTTCGATCATGTTACGGGTGGTCATGCGGGGTCGCGTCCCAGAAATTCGCGGGCCTCGGCCAGCGCCTGGTCGCGCTGTTCGGCGAGGTGCCAGGGGGTTTCGGAATAGACGTCCTCGAACATCGACGGGATGTCGTCGAAGCCCTGTTGCGGCAAGATGCCGAGCTTTTCCGCGTCCTTCTGCGCGGCACGGACCGTCGTATCGATTTCCTTGTCGAGCGCGGCGTCACGCTCCTCGTCCCATTCGCCGAGCGTCACGAGGTGCGCTTTCAGCCGGGCGATCGGATCGCCAAGAGGCCACTCCTCGGCTTCGCCCTTCGCGCGATAGCCGGTCGGATCGTCGGAGGTCGAATGGCCCTCGGCGCGGTAGGTGAAGAATTCGATCATCGTCGGGCCATTGTTGGTCCGAGCCCGCTCGCTTGCCCACTGGACGGCTGCATAGACCGCAAGCGCGTCATTTCCGTCAACGCGAAGTCCGGCGATGCCATAGCCGACCGCGCGACTGGCGAAGGTGGCCTGCTCCGCGCCGGCAATGCCGCTGAACGAGGAAATCGCCCACTGGTTGTTGACCACCGCCAGGATCACCGGCGCCTGGTAGACCGCGGCAAAGGTCATCGCCGAATGGAAATCGCCTTCTGCTGTAGCGCCGTCGCCGATCCAGCCCATCGCGATCCGGCTGTCGCCCTTGATCGCCGATGCCATCGCCCAGCCGACCGCTTGCGGATATTGCGTGCCAAGATTGCCCGAGATCGAGAAGAAGCCATGCTTCTTGTCCGAATACATGATCGGCAGCTGTCGGCCTTGCAGCGGGTCGCCCCGATTCGAATAAATCTGGCACATCATTGTTTCCAGCGGATAGCCGCGCGCGACGAGCAGGCCCTGCTGGCGATAGGTGGGGAAGTGCATGTCTTCCGGGTCCATGGCCGTGGCTGCAGCAATAGCAATCGCCTCTTCGCCGGTGCACTTCATGTAGAAGCTGGTCTTGCCCTGGCGCTGGGCACGATACATGCGGTCGTCGAAGACACGGACCGTCTTCATGTCCTTCAGCATCTTGCGCAGCGTGTCGGCGTCGAGCTTCGGATCCCAGGGACCGACGGCCCTGCCCTGCTCGTCGAGCACCCGGACAAGGTGGGTGCAAAGCGGGAAGGTCGCTTCCGCATCCGCCGCGATGTCAGGGCGCGGAGCCTCGCCTGCGGCCGGAACCTTGATCGAAGAGAAGTCGGGCGTGTCGCCGGGCCGGAACGGCGGCTCGGGCACGTGCAGCGCCAGCGCCGGCCGGTTGGGGCGGGGGTGGGATTTATCAGCCATCGCGCGTCGCTTAGTGCGGACAACGCCGGGGGGCAACTAGCGCTGCTGCAGCGGCACTCTGGCAGGCGGCGCGAAATTGGCGCGCCCGACCTCGTGGATAGACCCGTTGGTCAGTCGCCCTTCGACCAATTCATAGCCCATCAGCGCGAACACACGGTTGCCGATGAAGATCGGGCGCGCGTTGCCGTACCAGTCGACGCAACTTGCAAGGCAAGCGTCGTCGACCGCGCGATAGGGGTCCGCATCGAGCCGGCCGGCCATCGCGAACTGGCGGGCCTGCCGGCGAAGGAACAGGATCGACGAGCCCGACCCGAGGAAGCGGGCATATTGCGATTGCAACTGGGTGGTGATCGGCAGTCCCAGCAGCCCGGTCGCGCCATCGGGCGTATCGGCACGATAGAAAAAGGCCTGGCTGCGATTCTCCCCCTGCTGGGCATTGGGGAAGGTGAAACTGTGGCCGCGCCGCGCCAAAGGCGTGCGCAGGTCGATCGCGGTGAAGTTAAGGCCGCCGCGCGGGTCGTTGCCGATCACGGCGCCGTCTTCGCCAAGCTGGTCGAGCCGTTCGACCGCGTGCGGCAGTGGGATTTCGGCAACCGGCCCGCCGCGCAGGCCCGCGGCAACCAGCATCGATGTCTGGCCGCGGCGATAGCCATGACCGCCATAGAGGATATGATTGCCGACGAAGCGGTTCTGGAAATTCCAGGAGTCCGCGCCGACCGCCGGGAGTTCGCGATAGCGCGACAGCGGCACCGTGCGGCCACCATCACCCATCCAGCGTACCGGCACCGACAACAGTGCGACCCCGCCGGAGCGCGCTCCGGCCGCGCCATTTTCCGAGTTCCACATCGCATCGCCGCCGCCGTCGTTACGAACCAGTACGTCGATCAGCCCGCTCCGCCGGTCTTCACGGAAACTGAACTGGTCGGTCGGCTGCCCCCAGGCGCCAATCGCGGATGGACGTTCCATCCGGCTGAGGGGCAGGCGGTAAAGCCAGCTGTTCGCGACTCCGCGTCGCGCCGAGTTCCGGTGCCGCGCATCGCTGACCCACAAGTAGACGGCGGTCGAACTGACATAGAAAGTGCGGCTGGCGGGGCCGAGAACCGCGGTGGCGTTGCAATTCATCACTGGAGCCGTGAGGTCACAGTCGATAACGCTGTGCAGCGTATCGAGCGGGACCGCAGCATCGTCGCGCATCGACGACACGACGTAGACATCGCGCGCACCGGCGATGCGGCGAAAGTCAGGCTTGCCACCCTGCCAGCGGCTTACCGCCGGGAAGCTGCCAAACGGACTGGTGCCGTCCCAGCCGAGATAAAGCGGGGTGTAATAGACCAGCCGGTTGCCGATCAGGCGCGAAGCGTAGTTGCGCGACGAATAGTAGTCGTTCGAGCGCAAGTGATAGGCATCCTCGAACCGCAGGCGTCCGTCGGGGGAAAGGCGGAAACGGTTCACCTCTGTGCCACCGCGCGCATAGCTATAGCCGATCACGATCACGCGATCGCCGCTGACCAGCATTTCATCATACCAGTCGCCGCCGCCACTGATTCCCGGCGGAGATGCATTGGCGAAATCGATCGGGCGCATCCGCCCGCCCGCTACCGACACGGTGAACAGCCGTCCCCGGCGCAGGATGATGAGGAGGTCGCCGCGCTTCTTGACGATTCCTCCCTCGTCGACATCCGCTTCCTGCGTATTGGTGATCTTGTCGCTGGTCCGGGATCCGGTGGTCACGATGCTGTCGGCCTTGGCCGATTCCTGCGCGGCGACGGGCGCGGGCGCGGCCATCGACGGCGGAGAAGCAGGCGGCGGGGGCGGAGGAGGATTGTCTGCCTGCTGCCGAGCAAGCGCCGCACGCCGTTTTGCAAGAAAGGCAAGAAATTCGGCATCGGATCGGAAGGAGGCGAGCTGGCCGCCGGCGCGGAGCGGATCAGCGGTTCCGGGCTGCTGCGCCGATGCCGGGCGGTCATGGAGCAGCGCCATCCCCGCGCCAGCCGCGCCGAGCGTCAGGGCGAGCGCCGCAATTCGACCTTGAGATCCGATACGCCGATCCGTCATCACGCCCTCCTCAACAATGTAACAATATCACATCATTGATTAGGCGCGCTGTCAATCGTCGGCGTGCGCATCCTTTGGCAGGCCGACCGTTGTGCCCGCGGTATAGGCGCCGCCGGCCTGCTCGTGGAACCAGAAGGGCTTGAAGCCGCCCTCGCCGCCGGCGACCAGTTGCAGGGAGGAATCGAGTAGCCGGCCTCCGACCATCGTCATCGTGACGCTGGTGGAATTGCGGATATTCTCCAGCGGATTGGCGTCGAGGACGACGAGGTCGGCGAGCTTGCCGGGTTCAAGGCTGCCAAGATCCTTGTCGAGGCCGAGCGCGCGGGCCGGGTTGATGGTCGCGGTGCGCAATGCCTCAAGATTGGTCATTCCGCCGCGTTGAAAGGTCCAGATGTCCCAATGCGCGCCCAGCCCTTCGCGTTGGCCATGCGCGCCGACCGACACCGGCACGCCAAGGTCGGAAATCTGCTTGGCCACCGCGGCAATGGCGAACAGATTGTCTTCTTCCGGAGGGTTCTTGACCGGACGCCGCGCGCGGCTGTCGACCAGCGGGCGCGGGACCCAGCGCATCAGGATGGGCTCCTTCCACACGTCGGTATGCTGGTACCAGTAATTCTCACCGAACGCCCCGCCATAGGCGACCACCAGGGTGGGATTATAGGCGGTCCCCGACCCACGCCAGAATTGCAGGACGTCGTCATAGATGTTGGCGACCGGCAGCGAATGTTCAATCGTCGTGTGGCCGTCGGCGATCATCGTCATATTATGTTCGAACAGCGATCCGCCTTCCGGGACCACTTCCATGCCCAATTCGCGCGCTGCCTGGAGCACCATCTGCCGCTGCTCGCGGCGAGGCTGGTTGTAGCTTTTGACCGACCAGGCGCCATTGGCCTTCAGCCGGCGCAGGTGGGAACGAGCATCCTCCAGGCTAGTGACTTCGACGGTGATCGGCGTGGTCGCGCCGTAAAGGATGGTGCCGGTCGAGAAGATGCGGGGCCCGAGGATCTTGCCCGCCTTCTGATATTCCGACGCGGCGAACACTTCGAACGTGTCGTTCGATGGGTCATGGACCGTGGTCACGCCATAGGCCAACGCGGCGGCATGAAACCAGTTCTGCTTTGGTATGATGAGGTCGCTGCCCATTGATCCGTGCCAGTGCGCATCGATCAGGCCGGGAAGGACGGTCTTGCCGGCAAGGTCGATCGTGCGCGTTCCGGCGGGATAGCTTACAGCGGCGGCCGGCCCGACCGCGCTGATCCGGTCGCCATCGACAAGGATGGTGCCGTTTTCGATGACATCGTCACCCTTCATGGTGACGATCCGCGCGCCGGTCAGTGCCAGCAGGCCGGCGGGTTTCACCTGCTTAGCGGTGACCCCTAGCTCGGCAATACGCGGCGCTGCGCCCTGCTTCCCGCCGGCGAAGCTGCCGCTGGTCCCGACATTGAGGCCGTAAAGGTTGGGCCCCTGGCTCCAGAACAGGCTGCGGCCGTCGCCCGACCAGTGCAGCCAGTCGCCGGCGTCGGCGCTGACCTGCGACTGCGGGAGCGCCTTGCCGTCGGGCGCAATGTCGATCGCCCGCCCGGAACGGACGAACGGCATGACATAGGCCTGGTATCGTTCGGTCCAGGCGATGAACTGTTCATTGGGCGACAGGGCGAAGTCGGTCGCATTTTGGGAAATGAGGTGCGTGACCTCTTCCGTCCCCTGCACCGACACCGACTTCAGCAGACGCTTGTCCTCTTCACCGCTGGCCGTGAAAAAGATGCGGTCGCTGGTGGCGCCGAACATCGGCTGGCTGCCGGACTTGGTCACGCGCTTTGGCGTGCCGCCGCGCGTCGGGACGACATAAATCCCGGGATCGCGACCATAGAGCGGCGTCGTCAGGAAGCCGTCGCGAGTCTTGCGATAGGCGATCAGGCTCCCATCGGGCGAAAAGGCCGGTTCGACATAATGGCCGGGTTCGGGCGTGACGATCCGCCCTTCGCCGCCACTCGACGCGACCACCTTGATCCGCCCGGCCTTGTCGTCGTCCCAGGCGACATAGGCGACCTGGCGCCCATCGCGGGAGAAGGTCGGATAGCTTTCGAAGTCGCTTCCGCGGGTCAGGCGGCGGGCGTTGCCTCCGTCGCCATTGGCGACCCAGATGTTGCCCAGTGCTTCATAGACGATGCGCGATCCGTCGGGGCTTTTCTGGGCAAAGCGCACCATCTTGGTACGGAAGCTTGCCGGGGCGATGTCCTTTTGTTGTCGCACGGCGTCCTCGACCCAGCGCGTGCCGGTGACCCGGAACGGGATCTCGCGCACCTGGCGGCTGGCGATGTCAATCCGGTGAATGCCGCCCTTGGCCCAGAATACGATCGACTTGCCATCGGGCGTCCAGCTCATGCCCGGATAGACGCCATGGACTGCCCAGGTTTCCTGCATGTCGCGGTCGAGCATGTCGGTGAGCGGGGTGATGCGGCCGGACGCTAGGTCCATCACCATCAACGTTGACTGGTAGCGGACGCGGCGGATGAAGGCCAAGCTCTTGCCGTCCGGCGATGGGGTAGGGCGGATCGCGCCCCCCGGTCCGCTGACGATGGTCTCGATCTCGCCGGTCTGCCGGTCGAGGCGCTGGATGACGTAGATCTGGCCGTTGGGGTCCTTGCTGTATTGGAAGACGTCGCCTGGCGTCGCGTCGTCGGAAAAATAAAGATAGCGTCCGTCGGGCGAGAAGGCGGGTTCGTTGCTGTCCTTCTGTTTGGTGCGCGCCTTGGTCATCTGCACGCCCGCGCCGCCCCCCGCCTTGTGGTAGAGCCACATTTCCCCTGCGCCGAGCGAGCGCGCCGAGGTGAAATGCTTGCGCGCGACGATGAAGTTGCCGTCAGGGCTCCAGTCGGCCTGGTTGAGCAGGCGGAAGCTTTCCTTGGTGATCTGGCGCGGCGCGCTGCCGTCGCGGCGCATGGTCCAGATGTTGTCGCCCGCACCGCGGTCGGAAGTGAAAGCAATCTCGCCGCCGTCGGGCGAATAGCGCGGCTGCATGTCCCAGGCGTGGCCGGTGGAAATGGCCCGTGCCTCGCCGCCATCGATCGGGACGACGTAAATATCGCCGAGCAGGTCGAAGGCGATTTCTCTCCCGTCAGGCGAAACGTCGAGGCTCATCCAGGTGCCGCGGTTCGTGTTGATCGCGACCTCGCGCCCCGGACCGTGGCGGGCGGTGACGTCCCATTTGTCGTCCTTCTTGCCCGCGGTGCCCGGCGCGGCCGGAATGCCTTCGGGATTGGGATCGGTCATTGGCTCGGCCTGTCCCGGCTGTGGCGGGGCGGGCGGGACCGGTGGGGTCGGGGCCGGCTGGGCCGCAAGCGCGGTGGTTGAGGCAAGAAGCGAAGTGGCGAGCAACAGTGCGAGGCGGCGCATGGCGAAGTCCTTGGGTGCGGTAAAATCGCGCGGGACTTTGGCGGCATGGCCCGGCGATGACAACGCGCGCGAACCGCCGTTCGTCGAAATTGACGAAAGGCCTGCGCCGAGGCTAGGGCGCCGGTCATGGCCGACAAGAAACCGCTTCCCGATCGTCTATCGCTCGACCCGCGCAGCCCGCACTTCGACAATGAGGTGCTTCAGCATGGGGTCGGAATCCGGTTCAACGGCAAGGAAAAGATCAACGTCGAAGAATATTGTATTTCCGAAGGCTGGATCCGCATGGCCGTGGGCAAAAGCCGCGATCGTCACGGCAATCCGATGACCATCAAGATGAACGGCGCGGTAGAGCCTTTTTACGAGGGCGACGAAAAAGGCCCCGGCGAAGACGCCGAGGCCTAATTGGTTAGCGCCTGGCCCGGGTCAGGGCTGGCGCGGGGTAGCCGCCTTGCGGCCCCGGTTACGGTCGATCAGCTTTTTCGCGCCCCAACCTGCCGCCAGGGCGAGCCCGAGCGGGCCAAGCCCGCGCCGGGCGATCGCCGGGATCGCGGTACCGACCAGCGTTCCAGTTAGCTTCTCGTTGCGTCCGGCGAGCTTACGCCCGGCAACGGCACCCAAAATCTTGGCAAGCATGACAAACCTTTCACGGTGAACGGGATTTGCCTGTTCGACGCATGGAACGGGCCGCGGGTTCCGTTGCGGCGCGATCGGGCCAGCACGCCAATTGATGGTGGGAATTCCCGCCAACCTTGGTGGCGTTGGTCGCCATTTGCTCAATTTTTCCCGGCAAACTGGGATTGGCACGCCTCTTGTAAGGTATGGGCATGGGAAGCCGGTCTGCCGGTTCCCCGTGAAAAGGGAGAATGAAAATGTCTGGCATCAAATTTCATCGTCATCTGGTTGCGGCGTTTGCGTCGCTTCTCATGAGCTCGATCGCGGTTGGCGCCGCGGTTGCCCCGGCCCAGGTTTCGGCCAGCACCGTGGAAGTTTTCACCTATGCCTGAACTCGAACCGATCGTGGCCCGTCCGGCTGTCCGCATCGCGCGGCCGACAGACGCAGGAACTGAAACGAGCATTCGTCTCGCGCCGCTCGCCGGCATCCTGTCGGGCCCGATCTTCACCCGTACGCGGGACATCATCGCCGCGAACATGACGGACCTGCTCGACCGGTCGGAAGACCCAGCGCGCATGATCCGCATGATCATCGTCGAGATGGAAGAGACTCTGGTAGAAGTTCGCGCCACCGCGGCGCGCTCAATCGCCGACATCAAGGAAATGCGCCGGGCCTGCAATCGCCTCGATGCGCTCCAGTCGGAATGGGCGGACAAGGCTGGTCTGGCCCTGGAGAAGGGGCGGGAGGACCTGGCCCGCGCCGCGCTGACGGAAAAGCAGAAGGCCGCCGAAATGACGGAGGGCCTGCACCTGGAGATCGTCCAGATCGAGCAAGTGCTGCGCGGTTACGAAGCCGATATCCAGCGGCTGCAATCGAAATTGGCCGAGGCTCGCGCCCGGCAGAACGCTATCACTTCGCGGATGGAGCGCGCGATCAGCCGCGCCCGCACCAGCGAGCTGCTTAACGGAAGTCGCGCCCAGGACGCCTTCGCCAAGTTCGAATTGCTTGAGCGCCGCGCCGACTTTGCCGAAGGCCGCGCCGACGCCCTAGCGCTCGCTGGACGCAAGAGCCTCGAAGAAGAAATCGCCGATTTGAAGGGCGCCGAAACGGTCGATGCCGAACTGGCCGCCATGAAGGCCGCGCTCGCGGCGCAGAAATAGTCGAAAGGAAAAGGGGAATCATGTCGAACCGCTACTCGCTGAACCGCCGCGACAAGAAGCTGGCCGGTGTCTGCTCGACCCTCGGCGATATCTTTCACGTCGACCCGACCTTCCTGCGCATAGGCCTGGTGGCCTTCGCCCTGTTCATTGAATGGGAAATCGCGCTCATCGCCTACGTCGCCGCCGGCATCTATCTGCACATCAGGAAGAACCGGGCCGAGCGCGGCGGCGAGCGCCGTTCCGATTTCGACCGCATGGGCGACCTGGGCGAAGGCCGTTCGTCCGTTCACGACCTTCGTACCAAGCTGGACGTCAACGACCGCCGGATGATGGCGATCGACCAGCATCTCAACAGCCAGAATGATGATCTGGCACGCGAGATCGAAGCGCTTCGCAAGGAGAAGTGATGATGGACCCGGTTTCCGCAGCGATGATCGGCGCGAGCATCCTTGTCGCCATTTGTCTCGCCAGCGTGATCGCCCTTCGGGGTTGGCAGGCCTGGCTCGATTTTAAGCGCCTCGAGCTGGCCAGCCGGGCCGGCGATGCGGGCCTTCCGCCGGCCGGTGGGAGGATCGAGATCGCGGACCTCAAGGAACGCGTCCGCAAATTGGAAGCGATCGCCGCCGGCATCGACCTTTGATCCCGCCGAGGTTCGCGCGCTGAAACGGTCCGGTTTTTCCCCGCCCCCGACCGGACCGTTTTTCCTTCCCCTTCGTCGCCCATTCCGATTAGGCTTGGCCGATGGGCGCCGGACACGACCATGGGCCGCATGCACAAACTGACGGGAATTTCGGCCGCGCCTTCGCGATCGGTATCGGTCTCAACCTTATCTTCGTCGCGGTTGAAGCCTTTTACGGTTTCACCGCAGATTCGATGGCGCTGCTCGCCGACGCCGGCCATAACCTGTCCGATGTCCTCGGCCTGATCATCGCCTGGATTGGCGCGACGCTGGTCCGCCGCCGTCCAACCCCGCGCCTGTCCTACGGTCTCAAGAAAAGCTCGATCCTCGCCGCGCTGATCAACGCGTTACTGTTGCTGCTCGCGGTCGGCGCCATCGGGGCCGAAGCGATCCGCCGGCTGGCCTCTCCGGAACCGGCCGACGGCGACGTTATGATGGTCGTCGCGGGCATCGGCATCCTCGTGAACGGGGCCACCGCGCTGTTGTTCATGCGTGGCGCGCACCACGACCTCAATATTCGCGGCGCCTTCTTGCACATGGTGGCCGACGCGGCGGTATCGGCGGCGGTCGTCGGAGCCGGCTTTCTGATCACCCTGACCGGCAAGGTGTGGATCGATCCCGTCGCCAGCCTGATCGTCGCCGCGGTAATCCTCTACGGCACCTGGAATCTGCTCGCGGAATCGGCACTGATGACGCTGGCCGGCGTGCCGCGGGGGATTGACGCCGATCAGGTCGGCAAGGCTTTGAACCGCCTGCCCGGCGTTAGCGGAACGCACCACCTCCACATCTGGTCGTTGAGCACCACCGAAACGGCTCTCACCGTCCACTTGATGGTCGAGCCGGAGGTCGATCGCGACCTCATCCTGCGGCAAGCGCATGCCTATGTGCATGAGTTGTTCGGCATCGGCCATTCGACCATCCAGGTAGAGCGGGCGGGAACGACCAGCCACGCCGACTGCCCGGCGCACGAGGGACACTGCGAGGACCACGGCGGCTGACCCGTTCGACGAGCCGCCGAACAGGTGCGACGGATGGCGGCATTTCGGTTGCGATGATGTATTATATCTTTTAGGCGAATGGTCTCTCCATCCGTGTGAGTGTCCTCCTTGAACGTCGCCCAGACCCTGCTTGCCTCCGTTGCCGTTATCGCCGCTCCCGTCGCGGCGCAGGTGCAGCCCGCCGCGCCGCACAAGGAGGACGAGGCGATTGTCGTCACCGCGCCTTATGTCGCTGAGCTCGACCTGCTGGCCGGCAAGTCGGTGGTGTCCGGGGAAAAGCTGCAGCGCGATGTCCGCGCTCAGATCGGCGATTCACTGACCAGCCTTCCCGGCGTCTCGGCAACCAGCTTTACCCCCGGCGCTTCGCGACCTGTGCTTAGGGGCTTCCAGGGCGAACGCGTGCGCGTTCTGACCGACGGGATCGGTTCGATTGACGTATCCAACACTTCTGCCGACCATGCGGTGACGATCGATCCGCTAACGGCCGAGCGGATCGAGGTGCTGCGCGGTCCGGCGGTGCTGCTGTTCGGAAGCCAGGCGACCGGCGGGGTGGTCAATGTGATCGACCATCGGATCCCGCGACGAATTCCCCGCGAAGGCTATCATGTCGACCTGATCGGCGGGCTGGGATCGGCCGCCGACGAACGTTCGATCGGCGCGGCTCTGGACCTGCGCCTGGCCGACAATCTCGTCGTCCATGTCGACGGAAGCTATCGCAAGAGCGATGACTTGCGCACTGGCGGGCATATCCTGTCGCGCGCGCTGCGCGCAGAGCAGCTGGCGATCGCCGAGGAAGAACTGGAGGAAGGCCATCCCGACGAAGCCGCCGAAGCGCTTGAGCTCGCGGCAATGCGCGGCAAGCTCCCGAATAGCGCGACCGAGCAGAAATCTGGCGGCATGGGGCTAAGCTACATCGGCGACAAGTTGACGCTTGGCGTGTCCATCGGCCGATTCGAAAGCGACTACGGCGTTCCAATGCGGCCCGGTGGCCTCCATCACGGTGAGGAAGAGGGCGGCGAGGAAGGCCATGGCGCAGAGGCCGTTACGATCGGCCTCAAGCAGACCAAATACGACCTTCGCGGCGATTATCGCTTTGACGGCGGCTTCTTCGACCGCGCCACGCTGCGGGTCGGGGCCGCCGACTATAAGCATACCGAGTTTGAAGGCGCCGAAATTGGCACCGTGTTCAAGTCGAACGGCACGGAAGGACGGTTCGAACTTTCGCAGCGCGAACGGAGCGGCTGGCGCGGCGCAAGCGGCGTGCAGATGTTCCGGCGCGAGCTGGAAGCGATCGGCGAGGAGGCCTTTGTCCCGCCTAACCGCAGCAGCCAGTTCGGCCTGTTCACCGTGCAGGAATTTGCGATCGGCAAGATCGGCGCCGAAGCCGCGGCTCGCTACGAGCGGACCGAGCAGCGCGACCGTGCCAACGACATCACGCGCCGCTATGACACGTTCAGCGCGGCGATCGGCGGATTCGTTGAGCCGGCCAGCCGGGTCAAGGCCGGCGTCAACCTTTCGCGCACCGTCCGCGCCCCTTCCGCTGAAGAGCTTTTCTCGAACGGCCCGCATATCGCGACCCAGGCGTTCGAGCTGGGCGATCCCGATCTCAAGACCGAAAAGGCGCTTGGCGGCGAAGCCTATGTCCGGGTCGAGCGTGACGCGTTCAGCGCCAGCGCAACCCTGTTCACCACTCGCTTCGACGATTTCATCTACCAGGATGAAACCGGCGAGGAGCGGGACGAGCTGCCCGTATTCCAATATTTCCAGCGCGACGCCCGGTTCAGCGGGATCGAACTGGAAGCGAGCGCCAGGCTGTTCGAAGCGGGCGGATTCAAGTTCGTCGCGGATGGCGTTGCCGACTATGTCCGGGCAACGTTGAAGGGCGGCGGGCCGGTTCCGCGAATCCCGCCGCTCCGCCTGCTCGGCGGGCTGGAAGCGCAGTCAGACCGGCTCGATGGCCGGGTCGAGGTGGAATGGGTCGACAAGCAGGACCGGACCGCCTCGTTCGAAACGGCGACCGACGGCTTCACGCTGGTCAACGCATCCCTCGCCTGGCGGCCCTGGGGCAAGCGGCAAGAAACCGCGATCGTGCTCAGCGCGAACAACATCTTCGATGTCGAGGCGCGGCGCCATGCCTCCTTCACCAAGGACTTCGTGCCTCTTGCCGGGCGCGATATCCGGCTCAGCGCGCGGGTCAGCTTCTAACCCGCCGTCGACTGGTCTAGGGGCGGGCGATGCTTGTCACTCATCTCGAATGTTCGCTTACCGGCGAACATTATGACGCCGCGCAGATCCATAATCTCTCGAAGGCCGGGCGGCCGCTGCTTGCCCGTTACGACCTCGACGCGGTCGCGGCGCTTCTGACCAGAGATAAATTGGCAGCCCGGCCGGCGGGGATGTGGAAATGGCGTGAGCTGTTGCCGCTTCCCGAGGGCGCCCGGCCGGTATCGCTGGGCGAACCTGAAACACCCCTGATCGCGCTCGACGCGATCGGCGCTGCGCATGGCGTTCGCGCGCCAATCGTCAAGGACGAGGGCCGGCTTCCGACCGGATCGTTCAAGGCGCGGGGGATGGCGGCGGCGGTGAGCATGGCCAGCCATTTCGGAGTCGAGCGGATTGCCTTGCCGACAAATGGCAACGCCGGCGCAGCGCTTGCCGCCTATGCCGCGCGGGCGGGAATGCAGTCTCTGGTCATCTGCCCGGCTGAGACGCCCGAAATCAATATCCGCGAAACCGCCGCCTATGGCGCGGAGGTAATCGTTGCGGACGGACAGATCGACGAATGTGGACGAATTGTCGCCGACGGCGCGGCTGCAAACCGGTGGTTCGACTGCTCGACGCTTAAGGAACCCTATCGGCTTGAAGGCAAGAAGGTCATGGGCCTTGAGCTCGCCGAACAATATGGCTGGGACCTTCCCGACGTCATCTTCTACCCCACGGGCGGGGGCACCGGCCTTATCGGCATGTGGAAGGGCTTCGACGAGCTTGAGCGGGTCGGCTTGATCGGGCCGAAGCGTCCGCGGATGGTCGCGGTGCAGGCGACTGGCTGTGCGCCGATGGTCCGCGCCTGGCGCAATGGCGATGAATTCGCAGAGCGGTGGGAGGGGGCGGCGACCATGGCCACTGGTATTCGGGTGCCCAAGGCGGTCGGGGATTTCCTGATCCTGCGCGCGGTCCGCGAAAGCGGTGGCGTAGCCATCGCGGTCGAGGAAGAGGCGATTGCCGAGGCGGTCGAGGATGCGGCGCGGCTCGATGGCATGCTGCTTTGTCCCGAAGGCGGCGCGGTGCTCGCCGCCTGGCGCCAGGCCTTGGCCCAGGGGCTGGTCGACGGGGATGATCGGGCGCTGCTGTTCAACTGCGCCAATGGCAACAAATACCCGCTCGCCGACCGCGCGCGGCGCATGCCGCTGGCGACGTTGGATGCTTCGAATCTGTGAGCTGGAAACAGTAAACCCCGGCAACCGAAGTTGCCGGGGTTCCATGGTTCATCTCTGAACCACCTGATAAAAACGGCTCGCCCGGCTATCGGTTCCCACGATCGCGAAAATTTTTCCCCGATGCGGTGTGCAGGACGGTCGGCCATGGTGCCGGCTGAGGGATTTGAACCCCCGACCTTCGGTTTACAAAACCGCTGCACTACCACTGTGCTAAGCCGGCCCGCCGATCCCTTTGCGTCAGACGATGCCGAAGGTCCAGCCTTCAGTTTTCGCTAATTCCTCCGACAGGCCGGCGGGTCCGAAGGCATCCGGGTGGTTGAGGTGTGCACGCATCCCGGCTGCAGTCACCAGCGCGTCTGTTTGATGATCGTCGGGTTCAAAAGCGAGCCGTGTCGGCGGACTGCCGAGCCCGGCGAGCGCCGCGTTGAGATCGGGCCTGCTGCGTAGCTTGTTGCCTGCCATTCCGGCCTTGCGCAGATAGATCCTGGTGTAGATTTCGACCACCGCGCTCCCGGCCTCGGGCAGCGGGTCCATCGGCCAGATCGCGACTTGGCCGTCTAGCCGGTGCAGCAGCCGCATCCCGGAAAAGCTGGCCTTGGCGACTTGGGCGGCGCCGATCGCGTCATAGGCGCTAGCCGTCTTGCGCCCGCCTAGGGCGTTGAGGCGATGGTCACATTGCCGGAAGCGGACGAAGTCGGCCTTCCGGCCGTCGGCGATCCCGAAATAGAAATGTCGTCGATGGGCAGTTTCCAGGAAGGAGGCCGCGCCCAGATCCTCATCGTCGCAGCGCTGGTCGACATAGCGCCAGAAGGCACGGGCTTGGTCGGGGATATCGGCTTCGCCCGGCAGGTAGGCGCCCCGTTCCGCGAAGGGCGGGGCGAAGCTGAAGTCGAAACCGAACAGGGTAGCTTCGCGCGCCGCCCTGTCGAGCAGCCAGTCGAGCACCTCGCTGCGCGACCAGACATGGCCGGGGCGGACCAGCCGGGGCGCGTCATCGCCGCGCGCCTCCGCGATGGCGATGCCCCGGTGCCGTTTCCCCTTCGCCCCCGACCAGTCGATTGCGACGGTCGCGGCGAAGCGCGATTGCGTCACACCAGCGGCGGCTGACTGTTGTCGTCGGGCGTCGACTTTTTCAGCCGCGGCGGAGGTGCGCGGCGGACCGGCGGCGGCCCGCTGTCATGCCATTCGTCGAGCAGTCGCGCGGCATAGTCCCGCCCGCCAAGGCCAAAGGCGATTGCGGTGGCTACCGCGGCGGAGCCGAGGATCAGGCCAAAGGCGAGCATGACGATCTGGTCCGCCAGGCCCATGAAGGTCAGGCCGATCGCGGTGAACAGGGCGATGATTGAATATTTGATGATCGTCTGGGCATAGCCCGCTTCGTCGGCGCTGGTGCCGACGAGACCCGCCAGGATTCGCGCCAGCACGAAGCCGACGACGATGATCACCGTCCCGAAGATCACCTTGCCGCCTAGTTCCGTCACCTGGATGACGAGCGCGGCGGTATTGTCGCCGCCGAGGCGGTGAAGTGCCTCGATCCCGGCCAGCAGCAGCAGCGCGGTCATCGCGATTGCCCCCGCGACCTTGGACGGCGACACGTTGCGCGGCATGGCGCCGAGCGAATGGACGAAATTGTCGAAGCCCAGGCTGGGAAGGACGGTCTCGATCAGGCTTTTGACCCAGCGGGCGATGAGGAAGGCGATCGCCAGCCACAGCAGCGCGGCGAGCACGTTGGGGATCGCCATGGCGATCATGTTGAGCATGTTCTTGGCCGGTTCGGAAACGGCGTGGATCTGCAGGATGTCGAGGGAGGCGATAGCAGCGAAGATGATGATCACCGCGGACACCGTCATCCCGACCGCGCGGGCAATGGTGCTGCGGACCGGGGCCGGGCCCTCGGCGGCGACGCCATCGCTATCGACTGCCACCGGCGGATCGCCGAGCTTCAGTCCGGCGCGTCCGGCTAGCCGTTCAATGTTGAGCGCGCCGAGTGCGGCTTCTACCACATGGCGGACGATCCGCGCCAGGATCAGCCCGGCAAAGAAGAACAGGCCGGCGCCCAGCAGGCGGGGGAGGAAGGCGAAGACTTCGTTGGTCAGCGCGGTAACGGGCGTCAGAACGCCCGACAGGCCAAGCGGCTGAAGTGCCGCGATCAGTCCAACCAGCCATACCAGCCAATAGGCAAGCCGGCCGAGTTCGGTCCCGATGCTGTCGCCTCCGGCAGTCGGATGACGCTTCAGCACCGGCATCCGGTCGACCAGCTTGGCAACCCCCCATTGCACGGCCTTGGCGATGAAATGGGTGATGACCAGGATGACAATCGCCAGCAAGACCTTTGGTCCCCATTCGACGAGCTGTTGCTGCCAGTAGCGGGTTGGTTCGGTCGTCTGGTACATTCGTTCCCCCTGTCCGATCAGTGCTGTTTCCGCCGTTGTCGGCGCTTTTCATCCCAGAACGCAAGCCGCTCCGCGATTTTTGCCTCAAAGCCGCGGTTCACGGGGTGGTAGTATGCCTGTGCGGTCATCTCTTCCGGCCAATAGTCGGCGCCGGAAAATCCGTCCTCGGTATCATGGTCGTAGGCATAGTCCTTACCATAACCTGCCTCCTTCATCATCTTGGTTGGCGCATTGACGATGTTCATCGGCGGCATCAGCGAGCCGGTCTCGCGGGCGCTGCGCCAGGCTGCCTTCTGCGCCTTGTAGGCCGCATTGGATTTGGGGGCGGCGGCAAGATAGAGGCAGGCTTGGACGATCGCCAACTCGCCTTCCGGACTCCCGAGGAAATCGTAGGCATCCTTGGCTGCAAGGCATTGGACCAGGGCCTGCGGGTCCGCCAGCCCGATATCCTCCACCGCCGTCCGAACTAGCCGACGAAGAACGAACAAGGGTTCCTCCCCCGCCACCAGCATCCGCGCGAGATAATAGAGTGCGGCCTGCGGGTCGGAACCGCGGATCGATTTGTGAAGCGCGGAGATGAGGTTGTAATGGCCCTCGCGGTCCTTGTCGTAGACCGCGACGCGCCGTTGCAGGAAGGAGGCGAGACCGGCTGGATCGAGCGGCTCGTCGAGGCCGACGTCGAATAGGGTCTCGGCCTGGTTGAGCAGGAAGCGGCCATCGCCGTCCGCGCTGGCGATCAGCGCCTCGCGGGCATCCGTGGTGAGCGGCAGGGACCGCCCAACCAGGGCTTCGGCACGGTCGAGCAGGCTAGCCAGCGCCTCGGGCCCGAGCCGCCGCAGGATCAGGACCTGGCAGCGTGAGAGCAAGGCGGCATTGAGCTCGAAACTGGGGTTTTCGGTGGTCGCGCCGACCAGCGTGATCGTCCCGTCCTCGACGAAGGGTAGGAATCCGTCCTGCTGCGAGCGGTTGAAGCGGTGGATTTCATCCACGAACAACAAGGTCCGCCGACCGGCCTTGGCTGCGACGCGCGCCTCGGAGAAGATTTTCTTGAGGTCGGCGACCCCCGAAAAGACCGCGGACAGGGCTACGAAGCGCAGGCCTACGGCATCGGCGAGCAGCCGGGCGATGCTGGTCTTGCCCGTGCCCGGCGGTCCCCACAGGACCATTGACGATAATTTGCCGGCCGCGATCATCCGGCCGATGGCGCCGTCCGGACCGGTCAAATGGTCCTGCCCGACGATCGCGTCGAGCGATGCGGGGCGAAGCCGGTCGGCGAGCGGGGCATGCGGATCCGCCGCCTCGGCGGGCGGGTCGGATGGCAGCTCCTCAGCGAACAAATCGACCATTGATCGATGAAATAGGCATGTCCGCCGAACAATGCACCCATGTTACTGTCGATGCATCTAAGATATATCTCAGATCGATCAAAGGAGAATTGCGATGCGCTTCGACTATCAATTCGGCGACGGCAGCCAGCGGCGTCAGGGTTCGCCGCACCGCCATGGGTTCAACTTCGGGCCATTCAGCTTCGAGTTCGATGCCGACGGCGGGCCGGCGGGCCGCGGCGGCGGTCGGCGGGGACGCGAACGCAAGCGGATGTTTTCCGGGGGCGAGCTTCGCCTCGTGCTCCTCAAGCTGATCGCCGACCAGCCGCGTCACGGCTATGAGCTGATCAAGGCCATCGAGGATATGACGGAGGGTGATTATGCGCCGTCACCGGGAATCGTCTATCCGACGCTGACCATGCTTGAAGACATGGGCCTGATCGCCGAGCGCAAGTCGAAGGACGCCAAGAAGATCTTCGGCGCGACCGACGAGGGACGCGCCCATCTTGAAGAGCACCAGGAAGAGGTCAACGAACTGATCGAGCGGCTGGAAGGCCATGGTCGCCACCGGCGGCGTCGGCAGCGGCCCGAGATCGGAAGGGCCATCGGCAACCTCATGACCGCGCTGCGCAACCGCATTGCCCAGGACGGCTGGAACGACCAGCTGCTTCATGAGGTGATCGACATCCTCGACGAGGCCGCGCAGCGGATCGAGCGCGTTCGCGACGCGAAGCGCGACGAGGATTAGGCCTGGCCTCGCCGGTCGATGACGCGCTCGTAGACGTGCATCACCGCGGCGTTGATCTCGTCCCAGTCCATCGTCTTGGCGAAAGCCAGGCCCGAAGCGCCGTGGCGGGCGCGAAGGTCGGGGTCATGCTGATAATCCGCCAGCGCCTCGGCATAGCCGGCAATATTGCCAGGCGCGGTCAGTCGACCGGTGACCTGGTCCTTGACCAGGCTGGACGCGCCCGATGCGGCGGCGGCGACGACCGGAAGGGCGCAAGCCATGGCTTCCAGCGTAACGTTGCCGAACGTTTCGGTGATCGAGGGATTGAGGAACACATCGGCCGAAGCCAGTGCGCGGCCGAGCTCGTCGCCGGTCAACTGACCCGTAAAGATCGCGTCGGGCAGTCGCTGCTGGAAATAGTCGCGGGCCGGGCCGTCGCCGATCGCCAGCACCTTGAGCGGGACGTCGCGTTCGCGCGCGGCGATTATGGCGTTTGAAAAAACGTCTAAACCTTTTTCCAAAACCAGCCGACCGAGGAAGGCGACGGCCATGTCCTCGTCGCCGATGCCTTGGCCGCGCCGCCATTCGAGGCTCCTTCGTTCCGGGTTGAACTGGGTCCGATCGACCCCGCGCGACCAGATGGAGATATCGGCGTTCATGCGCTGCGCACGAAGGATCGCGGCGGTCGATTCCGCCGGCACTAGCAGCGCGTCGCAGCGACGGTAGAAACGCCGCAAGATGGCCCGGACGGCGGGCTCAAGCATCTGCAGGTGATAATATTGGAGATACGTCTCGAAGCGGGTGTGGACCGATGCGACGACCGGAATGGCGCGGCGGCGGGCCCAGGTCACCGCGCGGTGCGCGACGATATCCGGGCTGGCGATGTGAATGACGTTGGGCCGAAAGGTTTCAAGGTCCTTGCGGACTGCGCGGTCGAGCCGAAACGGCACCCGATATTCACTGCGCAACGGGATTGCGAAGGACGGCACGTTGACCATTTCGCCGGTTGCCTTGAACGCCGGCTCCTCGACCACCGGCGAATAGACGCGGACCTGAGCGCCTTGGCGAAGGAGGAAGCCGACTAGCCGGTTCAGCGCCTGGTTCGCGCCGTCGCGGACATAATTATAATTGCCGGAAAATAGGGCGATGCGGAGCTCTTCGGGCTTCATGGCCAGACGCCTTAGCGGGTGCAGCATGGCTGCCGCAACCACTGGGCGCGAAGGGCTTTGCCATGCTAGCGGCGATGCGTGCCGCTCAAGCGTTCCATGCCCCCGATCGGGTCGGACGATCCCATGCTGCTGATACTTGGTAGCCTGCCGGGGGACGCGTCGCTGCGTGCCCAGCGCTACTACGCCCATCCACAGAACCAGTTCTGGCGGCTGCTTGGCGCGGCGATCGGGGAACCGCTTGCGGCCCTCGACTATGACCAGCGCATCGCGCGTCTTTGGGCCCGGCGCATTGCCCTTTGGGACACGGTTGGGGAGGCGAGACGGACGGGCAGCCTCGACGGCGCGATTCGCGAGCCTGTCACCAATGCGCTGGCGGATTTTATTGCTGCTCGTCCGGGGCTGCTGGCGATCGGCTTTAACGGGCAGTCGGCAGCCCGATTCGGACGCCGAACGCTCGGCGATGTCGCAGGCCTCGAACTAATCGACCTGCCTTCGTCGAGTCCCGCCTACACGCTGCCGATCGACTCCAAGCTTGGACGCTGGATGGCACTGCGCCCGTTTGCAAGCGCGGCGGAACATGCCACATTGCCGCGATGAGCGAGACGATCGAGAACGATGAAGACCGCGCGCTGACGATGGTCGATGAAGCGCTGGTCGCCGGGAATATCGCCAACACGAACGGCCTGCTGGTGATCCTGGCCAAACTCGTCGCGAAAGGCATTTTCGACGCCGACGACCTGCACGCTTTCTCCGACAGTTATTCCAAGCCGCTCGACCATGAAAACATGCGCGAGAATGAACTGATCAGCCAGATGCAGGACCAGATGGAAGCAACGCTGGCCCAACTGATGCATTTTCTGGCCGACCCGAGCCGGTGAAGCTTGAAAGCCCGAGTATCGGCTACAGAGTTAACCTAAAGCGGCCTTTATGGGTAACTGGGTGCTCCCCCTGAATGAAGTTGCGGCGCGGCCCGAGAAAGGCGAAGCCTGGTGGGGTAGAGATGGGTGAGCGACTGGAACAGCTCGCCGCCTGAATTTAGACGGGCAGGGCCGCGATCTCGGTGACCAGTAGTGGCTGATTTGCTCCGGCGAAATCAATCTCGTCACCGACTTCGGCGCCGATCAGGACGCGCGCCAGCGGTGCAGTAAAGGCGATCCGGTTCGTTGCCGGATCGCTCTCATCATGTCCGACCAGCTCCAGCGTGACGGTTTGGCAATCGCGTATGAAGGTGACCCGGGTCCCGAACGCTACCGCATGCCCATCGGCAGGCAGGGCGAGCCGGGCGCTGGCAAGCCGTTGTCGCCAGTATCGAGCATCGCGCAGAACGGCCTTGCGCTCTTCGACCGTCAATAGACGCTGAAGGGTTTCATCAATTTGGTCGTTGCGTGCCTGGATCTGGTCAAGGCCGCGTTTCGTGACCAGGTTCGGGCCAGGCGGAATCGGCAACTCGAAGCGAGGTTCGAGATGCTCCTCGTCGCATTCACGGCGAAAGGCGACGCTCATGGTTTGGAACCGCGGCTGTGCATGGCCTTGATGTTAGCATGGACCGGGCCGAAAGCGCAGCACGTGGCCCGAAAATATCTCCTTACCGCAACAATGCCTGATGGCTATCGCAAGACGATCGGTCCGACGGCGGCGCCCTTCACCCATTATTGGCGGATCGTCGCGGTGCTGAAGAGTGGCAGGACCGAGGTCTTCTGGGGCCACGTCAAGTCGCTAGCCGAGGCCAAGCGAAAGCGCGCCGCCTCCGGTGACGCAGCCCGTCAGCGCGGTTGGACCAGCTACCAGTTCGAGGTCGTTGAGTTGGTGCGGGAGGATTCCTGACCCGCTGCATCGCGACAGCTGTTGAAGGTAGTATGCCTACTCAGCCGGTACGGCGAATTTTGCAGCCAGCGGCATCACCGGTTTCTGGAATAAACGATCTGCGGGCGCACTGGACTACCCGCCGGTACTCTTGGGTGATCGAAATCCCATTCAGGCGCCCGAGCCATCCCGAGTTTGGCTATCAACCGCCGCGACCGTTCATTCCCAATGACCGTCATTGCTACGATCCGGTCAAGGCCCAGGTGCCCGAACCCATAATTCATGGCGGCTGAAGCCGCTTCAAATGCAAAGCCCTGGCCCCAGGCATGCCGGGCGAGCCGCCATCCGATTTCGACCTGACCTTCGATGGGACATTGGAATCCGACCTTCGAAATGCCCGCGAAGCCCAGAAAACACCGGTCTGAACGACGTTCCAGCGCCCAGAAACCAAAGTTGTGCTGATCGAAATGAGCCTCGAAACGCTCGTCGATCATCGCATCGCTCTGCGTCTTGGTCAGAAGTGATGGGAAGTGCCGCATGACCTCGGGATCCTGCCCCATCTGCGCAAATGGCGCCCGATCCTCATCGCGCCAGCGGCGAAGTTCGAGTCTCTCGGTGCGGATCAAGCATTCCTCCATGCCGGTGGGTGTGAATCATAGCCATGGTTGGCAACGGTGTGAACGACCCGCTTCCTCTGACCCTATGATGTGGCAGATCCTCAGTTGACCGCGGACATAAGCAAGTAACCAGCGGCAGGATTAACCGTCGACTTGAGACCAGGCCGATTACAGATGAGACATAGAGGAGCCCGCCCTTATTCCGTCCTCAGAACGTCTTACGACAGGCGCGATCCATCCTAGCTGAACGCATGTTCACGTCTATTCGCCGCACTTCTTCGTTTAAGACCGGACCTCGCTTCTGGGGTACACGAACAGGAGAGTTGCAATGCGTATAATGCTCACCGCTTTGGCGTCGGCTTCAGTGGCGCTTTTTTCGGTTTCCCCCGCGCTCGCTGGCAACAATAATGGGCTGGTGGTCGTCGATCTGACCAACGCCGATGTGCTCAACAACCTTGCTCAGAACCTGAAGGTGAATGTGAGTGACATCTCGGCGCTCAATAACGTCTCGGTGCCGATAGGCCTCGCCGCCGCCATTTGCGACGTGAACGCCAACGTCCTTGCCGCCCAGAAAAAGACAGGCAGCCCAACCTGCACAGCGAAGAACACCACGACTGCATTGCAGTCCGCCGTTCAGAAGAAACTCGGAACGGTTGCCCAATAATAAGCTGTTCCGGCGGGCGTCCCATGGGGCGCTCGCCGGTCCACTGAATCAAATAACTTCCTGACACCTACCGTCCGCAAGGGTTGAAGCCCGGCGGCTTCAGACGCTCCAGTCTGTGTACGAGCCGTCGAACTCCATCTGGTCGCTGAAACGCAAAGATTTCGCGGCTGCGCGGCGAGCCGATTTTGGTGACCCCTACGGGACTCGAACCCGTGTTTTCGCCGTGAGAGGGCGACGTCCTAGACCGCTAGACGAAGGGGCCATGGCGGTGAGGGCGCTCCTATGGTGGCTGTGGTCCGGCTAGTCAATCAGCCGAGGTGGCGCGCGGGTTGCTGACGTTGCCGGGCAAGATAGTCGAGGCAGGCCGCGGCGATGCGCGGGGCAGCGTGGCCGTCGCCGAACGGCATCGTCGGCCGCGACATGGCTTTCAGCGCCGAACGGTCGCGGCGAAGCCGGCCCACCTCCTCCACGATGCGGTCCGGGTCGGTACCGACCAGTATGGCATTACCCGCGGCGACGCCTTCAGGTCGCTCGCTCTTTTCGCGCAACACGAGAAGCGGAACGCCAAGTGCCGGCGCTTCTTCTTGGATGCCGCCGCTATCGCTCAGGACCAGCTGGGCGGACCGGATCGCTGCAATCATGGCCGCATGCGAGATGGGGGCAGCCAAGCGGATCAATGACTGTCCCCCGATCAATGCGGTCAGTCGCCCGGTCACAGTTGGGTTGGGCGGGAGCAGCACGTCGCTTGCGACCCCTTCGGCGGCAAGCCGGATCAGCGCTTCCGCCAGCCTGGCCAGGCCGCCTTCCCAATTCTCGCGCCGGTGGCAGGTTACCAGTAGTCGAAACTCGCGCCGCCACCAGCGCCGGCGCGGGCGCAGCGGAAGCGGGCCGGCGATCGCCGCCAGCGCGTCGATCCCGCTATTGCCGGTGACATGGACTTCGCCCGGCACTTCCTCGCGCTGCAAATTGGCGGCGTTGGCAGCAGTCGGTGCGAACAGCAGGTCGGCGATCCGGTCGATGGCCTGGCGGTTATCCTCTTCGGGCCAGGGCAGCGCACGGTCGTGGGTCCGCAAACCCGCCTCGACATGGCCCAAGGCAATTCCGAGGTCCCGGCCGGCCAGCGCACCGCCAAGCGCGCTCGACGTGCTGCCCTGGACCAGCAGCAGCTGCGGCGGGGCAGGCTCCAGCAGGCGTTTCAGCGCCCCGCGCACCAGCTCGGCATGGAGCACCGGGTCGGGTTGGCCGGGCAAATGTAGCGGCGTTACGGCAAAGCCCTGCAAACCGTGGTCGGACAGTTCCAAGCCCGGCTGTTGGCCGGTCAGCAACAGGCGAGGCGGTTCACCTCGCGCAGCAAGCGCGTGGACAACGGGACTGAGCTTGATGGCTTCCGGGCGTGTTCCGATGACCAGCGCGACTGGATAATGGCGCAGCTTTCCCCCTACCTTCGGCGCCGGTCTTTTCACCCATTATGGCGTGGTTCGCAAGAAGCTTGGAAAGGGCTGGACAAGCAGCCCACGGCTGCTCCAGCTTGGGCGGAGGGGGAGGCGAACTTGGCCAGCAGGCGACCATCGATCGACGGCATTCTGGTTGCACAGGTCACCGACCTGCACATCGGCTTTGACCGCGACAACCCGCACGAGCTCAACGTGCGCCGGCTCAACATGGTGATCGACCAGCTCAACGCCATGCGGCCCAAGCCGTCGATGCTTCTCGTGACCGGCGACCTCGTCGAAAATGGCGATGATCTCGACGCCTATCGCCACATGCGTTCCCTGGTTGCGCGCTGGGAAGGGCCAATCCTGTGGGCGATCGGCAACCATGACAGCCGCGAAGCCTTCCTCGAAGTGACCCCGGGAATGCCCACCGACGAGCATGGCTTCGTCCAATATGAGGCGGATCATGGCGGAGTGCGGTGGATCATTCTCGATACACTGGACCCGGGCCGTCACGGCGGAATGCTGTGCGACGAGCGCGCCAACTGGCTCGACCTGCGCCTGCAGGAGCGGACTGACGTGCCGACGGTCATCGTTCTTCACCACCCGCCGGTCGATACCGGGATCGACTGGATGAGCGCGTTGAGCTGCGAGGAATGGGTGCAGCGGCTGGAAGCGGTGGTGAAACCCGCGACGCAGGTGGTCGGGATGATCGCCGGTCATGTCCACCGGCCGATAGCGACGAGCTTCGCAGGCAAGCCGCTGGCGATCTGCTCCTCGACGGCGCCCTGGGTGGCGCTGCAACTTGAAGATATCGATCCCAGGCGACCCGATGGAAGGCCCCTGATCCTCGGCGACGCCCCGGCCTATGCGCTACATTATTGGAACGGAGAGCGGCTGCTGACCCATTTCGATGTTGCCGGGCCGCGCCATGTCATGGCCAGCTATGACGACAATCTGCAGCCGATGATCCGCGACTTTATCGCCGAACGCGGGACCGGCTGACCTCCTAGCGGAAGTTGTCCGCGTAAGCCTGGATTTTCATCGTCACCGGTGGCGCGGGGACCACGTGGACCGTCAGTCCCTTGCGCGTCGCATAGGCCAGCGCCTCGTCCTTGCTGTCGAAGCGAAGGCGAACCTGGGTAGGCGTGTCGCCGGACCCGTTCCAGCCCGTCAGCGGATCGGCGCGCTGCGGCTGCTGCCGCTCGAACTCAAGGGTCCAGCAACCTTCCTGCGCACGCCCCGACTGGGTCGTCTTGCGCTGCTCCTCGATAATCCGGGCGACGATCATGGCCGGCGCTTGGCGCAAGCTGAAGCGGGAATCAAGAGCCGGCGCGCTTAGTGCGCAGCGTCGGGGCAGCCCCGGCCGGATCGTCGGGCCAGGGATGCTTGGGATAGCGACCGCGCATTTCCTTGGCGACGTCACGCCAGCTTCCCGCCCAGAAGGACGGTAAGTCCCGGGTGGTCTGAATTGGCCGGTGGGCAGGGGAGGTGATCGCCAGCGTCAGTGGCACGCGCCCGCCACCGACCATCGGGTGAAGCTTTAGGCCATAGAGCGCCTGCGCCCGGACCTCGACCGTCGGACCGCCGGGCGCGGAATAGTCGATAGAGTGCGAAGATCCGGCAGGAGTGCAGAAATGGGTCGGCGCGAGGCGGTCGACCGCACGGCGTCCTGCATGGCCCAACAGGCCATCGAGCGCCGAACTGAGGCCGGCCAATCCGTCCAGCCTCCTTTTGCCAGCCAGCAAGGGGGTGAGCCAGTCATCGAGCTTGGCGAGCAGCGCCGCGTCAGACAGGTCAGGGATGCTCTCATCATGCTGCGCGGCAAAGGCCGCGCGCCGGCGCAGCGCAGTCGCCTCTCCGTTCCACGGCAGGATCGCCAGCCCATGCCGCCGCACCGCATCGATCAGCCCGGCCTCGATGGCCGCCTGGTCGGGCGAGGGATCGGGCGCGGAGGACAGTTTGATCCGGCCAAGCCGCCGACCGCGAGTCGCGCTGGTGGTGCCGCTGGTAGGATCGAACCGGACTTCGGCGAAGCCATGGATCGTGTCGCTGAAAAGCTCTTCGACCTGATCGAGGGTGATGGCGGCGGCGGACATGATCCGCGCGCCCGAAGCAGCGCCTGCGACCTCGGCGACGGCAAGCCATTCGCTGCGGGCCAGCGGGGACGAGGAATCCAAACGAAAGCCGCGACCGCCGACCGATTGCCAATGTTCCCCCGCTGAATCGCGCCGCCGCGACACGCGGTCGGGGAAGGCGAGCGCAATCGCCCGGGCAAGATCCTGGCCGGCTTGGCGGTCGGCCTGTCCTCCGGCCCATCGTCCTGCCATGCGGCGGGCAGCCTCGGCGCGCGGTCCGCGGTCCGATTTCCAGCGGCGGAGCCGCACTTCGAGATCGGCGTCATTGCCACCGATGCCGCGCTCGGTAAGCAAGGCGGCGGCCTCGGCGGCGGCCGGACCGAACCCGCGCCGCCTGGCTTCGAGGAGCATGTGCGCCAGCCGCGGTTCCAGCGGGATGGCCGCTATTGCGCGTCCATGCGCGGTGACCCGCCCATCGTCATCGAGCGCGTGGAGGCGCTGCAGGCGGCTTCGCGCTTCGGCCAGCGCTGCGGGCGGAGGCGGGTCGAGGAAAGGTAGGCGCGCGACGTCGGTTTCACCCCACAGATGACAGGTCAGGAGCAAGCTCGTCAGGTCGGCTACGAGGATTTCGGGCGGGTCGTGCGCGGGCAGCGAGGCGGTGGCCGCTTCCTCCCACAGGCGGATCGCAACGCCCGGGGCCTGACGCGCGGCACGGCCGGCGCGCTGGGTCGCGGCGGCGCGGCTGGCCCGCTCGGTCACCAGCCGGGTCAGCCCAGCGCCCCGGTCATAGCGCGGCCGGCGGGCAAGGCCGCTGTCGACGACGATGCGAACATCATCGAGTGTCAGGCTGGTCTCGGCGATCGCGCTCGCCAGCACTAGTTTTCGGGTTCCAGGCTTGGGCGGGGCGAGGGCGGCGCGCTGCTGCGCGGGATCGATCGCACCGTGCAGGCGGTGGAGGATAACGGTTTCGGGCAGGTTCCCCAAGGCCTCGGCAGTTCGCTCTATTTCCGCCATTCCGGGCAGGAAGGCGAGCAGCGATCCGTCATGATCGCGTAACGCGGCGCGGATCGCAGCGGCCATCTGCGGCTCGATCCGCTGGGCAGAGTCGCGGCCTTGGTGGAGCAGCGTGAGCGGATGGCTCCTCCCTTGGCTCTCGATGCGCGGCGGATCGCCGAGCAGCCGGGCAAAGCGTTCGCCATCCAGTGTCGCCGACATCGGCACGATGCGAAGGTCGGGACGCAGTCCCTCCGCGGCATCGAGAGTCAATGCCAGTGCAAGGTCGCTGTCGAGGCTGCGCTCATGGACCTCGTCGAACAGCACCGCTCCGACCCCGGCAAGTTCCGGATCGGCCTGAAGGCGCGCCAGATAGACCCCGTGGGTCATGACGATGACCCGGCTTGCCTTGCCCACCCGGCTGTCGAGGCGCGTCGCATAGCCAATCGTCGCGCCCGCCTCTTGTCCCAATTCCCGCGCCATGAATTCGGCGGCGCTGCGGGCGGCAAGGCGGCGTGGAACCAACAGCAGCAGTTGCCTTCCATCCAGCCAGCGTTGGTTGAGCAGGGCCGGCGCCACCCGGGTCGTCTTGCCGGCGCCGGGCGGCGCGATCAGCAGGGCGCGCGTACCCTCGTTCAGCGCGTGGAGGAGCTGCGGCAGGACATCGTCAATCGGGAGCGCGGAGCGATTCATCCGCTCGCCCTATAGCGCATGCGACGATCAGCGCGACGGCGCGCTGCGCTGCGCAGCATATGTTAGTGCGAGGCGAAGACCTTGGTCTTGCCATCAAGGCCAATAAGCATCGTCTGATAGGGCTCGCGGTGGTCGCCATGCTCCATGCCTGGCGAACCCATCGGCATGCCCGCAACGGCGATTCCCCGCGCCTTGGGCTTCTGGGCGAGCAGCCGCTTGATATCCTGAGCGGGAACATGGCCCTCGACAACATAATTGCCGACCTTAGCGGTGTGGCAGCTAACCTGCGTATCCGGAACGCCCAGCTTGGTCTTCAGCGCCATCATCTCGGTGGTCGGGACCACATCGACGGTGAAGCCATGCTGTTCGACATGCTCGATCCATTTGGCGCAACAGCCGCAGCTGGGATGTTTGTAGACGGTCATCGTCGCGGCATGGGCGGCCGTGGCGACGAACATGGCGGCAAAGGCGATGCCTCCGAACAGGGTTTTGCGCATCTTCTTGTTCCTAATCGAGCGGGATGAACGGCAGGTTAGCTGGATCAATAGGCCCTGGCGACGGCAAATTCGACGGCCTCGATCAACGCCGCCTTGGCCCGGCCGGCGGAAAAGGGCGCGAGCGCGTCGATGGCCCGGCGGCCGTAATGGCGCGCGCGCTCGAGCGTGTCGGCAAGCGCGCCGGTGTCCCGGATCAGTGCCGTCGCATGGGCTAGGTCTACATCGGCCGTCCGGTCACCCTGCATCGCCGCTTTCCAGAAGGCGCGGTCGCCGGACGTGCCGCGGGCATGCGCGAGGATCACCGGCAAGGTAACCTTGCCGTCGCGAAAATCGTCGCCGACGCCCTTGCCCATGACTTCGGCATCAGATGCATAGTCGATCGCATCGTCGATCAGCTGGAAGGCGATCCCGAGATTGCGGCCATAGGATTCCAGCGCCTCTTCGGCTTCCTCGCCGGCTTCGGCGACAACGGGCGCGATCCTGCAGGCGGCCGCGAACAAGGCCGCGGTCTTGGCATTGATGATGTGGAGGTAATGTTCCTCGCTAGTTTCGACCTGGCGCTGGGCGGTCAGCTGGTCGACCTCGCCCTCGGCGATCACCGCCGAGGCATGGCTGAGGATTCGCAGCACCTTCAAGCTGCCGTCCTCGACCATTAGTTCGAAAGCGCGGGAGAATAGGAAATCCCCGACCAGAACGCTGGCCGGATTGCCCCAGATGAGGTTTGCGGTGCGCTTGCCCCGGCGCAGCCCCGACCCATCGACGACGTCGTCGTGCAGCAGGGTCGCGGTATGGATGAACTCGACCGCGGCGGCGAGCTTGTGATGGCGAGTGCCAGGATAATCGAACAGGGCCGCGCTCGCGATTGTCAGCATCGGTCGCAGCCGCTTGCCGCCTCCGGCAATCAGATGGCCGGCAAGCTCGGGAATGAGGGCAACCTTCGACTGCATCCGGTCGAGGATCACGGCATTGACGGCATGCATGTCGGCGCCGGTCAGTGCCAGCATCGGCTCAAGCGAAGGGACGCGCTTGCCGGCGAGGTGGTGGATAGTGGCGGTCACCCGCAGCCCCTTAGCCGCCTTGCGTCGCTTCGGGAAGCGACAGGGTAACCAGCAGTCCGCCAAGGTCTTCGCTCTCGCCGAGCTCGACCGTTCCGCCATAGATTTCGGCGACGTCGCGGACGATTGCGAGGCCGAGCCCGGTGCCCGGCTTGCCGGTGGTATCGAGCCGCATGCCGCGCTTGAACAATTCCTGCCGCTGTTCGGGCGAAATGCCCGGGCCATCGTCCTCGACCAGCACCGCGACCCTTCCGTCGCTAGGCGCCTCGACCGTCACGAATACCCGGCCATGGCCATATTTGGCGGCATTTTCGACCAGGTTGCCGACCATCTCGTCGAGGTCCTGTCGCTCGACCCGGACCTGCGCAACCTTGTCGCCGGCGGTGTCGATAGTCACCGATCCATAGAGGGTCGACACCGCCCGTTCGACCGCGTGAACGCTGTCCCACACCTTCGCCCGGGCCTGGGCCGACGCGCGGCGTCCAATCGCCCGGGCGCGGGCAAGATGGTGGTCCACCTGGCGGCGCATGACGCCGGCCTCGCGGATCACAGTGTCGTTAAGGTCCTGGGCATGGGCGGTCGCGGCATTGGTGATGACCGTCAGCGGGGTCTTGAGCGCATGGGCCAGGTTCCCGGCATGACGCCGTGCTTCCTCCGCCTGCGCTTCGCTATGGCTTAGCAATTCGTTGATCTCGTCGACCAGCGGCTCGACCTCGCGCGGGAAATCCTCGGCGATCCGGGTCTGCGTGCCGCCGCGAATTGCCGCCACTTCCCGGCGCACCCGTCGTAGCGGCCACAATCCGTAAAGGGCCTGGAGCGCGGCCATCACCAAAAGCCCAAGACCCAGCGCCGCGAAACTGTAAATCAGGGTGGTGCGAAGCTCGGCAAGCTGGCTGTCGATCGCGTCGCGCGACTGGGCGACCTGGAAGCGCCAGCGCACCTCGCTACCGGGCAGGATCACGTCGCGCTCGAGGATCCGAAGCGGCTCGCCTTCAAATTCGAAGCTGTCACGCTTGTGCAGGTCGACGTCGTTGTGGCGCTCGTCGACATTCAGGCGCCGATCCCACAGCGAGCGCGACGGAAAGATTTCCTGTCCTTCGCCGCTGATCTGGAAATAAGCGCCCGAATAGGGTTCGAGGAAGCGCTGGTCGGCGGGCGGGCGGGTGAAGCGAACCTCTCCCTCCGGCCCGATTTCCGACGCGCCGATCATGGCTTTCAGGACATTTTCGAGGCTTTGGTCGAAATTCTGGGCGATGGTTCGGCTCAAAACCCGATCGAGCGCGTAGCCGCCGCCCAGCAGCAGTACGCCGATCCAGATGCCGGCGACGACGATCATGCGGCGGGTCAGCGACCCGCCGCGGCGCTGCTTCACTGGAATGCCCGCCTTTTCAGGGGCGGCCCCGGTCAAGCTCCCGGATCCTCGAGACTATAGCCGAGGCCGCGGATGGTGGTGATGACATCGGCACCCAATTTCTTGCGAATACGAGTGACGAAAACTTCGATCGTGTTGGAATCGCGGTCGAAATCCTGGTCGTAGATATGCTCGATCAATTCGGTCCTGCTGACCACCTTGCCCTTGTGGTGCATCAGGTACGACAGAAGCTTATATTCCTGCGCGGTCAGCTTGACCGGCTCGCCGCCCTTGGTGACCTTGCCGGACCGGGTGTCGAGGCGAATGTCGCCGGCGATCAGCTCGGAACTGGCGACACCGGCGGCGCGCCGGATCAGCGCGCGCAGACGCGCGATCAACTCTTCAGTCTGGAACGGCTTGGCGAGATAGTCGTCGGCGCCGGCATCGAGGCCGGCGACCTTGTCCGACCAGCTGTCCCGCGCAGTGAGGACAAGGACGGGCATCTTGCGCCCTTCCTTGCGCCAGCGGTCGAGCACGGTCAGGCCGTCAATCTCTGGCAGGCCAAGGTCCAAAACCACCGCGTCATAGGTTTCGGTCGAGCCCAGATAGTGACCGTCCTCGCCGTCGGTAGCGAGGTCGACGGCATAGCCCGCGCCCTCCAAAGTTGAGCGCAACTGGCGGCCCAGGTTGGGCTCGTCCTCGACGATCAATACGCGCATTTAATCATCCTTCGAAGTTCGTTCGCAGACTCAAACACGCGCGAAGCTGAACGGTTGCTTGGCCGCAACGAAGGGGAGGTGGCAAGCCTTTATGTGTCGAGCGGGCACAAACCCAAGGCTCGCGCCCATGAAAGGTCGCCCGGCTGCCGGCTCGCCGGCTAGTCGTCGGATTTATCGAGAATTCGCCCCGTGCGCGGGTCGACATCGACCCAGATGACCTTGCCGCTGCGGTCCATGAACTTCATCCGCAGGTTTCGGCCGCGCAGCTCCGGGCCGAGGTAATCGGCGCCGCCCATGCGCGGGATGACCCGCCGTTCAATCATCGGCAGGGGCATCGATTGGCCTCGCTGGGTCGCGATATAGGCGCGATCCTGGTCGCGCGGACGGTCGTTCCAGGCCAAGCGAATCTGGTCCGCCGGCCGGGCAAGCGCAGGGGTGGCGACCGCGGCACTCGCGGCGCACAGGGACAGGAGAAGGGTACGATACAGGCTCATGGCAAAAATCTCTCTCGACACCTTCTCTATTGGCAAGCCATTGAACGAGTTATGAATGCCCCCGTTGTTCGCCGTTAAGCCTGACCGTGACGGCGCAGGCAAGCTACGCTAGGGCGCGCGGCGATGGCACCCCCGATTTTATCCTATGAGAAGCTCGGCCTCGTCCAGGGCGAAGGCTGGCTGTTTCGCGGCCTCGACATCTTTATCGGTCCGCGCGACCGGCTGGCGCTGATCGGCCGCAACGGCGCGGGCAAAACAACATTGCTCAAGTGCCTTACCGGGGAGATCGACACCGATGAGGGAATCCGCAAGACGGTTCCGGGCACGCGCGTGGTACTGCTGGAACAGGATCCCAACCTGCGCGGCCATTCCCGACTGGAGGATTGGGTGCTGGCGGGCAAGGACGCGCCGTCGGCGCATGAGGCTGCGGCAATCGCTGACCAGCTGGGAATCGACCTCGCCCGGGATACGGCGACCGCAAGCGGCGGAGAACGGCGCCGCGCGGCGATCGTCCGGGCGCTTGCGCAGCGACCGGACGTCTTGCTGCTCGACGAACCGACCAACCACCTGGATCTTGGCGCGATCGACTGGCTCGAGGATTGGCTGAACCGGTTCAAGGGGGCGTTTATCGCCATCAGCCATGACCGCACATTTCTCACGCGCCTGACCAACAGCTGCCTGTGGCTTGACCGCGGAACGATCCGCCGCGCGGAAATCGGTTTCGGCGGCTTCGATGCCTGGACTGAGGCCGTCTATGCCGAAGAGCAGCGCGCGGCGGAAAAGCTCGACGCCAAACTGGCGCTGGAATTGCACTGGCTGCAACGCGGCGTCACCGCCCGCCGCCGGCGGAATCAAGGGCGGCTTGCCAAGCTTCACGAGATGCGGGCGCAGCGCGCGGCGATGCTGGGTCCGGCCGGCGGTGCAAAGCTCGGACTCGCTAGGGACGAGGTCAAGACCAAGACGGTCATCGACGCCGACCGCGTGACGAAGCGCTTCGGCGAACGCACGATCATCAAGGATTTCACCTTGCGCATCCAGCGCGGCGACCGGATCGGGCTGGTCGGCGCCAACGGCTCGGGAAAGACAACGCTGCTGAAGCTGCTCACCGGCGAACTGAAACCCGACAGCGGAACGGTGAGCCAGGCCAAGACCTTGTCCGGAATCGTCATCGACCAGCAACGCAAGCTGATGGCCCCCGACAAGAGAGTTCGCGACGTACTGGCCGAGGGTGGCGACTGGATCGAGGTCCGCGGCCACAAGAAACATATCAAGGGCTATCTCAAGGAGTTCCTGTTCGACCCCTCGCTGACCGAAGCGCCGGTCGGCTCATTGTCAGGCGGCGAACGCTCCCGCCTGCTGCTGGCTCGCGAGTTTGCCCGGGCATCGAACCTGTTAGTGCTTGACGAGCCGACCAACGACCTCGATCTCGAAACGCTCGACCTGCTGCAGGAGGTGATTGCCGATTATGAAGGCACCGTCCTCATCGTCAGCCACGACCGCGACTTCCTCGACAAGACCGTATCCGTCACCCTGGGCCTCGACGGGACAGGCAAGGTCGACGTGGTCGCAGGCGGTTATGAAGACTGGGTCCGCAAGCGCTACCAGGCTCATCGCAAGCCCGAGAAAAAGACTGTCCCCGCCACGACCCCGTCCGCGCCGCAGGCCGCCAAAGCCAAGCTGAGCTACAAGGACCAGCGCGACTTCGACCGGCTGCCCGGCGAAATTGAACGGCTGGAAGAGCTTATTGCCGCCGACGAGGAAGCGCTTCACGATCCCGATCTGTTTACGGCAGATCCTCGGAAATTCGCCGATCTCACCGCGCGGATCGAACGACACCGGGCCGAGGTGGAGGCCGCCGAGCTGCGCTGGCTCGAGGTTGCCGAAATGGCTGAATCGCTGGGCAGCTGATTATTGCCGCTCTTGGTAGAAAGATTAGTAAAAACAGTGTATTATACGCACAGGCGCTAAGGGCGCTTTACGTGACAGGAAAGGAGGTGGGACGGTTTCGCAAGAAGCCCGGTAATGACTTACGCCCGTCGAAAAGCCATCGGCACTAACCGGACGGCCGCAGTGATTGTCGTCGCGCTGATCCACGTCGCGCTCGGTTATGCGTTAGTAACGGGCCTTGCCTATACCACGATCGAACGCGCGGTCGAAAAATTGAAGACCTTCGACGTCGAGGAAACGCCGCCGCCACCGCCCGAGGAACCGCCTCCGCCGCCGCCCGAAGCGGTCGCCGAAACCCCGCCGCCGGTCGTCGCCCCGCCGCCGATCGTCCGGACCCGGCCTGCTCCGCCTCCGGTCGCCGTCGTACGGCAGGCGCCCCCGCCCATAATTACTCCGACCGCTCCGCCGGCGCCGCCCCGGCCAGCCCCGGTGGTGCGTAGGCCTCCCCCGCCGCCTCCGCCTCCGCCGGTCAAAACAGTTCCGCCGCGCAGCGCCGTCGGGGACCTGCCACGCCTGTTCAGCGCTGACGATTATCCGAACAGCGCCATTCGCCGCGACGAAGAAGGAACCGTCGCCGTTGTGCTGACGGTAGGCACCAGCGGGCGCGTCACAAAATGCGATGTCACAAGGTCGAGCGGTTCGGCATCGCTGGACAGCGCCACCTGCCGAATCCTCAGCAGCCGCGCTAAGTTCAAGCCCGCAACCGACAACCGCGGCAAACCCGTGGTCGACAAGGTGCGCCAGCGGATCCGGTGGGAGCTGGCGGACTAATCTGTCGCGGCCCTCAGGCGCCGAGCTGATACTGCTTCATCAGGTCGTAGAGTGTCGGTCTGCTGATCCCGAGCAGCTTGGCGGCGCCCGATATATTATTCTCGGTGCGGGTCAGCGCCTGGCGGATGACCCGGCGGTCGATCTGTTCGCGGGCGGCGCGGAGGTTGATCGGCAGCGGATCGGTCCCGCCACGGATCCCTGGCAAGTCGAGGTCTGCCGCGCCCACCAGTTTGCCGTCGGCCATGATCACTGCACGCTTGATGCGATTCTCGAGTTCCCGGACATTACCGGGCCAGGGGTGGGCGTCGATCGCATCGGCGCCGTCGGGGGCGAGGCCCTGCACCTTGGGATTGAGATCGCGCGCGAAGCGGGACACGAAGTGGCGGGCCAGCAGTACCGCGTCGCCGCTGCGCTCCGAAAGGCTGGGAATTTTCACGACGATCTCGGCGAGGCGGTAGTAAAGGTCGTCACGGAACCGGCCATCGGCGATCATCGCGTCGAGGTCCTGATGGGTCGCGCAGACGATCCGCGTGTCGACCGCAATTTGCGTGCGCCCGCCAATCCGCTCGATGATCCGCTCCTGCAGGAACCGGAGCAGCTTGACCTGCAACGGAAGCGGGATGTCGCCGACTTCGTCGAGGAACAGCGTTCCGCCCTGCGCCAGCTCGATCTTTCCGGGGGTCGTCTTGACCGCGCCGGTGAAGGCACCCCGTTCATAGCCGAACAGCTCCGCCTCCAGTAGGTTTTCGGGGATTGCAGCACAGTTGATGGCAATGAACTCGCCCTTGGCGCGGGGCGACTTTTCATGGACGGCGCGGGCCAGCAATTCCTTGCCGGTACCGCTTGCGCCAAGGAGCATTACCGACACATCGGCCGAAGCAACCCGTTCTATGGTCCGGACGACCTTGGCCATCTCGGGGCTAGCGCTGATCAGAGCGCCCAGCGCCTCGCCCCCGCCGCCCGCCTCCAGCCGCCTGTTTTCCGCCTCGATGTCGGCAAGGTGGAAGGCCCGGCTGACGATCAGGCCAAGCTCGTCGATGTCGACTGGCTTGCGGTAGAAATCATAGGCGCCGAGCGCGATCGCCTTGAGCGCGCTTTCGCGGGCGCCATGTCCCGATGCGACGATAATCTTGGTTTCGGACTTCAGTGCGAGAATTTCGGTCAGCGTCGCAAACCCCTCGGTGGTGCCGTCGGGGTCGGGCGGCAGGCCAAGGTCGAGCGTGACGACCGCAGGCTCATGCAGCCGGACCATCTCGATCGCCTGCGCGCGATCGATCGCGCTGACCACACGATAGCCCTCATAAGCCCATTTGAGCTGGCGCTGCAGGCCTTCGTCATCCTCGACGATCAGCAATACAGGTAGGGTCTTTTCGTCGCTCATGCACGTTTCCGGATGATGTCAGCCGCCGGCTGGGCGGCGGCAAGGGTGATGGTGAAATTGCTGCCCTCGCCGGGCTTGCTGTCGACGGTCAGGCGCCCGCCCATCGCCGCGACTAGGCTCTTGGCCTCGAATGCGCCGACGCCGAAGCCGCCCTGCTTAGTCGAGGCAAAGGGCTGGAACAGGCGGGTGCGGACGAAATCGGCGTCCATGCCGGTCCCGGTATCGGCAACCGAGACGACGACCCGGTCCTCTTCCCCGGTCATGCGTACCGTCACCGGCTGCAGCGGTGTGCTCGCATCGACCGCGTTCTGGACGAGGTGGCCAATGGCCTGCTCAAGCAGCAGGGGATCGGCCATTGCGCAAAGATTGCCGTCGCCCAGCAGCCGCACCTCATGGTCACGTCGCTTGGCGGCGATTGCCGAGGCGACGAGGGGGCGCAGTGGGGTCGGCTCGAGCCGCGCCGGGCGCTGGTCGGGCGTCGGCGCTAGACGCGCCAGCAGCTCGTTCATCTTGCCGACCGAGCCCTTGAGCGTGGCCACCATGTCGGCGCGAAACTCGGCATTGTCCGCGTGGCGCTCGGCATTGCGGGTAAGAAGCGACAATTGGCTGACGAGGTTCTTCACGTCGTGAAGGATGAAGGCGAACCGACGGTTGAAGTCCTCGAACCGCTGGGCATTCATCAGCGCCTGCTGACCGTTGGCTTCGGCAAGGCTTGATGCTGCCTGCCGCCCGGCGGTTCGTAGCAGGTCGAAATCTTCCCAGTCGAGCGGACGGCGATAATCGGGCGCGGCGAGCAGGACGAGGCCGACCAGCCGTTCGTCATGGATCAGCGGGATGCCGGTCCAGGCATGTTCTTCGCTTAGGAATGGGCCCGGGATGCCCACTTCGCGGTCGCGGTCCTCGGCCCAGCCGCCGGCATAGGAGTCGAAATCGATGATCCGCCCTTCGGCCCCGACCGACAGCCAAAAGGCCAGCGCTTCGGCGCTGGGGATGGCATCGCCCAGATTGGTGCTGCCCGACCAGTTCCAGGCGGCGGCCGGCTCGATCGCGCCATGTTCGTCAGCAACCAGCAACAGCCCGCCGGGCGCGTCGAGGATGTCGGCAAAGGCCTTGATTACCCGCTGGCCAAGCGGGGGCGCGGCCGAACCGCTTGCGCCGATCGTCTCGGTAAAGCGCAGCCATTCCGTGCGATAGTCGTAGCGATGCTCGAAAAGATGCTTGGCAATCTTGACCTTGGCCCAGCCCCGCGCCCGGCGCGAAGGCAGAAGCACGATCGCGGCAACGGTCATCGCCGCGAGCAGCGCGATGAGCAGCGCCCGGGTCCAGTCGAACCCCGACCCCCGCAGCGCTGTTACCAGCACTGCCATCACCGCGACATAGGCGGTGATCGCGATCGCCGACAGGCTTTGGAAGGTGGCGGCGCGCGACAGGCGGATTCGCCAGCGATCGTCTTGCTGTCCGCCTACGACGAACAGCGGCGCAACCAGGGCGATAGCGAGGCCGCGCCAGTCGAACAGGCCCTTGGCGGAAGCCGGGTCGAAATAGGCGATGGTGTAGAGATTGAGGTCGTAGGCCCACATCGTCGCGAGCGCGACCATCGCCAGGCGAATCCGGCTGCGGCTCGACGGGGTGGCCTGGCCATAGAAATTATGGACAAGGACGAGCGCGCCCGCGGCGGCGGTCAGGCGCAGGATGATCGCGGTGACAATGACCGCATGGCCGCTGCTCAGAGTCTCGGTGTCGATCAGCAGCGGCAAGGCGTCGACGACCAACTGCATGCCGAGCACGCCGGCAACCGCGGCATAGACGGGTTTGACGCCCCGCTGCACGTCGCCGCCGTCCATTCCGGCCAGCCGGTAAAGCACACCGACCCAGACCAGGTTGCGCGCCGTTTCCGAATAGGCGGCGAGCATGGTCGTAGGCGCAAGCGCCGTTACCCAGGCCCAGCAGCCGGTCAGGGCGAAGGCCGCCAACAGCATGCGCTGCTCGCTTTCGCCAAGCCCTCGGCGCAATTCCCATAGCGTTAGCGAGGCGAACAGCGCGGCCGCCAGCGCATGCGCCCAAAAGGCGGTCAGCGCCTGCATCGGCCCTCGACTGTAAAATCCTCCGACATGAGCAAACTGTCGCAAAATTTTACAAAGGAATGATGAACGCTGGCGCTCGTGCCCGCTTATCGGCCATGAGGACGGATATGAGCGAGACAGCAGCGGGGCGGCCGATCCGCCCGGTCATCCTGGCAGGCGGCGCGGGAACGCGGCTGTGGCCCTTGTCGACCGCAAGCCGGCCCAAGCATCTGCTGCCCCTTGTTGGCGACGCCAGCTTGTTCGAACAGACGCTGGCGCGGTTCGGCGAAGGGTTCGCGCCGCCGGTCATCGTCGCTAACCGGGCGCAGGAAGCCGAGCTTAGGCCGCTGCTTCCTGTCGGCGCGCGACTAATCCTTGAACCGGTCAAGCGCGACAGTGCGGCGGCGATCGCACTCGCGGTGGTGGCATCGCATGACGCCGAATTGCTGCTGATTGTGCCGAGCGACCACCATATCGCCGATTCCGCCGCGTTCCACCAGGCTATCGGCCTCGCCCGCGCGGGGGCGGAAGCGGGGCGGATCGTCACGTTCGGGGTTGAGCCGACCTATGCCGCAACCGGCTTCGGCTATATCGCCGCGCCGGGCAGCGGAGCGGTCCGCCCGGTCGCCGCCTTCGTCGAGAAACCGCCGCTGGATCGGGCCGAGGCCATGATCGCCGCCGGGGGTCATTACTGGAATGCCGGCATCTTCCTTGCGTCGCGCCAGGTCTGGCGCGAAGAGTTGGAATGTCACGCCCCCGCGATCCTTTCCGCCGCCCGGGCCGCGCTGGAAAGCGGGGACTCGGTCGATGAAACGGCTTTTGCCCGGTCGCCCTCGCTGTCGATCGATTATGCGGTGATGGAACATAGCCCGCTGGTGTCGGTCGTTCCCGTCTCGATGGGCTGGTCCGACGTTGGCAGCTGGGCGGCGGTGTTCGACGCCTCGGCCAAGGATCGCGACGGCAACGTCAGCGTCGGCGAGGTTTTGGCGATCGATAGCCCCCGCAACATGATCCGCAGTGACGGGCCGCGCATCGTTGCCATCGGCGTCGAGGATCTGGCGATCGTCGCCAGCGGGGATTCGGTCCTCGTCATGCGGCTATCGGAGGCCCAGCGGGTGCGCGACGCCGCCGACTGGGCGGCAAGCCGGGACGGCTGACTATCCTTTGATAAGCTAGGAAAGCGTTTCAG